>NZ_JAJVKV010000011.1 GCF_024198175.1 Pyxidicoccus xibeiensis
ACGCCCCGGCCGACCGCCGCGGCGCCCACTCCCACGCCCGCGCCCCGGCCAGCCGCCACGGCGCCCACGCCGACGCCCGCGCCCCGGCCCGCCGTCACGGCCCCGGCGCCCTTGCCGGCCCCGACGCCGCGCCCCGCGGTGGGCGTGACGCCTGCCCCCACGCCCCGTCCGACGGGTGTCGCTCCGGGCGCGCGTCCCATGGGGCCCCGCCCCGGGGGTCCCGGCGGCGCGCCCCGGCCGGGTGGCTTCGGCGGACGTCCGGGCGGGTTCCGCCCCTCGACGCCGCGCCCGCCGCCCACGCCGGAGCAGATCCAACTGCTGGCGGCGCGCGAGCACGTCCCCGCCCGCATCGCCAAGGGCGAGCTGGAGGGGAAGATGAAGTGCCGCGTGTGGCGCAAGCTGCACGCCGAGGAGGCCAAGCGCTTCGACCAGGTCTATGAGCTCATGGGCCAGACGCCGGGCCTGTCGCTGGGAGACGCCTTCGGCGTGCTCCAGAGCGGCATGACGGTGGCCGAGTTCATGGCGCGCAAGGAGCGCACCCAGCGCAAGGCCGCCATCAAGCAGGCGCGTGGCGAGGTGGAGAACGCCATCGTCGCCGAGTTCCTGACGGGCCTCATCAGCGGCAAGGCGGAGGTCTCCGTGGTGCTGGCGGAGCGCTCCCTGCTGGACACGCTGGTGGTGGAGGAGCCCATCTCCTTCACGCTGGAGCGCACCGGGCGGCTGGAGAAGCTGCAGGTGGTGCTGCTGGCCCGCCGCGCGGACTGGGAGCGGCTGCTGCCCGGGCTGGAGCGGGACGCGAAGCTGACGCAGAAGCCCGCGTCGGTAGCGCGTCAGCCGGACAAGCGTCCGTACTCGGACCCTCGCGCCTTCCTGGACCACCTGGGCCAGGAGGTGAAGCTGGTGCTGCGCAACGGCATCACCCTGAAGCTCCCGCTGATGCACGTGGGCCGGTTCGACCTGCTGCTCGGCGAGAAGGGCCACGAGGTCTTCGTCCCGCTGCACGCCCTGCTCCGCTTCGAGCCGACCGCGGAGCCGAATCCGGATGTGGATTCGGAGACCGGCTCGGAGACCGGCTCGGAGACCGGCTCCGAGCCCGGCGCCGAAAGCGCCCCCGCGGACGAGGCCTGAGCCTGTCGCGGGGGTGCAGCACCCCCTTCCCTCCTCCCGTCGAGAGACACCCCATGCGCCCGTTCATCTCCCGCATCATCAAGCCCTGGCTCGCCCTGGCCGCGACGGCCGCCATGGTGGGCGCCACGCAGCAGGGGTGCTCCAAGCCCTCGGCGCCGGCGAAGGCCGAGGAGGCGCCCGCGGCGGCCGCTCCCGCGGCGGCTGCTCCCGCCGAGAAGCGCGAGGGGGGCGTGCGCGTGGTGGAGCTGACCGTGACGCAGAAGGGCTACGAGCCCAGCCCGGTGAGCCTCAAGAAGGGTGAGCCGGTGAAGCTGGTGGTGACGCGCAAGACGGAGGAGACGTGCGCCACCGAGGTCGTCATGGACGGCTACGGCATCAACACCCTGCTGCCGCTGAACCAGCCGGTGGAAATCGCCTTCACGCCCAAGGAGTCCGGCGAGCTGGTGTACGGCTGCGCCATGGGGAAGATGATTTCCGGCGTGTTCATGGTGGAGTGAGGCCGCCGGCCGATTTCTGTCCTCCGCGGCAGGTCGGGCTTAGGCTCGGCGGCCAGCATGGGCGGCGCGGCGGACCTCTTCACCCGGCATGTCTTCCTCGACCTCGAGACCACGGGGCTGGACCCGCGTGTCGACGAGGTCATCGAGCTGGGCTGCCTCTTCTATGAGAACGGGCGCGAGGTGGACCGCTTCGCGCGCCTGTACTCGGCGTCGAGGCCCCTGCCTCTCACCATCCGGCGCCTGACGGGCCTGACGGACGCGGACCTGGCGGGTCGGCCGCGCTTCGGCACCGACGTGGCGGAGCTGCGCGAGCGGCTCACCGGCTGGACGGTGGTGGCGCACAACGCGCCCTTCGAGAAGGGCTTCCTGCCCGACTTGCTGGGCCCCATCCGCGCCCCGGTGCTCGACTCGTGCGAGCTGATGCACTACCTGCACCCGGAGCTGCCCAGCCACTCGCTGGAGTCGCTGCTGCGGTGGGCGGGGCTGGCCCTGCGCCAGCCGCACCGCGCCCTGTCCGACTGCGAGGCGGTGCAGTCCGTGCTGGTGCACGCCATGGAGCGCTGCATCCGCGAGGGCCGCGCGGAGGACGTGACGGACCTGCTGGCCACGCTGGACCCTCGCCGCGGCGCGGAGCTGCGCCTGGCCCAGGAGGACGCGGGGCTGGAGGAGGCGGCCGGCGGCAGCGGCGCCTTCGACTACGAGGAGTGGCCGCTGGTGGACCTGCTGTCGCGGCTGCGCGCGGCGTGCCGGGCGGCGTCCGTGCCGCTGGCGCTGGAGCCGCAGGGCTTCCTGCGCGCGCGCCCGGAGCGCCGCCGGGCGGGGGGCATGGCGGCCCCGCCCGAGCCGGACGCGGACGCGCCGGTGGTGCCGGTGCGCCCGGACGAGGTGGCGGCGGTGCTGGGCGCGGGCGGTGCGCTGGAGCGCGCGGGCGACGGCTTCCTCGGGCGGCCCGCGCAGCTCGAGGTGGCGCAGGCGGTGGCGCGCGTGCTGTCGGACGGCGGGCAGGTGGCGGTGGAGGCCGGGACGGGCACGGGCAAGTCGCTGGCGTACCTGGCGCCCGCGGCCCTCTTCGCCGCACGCAACGGGCGCAAGGTGGGCGTGGCGCCGCACACCAAGACGCTGCAGGACCAGTTGCTGGAGAAGGACCTGCCCCGGCTGCACCGGGCGATGAATGGCGCGTTCGGCTACGCGCTGCTCAAGGGCCAGACGAACTACCTGTGCCGCCGCCGCACGCTGGAGGCCACGCGGGTGGAGCCCGGCATGGGCCACTCCGCTCGCGCGCCCCGGGCCTACCTGCGCGCGTACATGCGGCGCAGCAAGGAAGGCGACCTGGACCGGCTGAGCCACTGGTTCCGCGAGCGCTTCCCGGTGATGTTCGGGCTGCTGCCGGCGGTGCGCTCGGAGGCGGCGACGACGCTGGGCGAGAAGTGCCCGCACTTCCACAAGTGCTTCTACCACTCGGCGGTGGCGCAGGCCCGCGAGGCGGACGTGCTGGTCATCAACCAGTCGCTGGCCTTCGCCTGGCCCGCGCGCTACCCGAAGCTGGACCACCTGGTGCTGGACGAGGCCCACGAGGTGGAGGACGTGGCCACCACCGCGCTCGCCGTGGAGCTGTCCGACCTCGCCTTCCAGCGCCTCACCGAGCGGCTGCACGGGCGGGACGGGCGGCGCGGGCTGTTCGCGGAGCTGCGGCGGGCGCTGGGCTCGGCGCGGCTGGAGTCCCGCGCGCTGATGGGCGAGGTGGAGGACGGGCTGCGCCGGCTGCTGGACGCGGCGCGCGACCTGGGCCTGCGGGTGACGGAGCTGTGCGAGCCGTCCGCCACCGCCGTGGGTGAGGACCCGGACGAAGGCGCATATGCGCCGGAGCTGCGGGTGACGGAGGCCGTGCGCGCCCTGCCCGCCTGGGAGCCGGTGAGCGACGGGCTGGAGGCGGTGCGCGACGCGCTGCAGTCGCTGCACACGCTGCTGGCGGTGCGGGTGCTGGCGGCGCTGCCCGAGCTGGCCGCGAGGAACCCGGCGCTGGAGCGCGAGCTGTCCGGGGCCACGTCGGAGCTGGGGGAGCTGGCGGTGCTGGCGGGCGAGCTGTCCGGCGAGCCCGCGCCGGGGCGGTGCTACTCGGCCACGTCGGAGCCGAAGCGGCAGCGCTGGAGCGTGGGCGCGCAGCCGGTGGACGTGTCCGCGTACGTGTCGCGCGACTTCGCGGCGAACAAGCGCTCGCTGGTGCTGGCGTCGGCCACGCTGGGCACGGGGGACGGTGCGCCCTTCGTGCTGCGGCGGCTGGGCCTGGACGGGCGCGGCGAGGGGCCGGCTCCGAAGCTGGTGCGAGCGCCCTCCCCCTTCCGGCTGCGGGAGCAAGCGCTGGTGGTGCTCGTCACGGACGCGCCGCGCGCGCACGAGGAGGCCTTCGTGGAGTGGGCCGCGCTGCGGATTTCAGGGCTGGCGCAGACGATGGGCGGGCGGGTGCTCGGCCTCTTCGCGTCCACCCGGCGCATGGAGCGCGTGGGCGCGGAGGTGCGCTCGCGGCTGGAGCCGCTGGGCATCGAGGTGATGCGGCAATCGCGCGGGCACAGCCGCTCGCTGGCGGCGCGGCAGGAGCGGGACACCGGCACGGTGCTGCTGGGGACCAAGAGCTTCTGGCAGGGCGTGGACATCCCCGGCCGGGGCGTGGGCTGCGTGTTCATCGACAAGCTGCCGCTGGAGCCCGCCTTGCGTCCGCTGGTGGCCGCGCGCGAGGAGCCGCTGTCTCGCAACGGCGGTGAGTACCTGGGCTTCCTCCACTACCGGCTGCCCCGCGCGCTGCTGCTGCTGCGCCAGGGCGTGGGCCGGCTCATCCGCTCCACCACGGACAGGGGCGTCGTCATCCTCGCGGACCCGGGCCACTCCAGCTACCGCGGGCACCTCATGGCCGCGCTCGACGGCTACCGCGTGGAGGCCCTGCCGTGGGCCCAGGCGCGCCTGCGCATCCATGGCGTGCTGAAGGAGACGGGGCTCACCGTGGACGTGGACCCCGCGCGCTCCTGGGGCTGACGGGCGCCGAAGCCCGACGAGCTCGAAAATCCCGGCGCGTGACGCGTGCGGAGTCCGTGAGCCTGGACTCTTCCGCCCGTTCCGGATGGAGCGGAGGCGGGTGCGAGCACCCTGCCCTCTCGGCGCCCGCTGGCGCGCGGCTTGCCATGCACCGCGAGGCATTGACGCGCGAGGCTGCCGACCGCACGCTTTCACGGCATGGGATGGCACGCGGATGACGACCGTGGACGGACCTTCCCTCAGGCCCCCACCCAAGAGGAGTGGGACGCGATGGGGCCCGAGGAGAGGGCGGAGGTGGTGGAGTCACTTCCCGACGAGGTGACGGACAGCGAGATGTCACCGCCGGAGGGCGACAGACATCAGGAGGGCAAGCATCGGGCGTTGGACGTGCTGCGGGGCCACTTCCGCCACCAGCGGCGAAACGTGTACGTGGGCTCGGAGCTGCCGGTCTACTACCCTGCCGAGCGACGCTTCGCGCCGGACGTGCTGGTGGTGTTCGACGTCGAGGCCCACAGCCGGGGGAAGTGGCTGGTGAGCCACGAAGGCAAGGGCCTGGACTGGGTGATGGAGGTCCACGTCGGCGGCGACCGGAAGAAGGACGCCGAGTTCAACGTGCGGCGCTATGCCCGCCTCGGCATTCCCGAGTACTTCATCTACGACCGCAACCGGGAGCTGCTGGAGGGCTTCCGGCTGAAGACACGCTCCGCGCGCACGTACACGCGCATCAGGCCGCGAAAGGGACGGTACGTCTCGAAGGTGCTGGGGCTGGAGCTGGAGGTACGGGACGACCAGCTGCTGCTGTGGACGGGCGAGACGCTGCTGCTCGAGTCCTCGGAGTTGCTGGAGCTGCTCCGGGAGAAGATTGAGAAGGTGAGCCGGCGCGTCGACGAGGAAGCCCGGAGGCGCAGGGCGGCGGAGCGGCGCCTGTCTGCCGAGTCCCGGCGACGCGAGGAAGAGTCCCGGCGACGCGAGGAGGCCGAGCGACAGCTGGCCGCACTGAAAGCGGAGCTTCGCAAGCTCCGCCCCCGCAAGCACTGACGCGGCGAGGCCGCTCCCGGCGGGCTACGCCTCCAGCCGCGCCCGGTAGCGGCCTTCCAGCGTGCGCAGCTCCGCCACCAGCTCCGGCGTGGCCCCGGAGCGCTCCGCGGCCTCCAGTGCCTTCGCCAGCGCCCGCGCGTCCTCCTCGTGCTGCTCCCTCAGCCGCTGCACCATCTTCCGCGTCGCCTCGAAGAGGTCCCGCAGTTCGTCCCCGTCCCGCAGGCCGTACTGGGGCGGGCGCAGCTTGCCTTCGTGCACCTCGTTCACCATGCGCCGGATGCGCAGGAGCGGCCCCGCCAGCCGGTGCGTCACCACGATGGTGCCCAGCGCCACCACCACCGTGAAGCCCGCCAGCAGCCCCCCCAGCACCCACCAGGTGAGCCGCTGCTGCCGCTCCAGCTCCGCCCGCTGGGCGACGATGGCCGAGCGCTCCGCCTCGTACGCCGCGTCGATGGAGCGCGCCTTCTCGCGGAAGGTGGCCTCGAACGCCGGGTCGTCCATCCGCGCCAGCAGCTCGTTGGAGAGCGTGGCGCCGGACAGCTCGCGGCTCACCTCCGCCGCCCGCGAGCGGGCCTCCACCGCCGCCGCCGTCTCGCGCATCAGCGAGCGCGCCGCGCGCACCAGGAACACGCCCAGCAGCGCCGACAGCACCAGCGTCACCAGGACCATGTACGCCGTCAGCTTGAGCTGGAAGCCCGTGTCGAGCAGGAAGTTGCGCCAGCGCCGCTTCGTGGGCGCCATGGGAGCCGTGGTCGTCGTCATGTCTCGCTGCTCCACTCGAAGGTTTCCGCCGCCTCCTCCACCGCCTTCGGCACCAAGGCCTTGAGGAGGTCCCCGGGCTGCGCGCCCGCGGCCTTCACTTCCACCTGCCCCATCAACGACAGCTCCGGGTACGTCAGGCAGACGATGGCCACCTTCAGCCCGCCGCCCTCCGTCGCCTGAATCTCCGGGGTGAGCCGGTAGCCCGGCACCCCCAGCTTCTTCAGCGTGCCCTTCGCCGCCGCCTTCGACTCCTTCGCCGGGGCCAGCATCGCCCCCCTGCGCATCAGCCTCGAGCGCAGCCGCGCCTCCGTTGCCTTCACCAGCTCCGGCGGCAGCTTGCCCGTGCGGTCCTTCAGCCCGTCCATCGATACATACAGGCTCGGCGTCCGCGACTGGTACGCCTTCAGCGCCCCCACCGCCTCGCCCACCGCCGCCTGCACCGCCGCGTCCGCCTCGCCCTTGTGCCCCTGGAGACAGCCGAGCGCGGAGGGCTCCAGCAGCTTCTGCAGCCCCTTCGCCGCCGCCACGCGCACCAGCTCGCTCGCGTCCTTCAAGCCCCCGCACAGCAGGGGCACCGCCTCCGGGTCCTCGGTGGCGCCCAGCACCAGCGCCGCCTGCGAGCGCGTGCGCGGGTCCTTGCCCTGCTGGAGCTGGCGCCCCAGGAAGGCAATACGGGAGTCACCCTGGGCCAGGGCCGCGCAGGGCGCGAGGAGCATCAGGACGAGGGCAGAGGGCAGCAGCCGCATGCGAGGGGGACGGATGCGCTCACTCTAGCCTCCTATGCACGCTGGCGAACAGTTGCACAGCCTCCCAGCCGCACCCACCTTCCCTCAGCGCGTGAGCGCGCGGGTCCTCCTCGAGGGGGGGCGGGATGGGAAGCGGCCGGCCGGTCCAGGCCCGCCGCTCGGCTGGGGGAGCCACGACATGAGAGGAAGCATCCTTGCCGGCGTACTTCTCCTGACGGTCCTGGGAGGCACGGGCTGTCGAGACTCGGACCGGTTGGTTCCGGTGGGTCTGCCCAAGGTCACGGGTCCCACGGAACCCGTCCCTCCAGAACCTGCGCCCACTCCGCCGCCACAGCCACCTCCGCCGACGCCGCCTCCGCCCGAGCCGCCGCCGGCCCCCGTCGACCCGGACGGGCCACCGCCCCTGCCGGAGAACCCGGACCGCACGCCCACGCCCACCCCGGACGGCGTGCCGGGGCCGATGACGGGCGTCTACACGGACCTGGGGCCCGCCAAGAACACGGACCTCATCCGCGGCCTGGTGGCCCTGCCCATCCGCAAGAAGGCGGAGCTGGAGACGGCCATCCAGGAGATGTACGACCCGAAGAGCCCCCGCTTCCGCCGGTACATGACGCCCCAGGAGTGGAACGCGAAGCACGCGCCGTGGGAGCAGGACGTCAAGCTGGTGTCGGACCACCTGGAGTCGGTGGGCCTCAAGGTGGAGCGCGTCGCCACCAACCGGCTGCTCATCCACTTCACCGGCACCGTGTCCCAGTTCAACGAGGCCTTCGGCGTCCAGCTCATCGTGCTGGAGCGCAAGTCGCCCCAGGGCGGCAATGACCCGCACAACGTCTACGGCCTGCCACCCAACGTGGAGATCAAGGCGCCGGCGTACGTGAAGGAGCGCATCGCCTCCATCGTCGCGGTGGACCTGCCCACCGACCCGGGCCCGCTGCCTGGCGAGTTCGGCGACGTGCCCACCACGCAGCCCCAGCCGCTCAGCGACGGCCTCACACCCCAGCAGGTGGCGAGCGCCTACGGGCTGACGCCCCTCTACCAGCGCGGCTTCCGCGGCAAGGGCGTGAAGCTGGGCGTCACCATCGGCGCCAGCTTCCGGTGGAAGGACCTGCGCGCCTTCTGGAAGATCTTCGGCATCGAGCGCGCGGACCCCACCGTGGTCCAGACCATGGAGCCGCCCGGGACGCGCTACCGTGAGGGCCAGCTCGACGTGGAGTGGGCCAGCGTCATGGCTCCCGAGGCGGACATCGTCGTCTACATGGGCCCGGATGCCCGCAACACGTCGATGATCTACACCTTCAACGAGGCCATCGCCCGGGGCGAGGTGTCCGTCATCACCGACTCGTTCGCCCACCGCGAGGACTCGGAGCCGCGCGCGGTGCACGAGCAGTACAGCGCCTCCGCGACGATGGCCGCCGCGCTCGGCATCACCGTGGTCGCCGCGGGCGGTGACTCGGCCGGGGTGGACGTGCCCTCCTCCAGCCCCTACGTCACGTCCGTGGGCGGCACGCAGCTGCGGATGAACGGCAACACGGTGACCAGCGAGGTGACCTGGCTCTACTCCGGCTCCGGCATCAGCATGACCTTCCCCACGCCCGAGTGGCAGCGGGGCCTGCCCACGCCGCCCCGCCGCCGGGCCGTGGCGGACGTGGCCCTCAACGCGGACACCGGCTACTGGTACACGTGGCTGGGCAACACCCTCCCCAACACGGGCACCTCGTTCGGCTCGCCCATCTTCGCGGGGCTGATTGCGGTGGTGAACAGCGCCCGGGCGACGCAGAACAAGCCTCAGGTCGGCTGGCTCAACTCGCAGCTCTACACGCTGCCCGAGGTGCAGGACACCTTCCGGGACATCACCGTGGGTGTCTCCGACCGGGGCTACGTCTCCGGCCCTGGCTGGGACATCCCCACCGGGTGGGGCGCTCCCAGCGGGCTGGGCCTCTACAACACCCTGCCGTGAGCCGACTCCGGAGGCCCTCCGTCCGCCTGGCGGAACCCGGGGGAGGGCCCGCCGCCGGAGGTGCTGATCCGGATCCGCGCGGGTTGGGGTAACGTGCGCGGGTCCAGGAGGGCTCGCCAGGTGTCTTTCACTTCCCGGTTGGAAGGTCTGCTCCAGAACGTGGGGTTGGGTGGGGTGGTGGGTGAGGTGCGCGCGATGCTGGGGTACCGGCGCGAAGCGGCCTCGCCCCGGAACGAGGTCGTGGGACGTGCCCCGCCGCCCTCCGCTCCCGCCCGTGCCGCCGAACAGACTGTCGTGGAGCGCACGCCGCGCCCGAGGCCCATCTCCGAAGCCCGGGCCCCCGAGCCCGTGAAGGCCTCCGAGCCCGAGCTCCCGGCGCCTGCCGCCTCCGAGGCCGAGCCTCCGAGCCCGAGCGCGAAGAAGGCCGCGCCCGCCAGCCGCGCGAAGGCGAAGCAGGCCCGGGCCACGAAGGGCGGGAAGGCCGCCGTCCGCAATGGCGTCGAGGCCGCGGCCCCGAAGGCGCGCAAGAGCGCGGCGAAGGGCCGCGCGAAGCCGAAGAAGAAGGCGGAGCGCGCCGCGGGCGATGCGACGCAGGACGCGACGGTGGTGGTGTCCCGGCTGGTCGAGGCGCTCCGCGCGCACCCCAAGCACGAGGCGCTGGTCTCCGCGGGGCGGCAGAAGGACCAGCTCGTGCGCTCGCTCATCCCGCTGTACCTCGCCCGGGCCGTGGAGACGGACGTGGAGGTGACGTCCGGCACCACGTCGCGCTTCTGGGGCGAGCTGGGCGTCACGTACGCCGCGCCCAACGCCGCCAAGGCGCTCCGGCTGCACAGCGGCTACGCCCAGGACACCAAGAAGGGCAAGGCGATTACGCCCCGGGGCATCCAGTACGTCGAAGAGGCCCTGGCACGCGTGGGCACGCCGGCCTCGCGGTAACCACCGTTCCACGAAGAGGGGGAACATCCATGCGTGTGTGGCTCGTGACGTCGTTCGCGCTGGCCCTGGCCTGGGCACCCGCCGGCAGGGCCGAGGAGGCCACGGCGCTCATCTGGAAGGGCGCGAAGACCCGGGCGGAGGCGGAGGCGCTGCTCCCGGCCTGGAAGCCCATCGGACAGGTGCTCTCCAGCGGCGGCATCGCCGTGCCCGAGGGTGGCCCCACGCTCGTCGAGAGCAACACCCTGCCGGGGCTCAAGCCCGGTTTCTGGGTGTGGGTCGTCGGCATCTGTCCCAGGGAGGACGGTGGAGCGGTGCTCGAGCACCTCAAGAGCGTCGCTCCGGACGCGTACGCGCGCGACGTCAAGGTCCCCAAGGAGAAGCTGGCGTGCCCGGGCCTCGAGGCGGCCACCCTGAAGGTGGACTCCCACCGCTTCAAGCTGGACGGAGGCCGCGTGCTCCAGGTGTTCACGTACGAGGAGTCCGAAGCGCCCGAGGACGACATGCCGGGCGACACCTTCACGCGCACCCACTACCGCTTCGCGCTGATGAGCAAGGCGGGCCAGGTGCTCCACAGCGTGGCCGTCGTGGGTGAAGAGGACTTCTCCGGCGACGTGCGCAACGGCCCCGCGGCCTACCGCTGCACCGTGGCCAGCATTCGCCGCGCGAAGAAGGACACCGTGGTGTTCACCCGTCACTGCCAGGCGGGTATCGCCGAGTGCGGCTCGGTGGTGAGCGGGGACGAGGTCACCACCCTCACCCTCTCCGGAGACTCCATCGAGAGCAAGGAGGCACGCCGCAACGAGGTGCGGGAGGAGTGCGTCACCGACTAGCGAACACCCAGGTGACACCCGGGGCCGTGGTGCGGCCCTGGACCCGACTCCGCATCCTCCCCTCCCGGCGCTCCGCGTCGTCGGAAGCCACGGGGAGCGCCGCATGGGGAGAGCCAGCCAGGTGGCGATGCTGTGGGCGCTGGTGCTGGCCTCGAGCCGCGCCCTCGCCTTCCCCATGCCGCAGCCTCCCGACGCCGGGACGCCCGCTGACGCGGAGCCGGCCCGCGCGGAGGCGGCCCCGGACGGAGGCGTCCCCTCCATGGCCCAGGAGGCCACCGAGTCCGAGGAGCCCGAGCCGCCCACCACCGAGGCGAAGCCGGAGGAGGTGCCCGGGGCCCTCATCGACCCGGACCTCACCGGCATCGTGATGAAGGCGGGCCCGGCCACCGAGGAGGACCTGAAGCGCGGCTACGTCACCTTCCGGGGCCGCATCAAGGTGGACCTCAACTACGACTTCCGCCCCATCGAGAACGAGGAGGACTTCGTCCCCGCCTCCATCCCCGTGGGCTCGAGCCTGCGCGGGCCCAACCTCAACTTCAACGCGAAGCAGAGCCGCCTCTTCTTCGAGGGCGGCAAGCTGTCGATGCTCGGCCCGCTCATCGGCCACGTGTCCGCGGACTTCTACGGCGAGGGCTCCAGCGGCGGCGACTTCCGCGTGTACGAGGTGTACGCCGCCGTCGGCCCGTTCCTCGCCGGGCGCAAGTGGTCCACCTTCATGGGCCTGGAGTCCATCCCCGACACGCTCGACTTCCAGGGGCCGGGCTCCATGCTGGCCGCGCGCAGGGAGATGCTGCGCTACGGCCCCACGCTGGGCCCGCTGCTCGTGCAGGTGTCCCTGGAGCGCCCGCAGCCGGACCTCACGCTCTTGGATGACGAAGCGGAAGAGGCGCGCACGCCCATGCCCGACGTGTCCGGCGCACTGGAGTGGGACTTCGGCGAGGGCCGCAACGTCCGCGCGGCGGGCGTGGCACGGTGGCTGACCTACTACGCGCTCGACGGTGGGAGCGAGGACACCGTGACGGGCTGGGGCGTCATGCTGAACGGGCTGTGGACGTGGAAGCGCAATGGCTGGCGCGCGTCGGGACAGGTCCACTACGGCAGCGGCATCGGCACCTATATCGGAGACCTCGCGGGCCAGGGCCTGGACGCGGTGCTCGTGGCCCCCGGGCGACTGGAGACGGTGGCTTCCTTCGGCTTCTACGGCGGGCTCGAGCCCCAGTGGACCGAGTGGCTCGCGTCGACGTTCGTCTACGGCTACCTGGAGGTGCTCTCTCCCCCCGCGTCGCTGCCCGGCACCACGCTGAAGCGCACGCACTACCTCTCCGGCAACCTCAAGGTGCGGCCCATGCGCTCCTTCGAGCTGGGCGCGGAGCTGCTCTTCGGGCGGAGACAGAACCTGGACGGCGCCGCGGACCATGCGCTGCGCCTCATCCTCTCCACGCGCTTCTTCTACTGAGGCACCCCGCATGTGGGGCGGGCATGGGAGCAGCCCCCCGGCGGGCCGCCCCGTGCCGGGAGTGGTGGGAAGAATGGTCCCGACCAGTCGGCTGTTCGGCTCGGGCAATGGCCCCCATCCTGCGCTCGCTCGCTGCCTCGCTGATGCTCTTCTCCGTCGCCGCCTGTACGGGCTCCGACGGAGGTGGTGACTCGCCCGACGCGCCCGGCGCCGTGGAGGCCCCCGTGCCCTCTGCGCCCGCGCCCGGGAAGACGCCCGACACCGCGCTCCCCGACATTGCCGGTGCGACTCCGGCGCCTTCGCAGGAGGCCGTCGCGCCCGCGCCCCTCAACAGCTGCGGCCTGGCCGCCAGCCTGCCCCTCCAGAAGGGGAGCCTGCGCACGTGGCTCGGCGGCGTCTCCATCACGGCCCAGGACAGCGAGGGCTTCCGCGAGCCGGGCGGCACCGAGCTCGCCGCCTTCGAGCGGGCCTTCCGTGAGCTGCTCTCCTCCGGCCCCTCCGCGGAGCGGGCGCGGGACTTCGCCCAGCTCGGCTACGCGCTGTCCACCTTCCGCGACGACGACAGCGGCAACGGGTGGCTGGTGCTGACGGAGCAGGGCCAGGGCCGTGGCGGCGGCACGTTCATCGTCAACCTCGCGCCCGCGAGAGACCTGTGGCTGGAGACGCCGCACGCGGACTCCGACGCGGGCACCCTGCAGCAGGGCGCCGAGCAGCTCGTGGCGCTGGGCGCGCGCGCCCTGCTCATCACCGGCTCCAACCGCTGCGCCGGCGCCGCGGTCAGCCCGTGCAGCGGCACCACCACCCTCTGCGGCACCACCGGCCAGCGCGTCTCCGACGCCGCGCACTACGCCAACAACTTCTTCACCGCCGCCCACCGCGCCCTGCGCGGCACGTTTCCGGACGGCGTCGCGGTGAGCGTCCATGGCATGGAAGTCGCCGAGGAGGGCCCCGAGGCCGCAATCGTCAGCGACGGCACCTCGAAGGACCGCGCCGGCTCGCTCTCCGTCCGCCTGCGCGACGCGCTCAACCAGCGCCTGCCCGCGGGCCCGCGCCGCGTCTTCTCCTGCAATGCCCCCGACGACACCGGCAAGCACCGCGCGCTGTGCGGCACCACCAACGTCCAGGGCCGCATCGACAATGGCGCGGGCGACGCGTGCTACTCGGACGCGCCCACCGCCAGCGACCGCTTCCTCCACCTGGAGCAGGCGTCGATGCTGCGCGGCACCGCGTCGGGCGCCGTCATCGAGGCGCTCGCGGAGACGGTGCCCTGTTCGCTTCCGGGCAATGGCCTGGGCTGCCCCGCCGTGGCGAGCAGCACCGGCTGTCCGTGATCCCCCCGGGCGCCTGGTGCGTGCAGGCTCCGTGCCCCTGAGAATCCGACCCGCGCCTACTTCGTGGGCGTGAGCCTGATACTGGACCCCTTGCCGGTGGCAGTGTCTGGCGCCCGGCAGTCGCGTCCGGAAAGGCCGGGGAATTCGGTTCCCTGGCCGACGCTCGGCCAGTAACGGCGGGCGCGTTACTAGCCGGTGAGAAGAGTCTCCTTAGCTTGGCGCGGAGCGACGTCATGGCGCTCCTATCCACATTGACACTCTTCCCGGCGTACAGCCTCGACACCTCCATTCTGGCGGCGGTGCTCGTGGGCGTGCTCATCCTGGCCCTCCTCACCGAGTCGTTCGGGTGGGTGTTCGTGGGCCTGGTCGTTCCGGGCTACCTGGCATCTGTCTTCGTCATCCACCCCGAGGCGGGCGTCACCGTCGTGGTGGAGTCGATACTCACCTACGCGCTCGCCCTGGCGCTCTCAGCGGGCTTCAGCCGCACAGGCGCGTGGAGCGAGTTCTTCGGAAGAGACCGCTTCTTCGCCATCGTCCTCTCCAGCGTGCTGGTGCGCGCGGTGAGCGAGGCGGTGCTGCTGCCGCACGTGGGCCTGTGGATTGACGCGCGCTGGGGCACGTCGTTCGCCCTGGACCGCAGCCTGCACAGCATCGGCCTCGTGCTGGTGCCGCTGACGGCCAATGCCTTCTGGAAGCTGAAGCTGCGCCGCGGGCTGTGGCAGGTGGGCGTGCCGGTGCTGCTCACGTACGTGCTGCTGCGCTTCGTGCTGCTGCCGGCCACCAACCTGTCCTTCTCCAGCCTGGAGCTCATGTACGAGGACGTGGCGCAGGACTTCCTGGCCAGTCCCAAGGCGTACATCATCCTGCTCGTCACGGCGCTGCTGGCCGCGCGCTTCAACCTGCACTACGGCTGGGACTTCAACGGCATCCTGGTGCCGGCGCTGCTGGCCCTCACGTGGCTGGAGCCGGCCAAGCTGCTGGCCACGCTGGTGGAGGTACTGCTGCTGGTGGTGGGCACCCGCGCGCTGCTGGCCACGCCGGGCCTGCGCACCCTCAACCTGGAAGGCCCCCGGAAGACGGTGCTCGTCTTCTTCCTGGGCTTCGTCGTGAAGTGGGCCATCGGCTGGGCGCTGGGCGGCCGCGTCCCGGGCCTGAAGGTCACCGACCTGTTCGGCTTCGGCTACCTGGTGCCCACGCTGCTGGCGGTGAAGATCCTCCAGAAGCAGGCCGTGGCGCGGGTGATGCTGGCCACGGTGCACACGTCGCTGGCGGGCTTCATCGTGGGCAGCCTCATCGGCTTCGGCCTGTCGCTGGTGGAGCCCCGTCCGGCCATCGCGCTGGCGCCGGAGGCCCCGGCCACGCAGGCCCCCGGGCTGGGCCTGGACACGCGCCCGCTGGGCGTCATGGCGCATGCGCGCGCCACCGCCCGCGAGAATGACGCCAGCGGCGTGCCGCTGCGCCGGCGCAACCACGAGCTGCGCCAGTACTCCGCGCTCTGGCGCGCGGCCAATGCCTGGCTGGCGTCACCCGACGCGGCCGGACAGCAGCGGGTGAAGGAGCGCGCCAC
Source organism: Pyxidicoccus xibeiensis (assembly GCF_024198175.1). Taxonomy (NCBI): domain Bacteria; kingdom Pseudomonadati; phylum Myxococcota; class Myxococcia; order Myxococcales; family Myxococcaceae; genus Pyxidicoccus; species Pyxidicoccus xibeiensis. Next base: position 15,276 of record NZ_JAJVKV010000011.1, read on the forward strand.
GGCGCTGGGCCTGGAGCTGCGCGCGCTGCCTCGCGAGACGCCGGAGGCGCCCGAGCGCTTCGCCCTGGTGGAGCGCGAGCGCGCCGAGGGCCGGCTGGGCTGGGACACCGCGCTGCTGATTCCGGGCGCGCCCGGCCCCGTGCTGGAGGTGCCCCGTCCGCTGACCGAGGCCCCCAGCGCCGAGGCCGCCGCCGCCCTGTGCGAGCGCGTGCGCTGCCGCGCCATCATCGCCAGCGGCCTGGACACGTCCGGCGCCGGGCTGAGGACGGGTGACGCCCTCCACGAGCCGGACGCGCCCCTGCGCGCCGCCCACGTCACGCTGACCACGAGCGAGCGCCTCCAGGTGCGCGCCGACGCGGCGGTGGCACCCGGCGGCGCGCAGCTCCACGTGCCCGGCGGCCAGGCTCCCACGGGCATGGAGGCCCTGTGGCCCGGCATCACCGTCACGGATGCCGCGCCGCCCGAGCCCGGCCTCGCCTGGGGCGACGAGCAGCTGAGCGTGCTGCGCGCGCATCCCCATGACCTGGCCGTGCTGGCGCTGGAAGGCCTGCCGGAGCTGCCCGCGCCCCTCACCGAGGCCCAGGCCCGGGCGGGACTGCTGTCGCCGCCACGGACCGCGCCGTACGCGGAGGGCGCCACGCCCCAGCCCACCGACGCGGAGCTGCTGGTGCTGGAGCAGCAGGTCGCCGCGCCGCTGCTGGGCGGGGGGGATGCGACGGTGCCCCAGCCGCTGCGCGCGCGCTGGGCCGCCGCCATGGCGAGGCTGATGGGGCTGACGGTGCAGCCGGTGGAGGGCTGCGCGGACTCGGGCCCGTGCTGGTGGGTGACGGACGCGCAGGGCCAGCATGGCCGCGCGGGCGCCGCGCTGCTGGTGCGCTCGGGTGGTGGGCCGCTCGCCTTCGGGGTGCCCGCGCCGGACCGCGAGCAGGGGACGCTGGCCGTGGCGCTGGAGGCGTGGAAGGAGTCCCGCGCCCGTGCGCTGGTGGTGGCCACCCAGGCCGACGCCATCGGCGTGCCCCACCCCGCCACCCAGGGCCACCTGCGCACGTCCTTCCAGGCCTTCCACCAGGCCGTGCACCGGGCGCTGCCCGAGGACACCGGACGCATCCTCCAGATTCGCGGCTTCTCGGGGCGGCCGTCGGTGAACGCGGACGTGCTGGTGGACGTCGGCGGGCCGGTGCTCCAGCAGGACCAGCGTCCGGCGGACCTCGAACGGCTGCTGGCGAAGAGCGGCTCGCTGGGCTGGCTCTCCTCGCGCGTGCGCTACCACGACGGCGCTCCGGAGCTGGCGGGCCTCACGGACGCGAGCCCGCAGGCGGCCTTCTCCCGTACCTTCGGCGGGGCGCGCCTCGCCACGCTGTGGCTGTCCGAGCCCCTGCGCGGCGCCTTCGTGGGCCCGCGCCTCGTGGCCTCGGAGCTGGCGCTGGCCGGCCTGGCGAAGCCGGCGCCCGCGCAGGACTCTCCGCTGCAGGCGCTGCTGAAGCCGGGGCTGGGGGTGGCCTCGCGACCTGCGCCGGCCGCGCTGCAGGAGCGCTTCGCCGCGCTCACCGCGAGCGCCGAGCGCTACATCATCCAGCAGAACGTGCATGAGCTTCGGATGCTCGCCCGGACGCAGCGGGCCGGGCCGGTGACGCAGTCGGTGCGCTCGGGCTTCAGCGCCGAGCACGGGCTGCCGTGGCTGGTGGTGGAGGCGCGCCAGGGGCGGCACGTGCTGCGCGGCGTGTACTTCCTCCAGCAGCACCCGTCGCCGCTGAAGCGGGTGGAGCTGGTGGCGGGCGTCGAGGGGCTGGAGGCGGCCGTGGACCGGGCGCTGCGCCACCGACGTCCGGTGGTGCTGACCGGAGAGCTGACGTCCACGGAGGGACGGCGATGAAGACGAAAGCTCGCGCCCTGCTGGCCCTGGCCGGCCTGGCCATCGCCCTGGCGCTCATCTATGCCGCCAGCGCGGGCGTGGTGCGCAGCGCCGACTCGGCGGCGGCCCTGCGTGACGACAAGTTCGCCCGCGCCGAGCGGCTCGTCTTCTACCGGCTGAAGCCGGGCGAGGAGATGCGCTTCAAGGTGCCCGAGGACGCCGAGGAGCTGCGCGTGGTGACGCACCTGGTGCTGCCCGACGGCACCACCTACGCACCCGAGCGCCAGTACCAGTACGGCCTGAAGGTGCTCCTGCGCGCCCCCAACGGCGTGCTGATGGAGCGCCCCCTCTTCACCCGCACCCGGCAGAGCAAGGACCAGCCCCAGGAGGATGGGACGTTCCTGCAGGAGAGCGCCTTCACCACGGACCCGAACCACCAGGTGACGGACGAGCGGGAGTTCCTGGTGCGCCTGCCGCTGCCGCGCCCGGAGCACACGGTGATGTACCTGCGCCCCGCTGGCGTCCACGGCACGCTGCTGGTGCGCATGTACGTGCGCACCCAGCGCCAGCTGCCGCTGCTCTCCTCGGAGCGGGCCGCCGAGGAGCGCGCCGAGAAGCGCGTGGAGCGCACCACCTTCCTGCCCTTCGAGAAGCTGTCCGCGGAGACGCGGCACCGGCTGGCCCGCGAGAAGTGGGAGCGGCTGAGCGCCGAGGGCGAGGCGGGCACCGACTACTTCATCGAGCCCGTCTACCGCACCCCGTTCCGCCTGCCGCTGGTGGAGGTGGCCGAGTCCGCGCAGGAGCGCCTGGGCGCCGGCGGCGCGGTGGCCCTCAACGTCACCGGCCCCACGCAGGCGGTGCTGTGGCTGTGGAGCACCACGCCGGACACGGAGGGTGGCACGCTCACGCCCGCCGGCCCCGTGACGGTCCGCGCGCTGGGCCCCACGGGCGCGGAGCGCACCTGGGAGGTGCCCGCGCTCGGCAACGGCGCGCCGGTGTCCCACGTGCTCGACGTGCCGGAAGGCCACCACACGCTGTCCATCCACAACACGGGCACCGAGGACCTGCGCTACACGGTGGAGGGCCCCGCCGGAGCCTGGCTCGCGCCGCCCGAGCTGCGCCCCACCGCGAAGCCCGACACGCGCATCGCCTGGCTGCCGGACCTGCGCCGCACCGAGGCGTTCGTCACCGGGCCCGGCTGCGCCACGCTGGACGTGGAGCTGGACCCGGCCATGGACTCGGCGGGGCGCCTGCTGCGGCTGGACGCGCGGCGGCTCGGCGTCACCGGCGCGGACGACGAGAAGCCCTCGGACGTGCTCTTCACCGTGCTGGACGCGCGCGGCAAGGTGCTGGGCCAGACGCGCATGGAGGTGACGACGCAGCCGGCGGCCTTCGAGAGCGCCGACCTGCCGCTGCTCCCGGGCCAGCGCCTGCCATGCGCGCAGGCGCAGGCGTCGGCGGCCGACGCGGGCACGGGCGAGGTGACGGACCGGCCGACTCCGGTGTCCGTCCCCACCAGCGCGCGGGTGTTCCTGCCCGCCGGGGCGCGCAGGGTGCGCGTGCAGGCCGCGCGTCCCACGGCGGTGTTCCTCTCCACCTTCCTGCCCACGGCGGGCGGAGTGGCGGGGATGGAGCCCTACCTCACGGACGGGCTGCAGGGGGTGCGCTGGCGCAACGCACCGCTGGAGCGCCGGAGCTGGCACCCGATGCGCCCCGCCAACGTGACGGAGCTGACCCGGCGCGGCGCGCGGCTGGAGCTGATGAGCCAGGTGCGCCTGGAGCCGGAGGGGCTGGAGACGGTGTCGTCCACGCCCTCGGGTGACACGGTGGTGCTCAAGCCGTCGGGCAGCCCGGACACGCTGGAGGTGCTGGAGCCGGTGCAGGGCGCCGCCGACGCGGCCCGCCCGCTGGCCACGCTGCTGACGCCGGGCCAGCCGGTGCGCGCGCGGTTCGACGCGCGCTCGCCGACGCGGCCGGAGCTGCGCCTGTCGCTGGAGGGCACGGAGGGCCTGGGCTCGGAGGTGGAGGTCGTCCTCGACGGAGAGCCCGTCCACCGCTGGACGCTGCGCTCCACCCGCTCGCGCGAGCTGCTGCCGCCGCTGCCGCCGGGGGAGCACGAGGTGCTGCTGCGCACCGACGCGGCGGGGCTGACGGCCACCCTCAACCGGCCTCCGGTGGCGGGCAGCGGGCTGCGCTCGCGCACCGTGTACCGGATGGGGAGCGAGGGCCTGAGCGTGCCGGTGCGCAAGCCGGGCGCGGGGGCCGTCACCGTCAACATCATTATATATGCGCGAGAGGCCGAGAGCTCCGCGCAGCAGCGCGTGTCGGTGACGCTCGACAACGGCCAGCCGAACCGGCGCAGCGGCGTGCTGCTGCCCCGCATCACCCGCGCCTCGCGCGTGCTGCCGCTGCCGTCCTCCACGCGCACTCCGGCCACGCCGGCGGGCCGGCCCCAGGCGCGGTGGTACGCGCGCACGGTGTCGGTGACGCTGGGTGAGGACCTGGCGCCCGGCCTGCACCACGTGCGCGTGGTGCCGCAGGGCATGGGCGACTCGCCGCTGTGGGTGCGCTTCTTCATGTTCGGCCACCAGGACGGTGACGGGACCACGCGCGAGTGGAACCGCTCGGGCTGGGAGCTGGAGGACACGCTGTGAGCCGGTGCCTGCCGCGCGGGGCCGCGCCCTGGCTCGCGGCGGGCGTCCTGGCGGCGTCCTCGTCCATCGCCATGGCCTCCGAGCCTCCCTCCAAGCCCGTGGAACAACCTCGGCCCACCCGGGGCGCGAAGGAGTGCGTCCCCGATGCGCGCTTCGCCGGGCTGTGGCCGAAGGTGGCGGACGTGAAGTTCCACCCCACCACGCTGCGCGAGCGCGCGGCCTTCTCGAAGCTGCTCCCCGCGCTGCTGGACGCGGCGCCCAAGCGAAGCAAGCCGCCCGAGGCGCTGAAGGCGACGGCCGCCTCGGTGGGCTTCCGGCTGGAGGTGTGGGAGGGCAGGCAGGACACGTTCTGGGTGCTGCGCGAGGAGGCCGAGCGGCTCCGGGGCGCGGGCGCCTACGTGGTGCGCACCGGGCCGGCCACGGATGACGTGGTGCAGGTGCCGCACCCCTGGTTCGACCGGGGCACCGAGGACATCGGCGTGGGGCTCTTCGCCTGCGCGCCGGAGGACCGCAAGCCGCGGCTCTTCATGACGGCCACCGCGCACCGCTACCACGGCAACCCGGGCGAGACGCCCGAGGACCCGGAGCACCCGGCGGACGTGGCGCACAACCCGGAGCACCTCTTCCAGGAGGTGACGGACCTGGTGGCCCGCACGCTGGCCGCGCCGCGCGTGGTGCAGCTGCACGGCTTTGGCACCGCGAAGGCGGAGGCCGGACTGCGGGACAAGGACCTGGTGGCGGTGGTGAGCGCCGGCACTCGCGAGCCCACGACGTGGGCGCGGCAGGTCTCGAAGCAGCTGGTGAAGGTGTGGGGTGAGGGGGTGCGCCTGTTCCCGGAAGGGGCACAGGTGCTGGGCGGGACGCAGAACGCCCAGGGACGGCTGCTGCGGACGTACGAATGCGCGCGCTTCCTCCATCTCGAGTTGTCGGCCAGGGCGCGCAAGTCCCTCTCCTCCGGGGAACGACTGGCGCGCGTGGGCCATGTGCTGTTCGCACCCTTGGAGGACTGAGCACCGATGGTTGCCCTTCGATGCCGCACCCGACTCGTCTCGCTTGCTGGCGTGCTCGTCATGCTGCCCCTGGCAGTGATGGCCGCCGCACCGCCGGAGCCGTTGCACTCGGTGGAGGGACTGAGCTGGGAGCCGCGCCCCGTGCGCGCTCCGGTTCCCCCCGCCGACGTGCGCGCCGCCGCGCCGTACGTGCCTGACGGCGTGCCCCAGGTGACGGGCGCCGTGGAGGTGGGCCCCGAGCGCGCCGCGGCGCTGTGGCTGGGGCCGCTGGACGTGGCGCGCGTCACGGGCACGCCGGGCGCGCTGCGCTTCGTGCGCGTGCCCACGGCGGGCGAGGACGGACCGCACCTGCGCCTGGAGGAGGAAGGCGTTCCGGAGAAGCCGGGCCGCTGGTACCTGGCCGAGCCCATGGGCCCGGGCAGCGTCTGGCTGGTAACGGCGACGAAGCCGGGCCGCATCTGGGTGGAGCGCCCCCAGCCCTACGAGACGGCGCACACCGACGAGGCCATGCGCCAGGCGCTGCTGCGCTGGGTGGACGGCCAGGGCCCGCGCCCGCCGCTGCCCTTCCATGCCTCGCTGCGCACGCGGCTGGACGTGGACGCCGAGCTGGAGGCGCTGCTGGCCGAAGGCGTGCCGGAGGGCTCGCCGCTGCGCACGGCCCTGCGCGACTGGCGCAAGGCCGCCGTGCTGCGCGAGTGGGCCCAGGTGTCGCCCCTGCGGGGCGCGGCCCTGCGCGTCTCGCGTCCCCAGCCGCCGGGTGACACGGTGACGCTGGAGGGCATGGACACGCCCTGGGTGCGACTGGCGGAGGGCACGGGCAGCTGGGCCGTGGAGCTGGAAGGCCCCGGCGTGCTGTCCCTGGAGGCACGGCCGCTGCTGAAGGGCACGGATGCAGCGCCCGCGGCACTCGAGGTGCGCAGCGCGGGTGAGACGGTGGCCCGTGCGGACCTGTCGCTGGAGCCCGCGTGGGTGGGCGAGGCCTCGGACGTGGCGATGCCCGGCGACCGCCGGCCGCGCGTGCTTCCGTCGGGTGAGCGCGTGGGTGTCGAGGAAGAGGTGCGCGTGGCACTGCGCCCGGGCAAGCACGCCTACCGCGTGCACTGGGCGGGCAGCCCGGTGCTGCTCCGCGCCCGGGTGGCGTCGCGGCGGCCGAAGCTGGGCGAGGCGCTGACGGACTCGGCGCACTGGCACGACCTCGCCCGCAAGGCGTGGGACGCGGTGAAGGCGGATGGCTCGCCCAGGGCCGCGCTGCTGCGCCGGCAGCTCGCCGCGCTCGCGCCGGAGCTGGTCTCCGGTGACGCCTCGTTTGCTCCGGAACTCGCCTCTGGTGACGCCGCGCGTGCACCGGTGGTGGCCGCCGGTGACACCGCACCTGCACCGACTCTGGCCTCTTCCGGCAACGCCGCGCTCGCACGTCAGCCGGTCTCCAGCAGTACCGCGCTCGCGCATCAGCAGGTCGCCGACAGCTCCGCTCGGGTGCAGCAGGCGCCTTCTGGCGACGCCATGCGCGCGCCCCCGCAGGCATCGGCCGACCTTCCTCCCCTCCTCCGTGTCCTGGCCGCACTGGACGCGAAGCAGGCGCCGCGGGCCTCGGAGCTGCTCCGCGCGCTGAAGGGCAACGCGGGCGCCTCACCGCTGGCGTGGCACCTGCGGCTGCGCACGGCCCGGCTGCTGCTCGACTCCGGGAAGCCGGACACGGCGCACGCGCTGCTGGGCACGGCGCCCTCCTTCCCGGAGCAGGGCTGGCTCGCCGCCGAGGCCGCCGGGCTGGTGGCGCGCCTCCCCCTGGGAGACCCGCTGCGCAGCCGCGAGCTCGCCGCGCTGGAGCTGGCGTGGCGCACCGAGCCGCTCTCCGACGAGGTCCGCCGCCGCTACCGCTCCGCGTGGTGGCGCGCGAGCCGCTGGTCCCGCGTAGTGCCCGCGCCGGACGATGACGCCTCGGCCCTGGTGCCCACGCGCTGGCTGGACGTGCAGCGCCTGGACGCAGAGGAAGGGACGCCCACGGACAGCGCCCTCTGGCCGCTGTCGCAGGGGGCCACCGCCCGCGTGCGCGCCGCCGGCCCGGCCGAGGCGCCGACGCTGCTGCGCGCCTACGTGCTCGCCCCGCCCCGCGCGGGAACGCCGCTGGTGCTGCGCGTGGGCGAGCAGGCGTTCCCGCTGCTGCCGCTGTCCGCGGTGGAGCCGGTGGAGATTGCCCTGCCTCCGGGTGAGCACACCGTGCGCCTCGAAGGTGGAGCGGGCGCGCGCGCCTTCCTGTCGCTGCGTCCGACGGCCATGTCGGCCGAGGTGACGGAGGTGGGCTACGTCCGCACGCAGTGGCCGGTGCACCTGGACAAGAAGGCGGTGCGCTTCCGCGTCCCGGACGCGAAGCTTCCCACGCCCGTGCGCGTGCAGCTCCGGCTGCCAGGCGCCGTCACCGGGCCCGTGTCGCTCCGCATGCACACGGACGTGGGCCAGCCGAAGCGACTGGTGCTGATGCCGGGCCCGTCCGGCGCGGGGCACCACGCGCTGGAAGGCGCGGAGGGCACCTCGGGCGCGCCCGTGTCCGCGGTGGTGGTGCTGCCGCCGCTGGCGCGCGAGGTGTGGTTCGAGGTGGAGGGCAAGGCCGCGCCGCTCGTCGCGTCGCTGTCGGTGCGCCGCGGTGCACCGGGCCTGTCGGATGAAGTGGCGCCTGCCGTGGCCGCCGCGGGCGCCTCGGCGATGGAGACGCTGCTGGCGCTGTCGCGGCAGCTCCGTGACGCCCCGGAGGACCCGGAGCCCCGGCTGACCCGCGCGGAGCTGCTGCTGTCGCTCCAGGAGGACGGCTTCGCCCGCGCGGACCTGGTGCCCCTGCTGAAGGACCAGCAGCGCCTGTCGCCGGAGCAGTCGCGGCGCCTGCTCGCGCTGCTGGGCCAGCTCCAGGACGGCGCGCGGGACGGGCTGCGCTTCCACCAGGCCATCACCGCGCCCACGCTGGTGTCTCCCGCCTTCTCCGTGCTGCCGGGCGCGAGCGAGGCGGACTTGATGGCGCGGGTGGCGAAGGCCCGTGAGGACGGCGCGTCGCTCGCGCTGGAGGGCCTGAGCTCCGAGGGCTCCGCCACCGTGGCGCGGCGCTACCTGCGCGCGCGCTGGCTGGCGGCCTCCGGCCAGGACGAGGCGGCGGCGCTCGCGCTGGTGGCGCTGTACCGCGAGACGGGCCTGCCCCAGGTGGGCCTGGAGGCGCTGGGCCTGCTGGAGCGGCTGGAGTCGTCCCCGCGCGCGTGGCGTGAGGGTGGAGCCCCGCTGGGCGCCGCGCTGGCCGCGCAGCTCGAGGGCTGGGCGGACCATCCGCGGGTGCGCCGCATGCGCTCGGTGACGGGCCGCTGGACGCGCTGGGAGCGACTGCGCGACGCGGAGCAGGCCGCCGGCCTCGTGGACGCCATGGCGGACGGAGACCCGGAGGAAGCGGGCGCGGACACGGTGCGCAAGGCGCTGCTCGCCCCGCCGTGGCCGCTGGAGCAGGGCCGGCTGCTGCCTTCGGGCCGGGCCCGCGTGCTGAGCATGGACGTGCGCGAGGCGCGTCCGGTGGGAGCCCAGGTGCTGTGTGGCTCCACTCCTCGCGTGGGCGCGGAAGGCCCGCGTCCGCCGTGCACCTTCGCGCTGCGCGTGGACGGCCGCACCGTGGTGGAAGAGCAGGTGGAGGACGGGAAGACGGCGCTGCTGACCGTCGTCATGGACGTGAAGGGGCGGCACCAGGTGGAGGTGCTGCACGCGAAGACGGACACTCCGGCCCTGGGGCTGGTGCGCTTCGTGGACCCGTCCGTCGCCGCCTCCAGAGATGCCTCGCCGCTGTCCGCGCAGCAGCCGCTGTCGCTGCTGCGCAGCAAGCCCGGCACGCCGGTGGTGATGACGGTGCTGGGGCCGAGTGCGCTGCGCATCCAGGCGCGTGCCCTGGCTCCGCGGGCCGGGCGGCACGTGCTGCTGTCGAGCAGCGTGGTGCCCTCCGGCGAGGGTACCGGAGGCGCGGGCGCGGCGGACGGGCCGCCGGTGCGCCTGGGCCTGCCCGAGGACGCGGACCCGACGGTGCGAGGCGTCACCGGCCCGGTGGGCCGCGCGGGCGAGACGTGGCTGCTGCTGCCCGGCAAGGGCCCCCACCAGGTGCGCCTGGAGTCGCCCGAGGGCGAGGCGCTGGTGCGAGTCGAGCTGGGCGTGGTGGAGCCGCCGGATGCGGCGCCGGCGCGCTGGTGGGAGCAGGGCTCCACGGGGCTGGAGCCCCTGCCGTGGCCCGCGCTGCCGCCGCGCCTGTCGCTGCTGCCGGAAGGCGTGGCGCCGGCACAGTCGCCTCGGGGCCTGGGCATGCTCTCCGCGGAGCTGGCCTACCGGCGCGAGGAGGTCGACGAGGGTGAGCTGGTGGAGCGGCCGCTGCGCTCGGGCATGGAGGTGCGCCTGGGCCTGCGCCGCGAGCTGGTGGAGGACCGCGCGTGGCTGCGCTTCGTGCCCGAGGCGCGCTACCCGAACGGCCAGCCCACGGTGTTCGGCGCCACCACCGGGCTGTACCTGACGCAGCTGCCGCTGGAGTTGCGGCTCAACGTGCAGGGCTCGCTGTTCACCCAGTCGGTGGACTCCGTGCTGCGCTGGAGCGCGCGGGGCCGGGCGAACGTGGACCGCTGGGTGCGGCTGGGCCCGGACCTCGGCCTGATTCCGGGCCTGGGCCTCGCCCTGGAGACGTCGCACGGCGGCTCGGCGGTGGACGCGGACCGGTATGACCAGGGCGTCTACTGGCGGTACGGGGAGAACCACCCGCGCCGTCTGACGCCGAAGCTCGCGCTGCGCTGGCAGCCCTTCCAGGACCACGTGGGCACGGTGGGCACGTCCGCCACCACCAACGCGGACCTGGGCTCGCTGGACCACGCGGGCGGGCAGCTGCGCTGGGCGGCGCTGCTCGGCGGTCCGCTGCGCGGCACGCGGGCGGAGCTGGGCTACGAGCTGTCCTACCGCTTCCAGGACGAGCACCGCTCCCAGGCGTACCTGCGCCACCGGGTGGCGGGGCGGCTGGACTGGAACGTGTGGGCGGGCAGCGGCAGCCGGCTGATGCTCTTCGCCGAGGACCGGGCGTTGGTGTCCGGCCCCTTCGGCCTGCAGAACGTCTTCTCCCTGGGGGCGCGGTGGGACTGGATGGGCGGTCGCGGCCTGAGGGACATCACTCCTCCTGAGGAGGAGTTCGAGGAGCTGCTCGATGCAGGACGTTCCATCGACTGAAGTGTCTCCGTCCCAACGCGAAGCGGCTCCCCGGCGGCAGCCCGCCGGGGCAGTGCATAGCTCTCCGCACCACATGCGACCGTCGTCTGATCCGCTGGAAGACCTGCTGCTCGAGGCGCTCCCACCCCTTCACCGGCGCGTGCGCCATGCCGTCGTCGCCACGCTGGCTCGCCGGTTGCTGGAGTCCTGCCCACGCCCCCATGGGGGCGGCGACGGGCTCGCGCTCTGGCTGCGCGAAGCGGTGCAGTCCCTGGTGGCGGAGGTGGCGGTGGTGGACGCAGAGGCCGCCGCCCTCACCCGCCGCTACCACGAGGCCGAGGGCGAGGAGGCCCGGCGGGCGGTGCTCGTCGCCCACCTCAAGGAGACGGTGAAGGACCGGAAGGAGCGCCGCGAGGACATCCGCGCGTTGGACAGGTGGATGGGCCTGGACGCGCTGCGCGAGCGGCTGGAGCGCAAGCGGCACCAGCTCCTCGTCGAGGAGGAGACGGCGCTGCGGTGCCTCGCGGGTGTGCTGCGGCGACTCGACGACGAGACGCGCACCACCCACGCCACGGCGCTGGCCGCGCTGGCCGGCGAGCTGCTGGGCCGTGCGGCCGGAGCGCCGAGGGCGCAGAACCGGCAGGCCGCGCTGGAGTGCTTCTACGAGCTGGTGCGGCAGGAGCCCGCGTCGGCGGCGGCGCTGACCGAGGCCAGCGCCATCCTCTCGGGCCTGGTGGGCCAGGAGGACGCGAGCCCCTTCTTCCAGGCGGAGGCCCTGAGGGCGCTGCTGATGACGGACCTGCTCGCGGGGCTCGCGCAGCTGCGCCAGCGGCTGCGAGGCCCCTACCCGTCCGCGAAGGACTTCCTCTTCCGGAGACAGGTGCTGGAGCTGGCCGCGCCGGTCCTCCCGGCCGAGCACCGCACCGCCCTGCTGGCGGAGGTGGCCGCGAACGACCCGAGCGAGTTCGTCCGCATGGGCCTGTGCGGCCTGGTGGCGTCGCGGACCGACGGGCAGCCGTTGCTGCGGCGCCTTGCGGGCCTGGACGGAGGCACGCAGACGCCGCGCGTGCGCACGGCCGCGGTGCTCGCCGCCGTGGAGGCCACGCGCCAGGAGGCCTCGGTGCGCGAGTCCACGCTCGCGCTGCTGGTGGACGTCCTGAGCATGGAAACCCACGCGCTCGTCCTGCGCGTGGCCTGCGAGCAGTCCGCGGCCCTGGCGGAAGCGCTCGGCCACGCGGGCCTGGGTGATGCCCATGCGCGGCTCACGGAGGCCGTCGCCACCCTGCGCGCGCGTCCCGGCACGGAGGGCGTGGTGCTGGAGGCCGCGGCCAACGCGGAGCAGGTGCTCCGCCGGACGGCCGACCCCGCGCGCCTCGCGTGGACGCAGTACCTCGCCCGGCGCGTGGAGAAGCTGCGCCCGGGTGGCAGGACGAAGGTGTCGCTGGCGCCGCTGCCGGAGGGTCTGCCGCCGCTGCCGGAGGAGCCGGCGTGGCTGGGCGCCATCCTCGCGGACCTGTCGCGGGACGGGTACGGCCTGTACGCGGAGCGCTCGGAGCGCACGCTGACGCTGTGGCAGGGAGACCGGCAGAAGCGCCGGCTGTGGCGCATCCTCCACGAGTTGCGCACGCCCGCGCCCAACAAGCGCCAGGCCTTCCAGCACACCACGGGCCGGGTGATGCCGGGCACGCTGCGCGCGCACCCGGGCCACCTGGACGAAATCACGGAGACGGTGGTCCCCGGCGAGCGCGTCCACGTGGCCAGCCAGGGCGGCTGGGGCCGGCACCTGCCCACCGTGGATGACCTCCTGGACCTGCCGCTGCGCGCGGGTGGCAAGGTGCACCTGTTCAGCAGCCACGGCACCACGGTGCTGGTGCCTCCGCCCTCGCTGGCGCGGCGGCTGCGCAACCGGCTCAAGGTGACGCGCGACTACCGCAAGCTGGCGGCGCTGCGCCTCAACGCGCTCGGGGGCGAGGAACCACGCGAGCGGCGCCGCTTCGTGGAGCACGTGGAGAAGGACCTGGGCGTCCTGGTGCACTTCTCGCCGTACGAGTCGCAGGCGCCGGTGCCCGGCCCGCTCTCCACCCTCTTCGGAGACCCGGACGAGCGCCAGGGCCCGCGGCTGCACTCGGCGGCGCTGGTGGGGCTGGAGAGCGGCTGGCTGGCGGTGCTCACCGAGCGCATCCTGGAGAACGAAGACTACTTCCTGGGCACCGGCGGCAACGGTGTCGCGGCGCTCGGCATCTTCACGGCGGCGCTGTTCACGCTCTTCCTGGGCGAGACGTACGTGAAGCGCCAGCGGGTGCGCAAGGCCCGCTCGCAGGTGCCGCTGAGCATCGGCGGCTGGGGCACGCGCGGCAAGTCCGGCACCGAGCGCCTGAAGGCGGCGCTCTTCACCGGCCTGGGCTTCGACGTGTTCGCGAAGACGACGGGCTCGGAGGCGATGTTCGTGCACTCCGCGCCGGGCGGGACGCCGACGGAGTTCTTCATCTTCCGTCCGTACGACAAGGCCACCATCTGGGAGCAGAAGGACATGGTGGAGCTGGGCGCGCGCCTGGGTACGGAGGTCTTCCTCTGGGAGTGCATGGCGCTGCAGCCCAACTTCGTGGAGCTGCTGCAGAACGACTGGATGAAGGACGACTACGCGACGCTGACCAACGCGTACCCGGACCACGAGGACATCCAGGGCCCGGCGGGCATGGACGTGGCGTCCGTCATCACGAAGTTCATGCCCAGGGGCGGCAACGTCGTCACGACGGAGGACCACTTCCTGCCCCTGTTCCAGCGGGTGGCGAAGGACGGCGGCACGGCGCTGCACCACAGCGCGTGGTGGGAGGCGGAGCTGATTCCGGAGGAGCTGCTCTCGCTGTTCCCCTACCGCGAGCACCCGCGCAACATGGCGTTGGTGGCCACGCTGGGCGAGCAGCTCGGCATCCCCCGCGCGCACGCGCTGGCGCTGATGGCCGAGCACGTGCAGCCGGAGATTGGCGTGCTGAAGGTCTTCCCGAGCGCGAAGGTGCGGGGGCGGAAGCTGACCTTCATCAACGGCCACTCGGCGAACGAGCGCACGGGCTTCCTCAACAACTGGCGGCGCATCGGGCTGGACACGGTGGAGCCGGAGACGCAGCCGGAGCGCGCCGTCATCACCGTGGTGAACAACCGGTGGGACCGCGTGGCGCGCTCGGAGGTCTTCGCGCGCATCCTGGTGGAGGACGCGCCGGCGGACCGGCATGTGCTCATCGGCACCAACCTGGAGGGCCTGCAGAAGTACGTGCGTGACGCGCTGGAGCGCCTCCTCCAGCGCACCGAGGTGGTGTCGACCGAGGACCTGGTGCCCGGCGCGGATGCCCACCGGCCCGAGGTGCGCCTGACGCGCGAGCTGGCGCGGCTGAAGATTCCCCGCCCCTCGGCGGAGTCCTTCCTGGAGCGGCTGCAGCTCTACGCGCGGGGCGCGGGCCTCACCGCGTCGCGCACGCCGGAGCTGGTCGCAGCGGTGCACTCGGCGCTCGAGTCGCCGGGGGACGAGCTGGGCGTGGCGCGGGTGCGCGAGGCCCTGGAGCAGGAGGTGGGCTCGCTGGTGATTCATGCGCTGCGCGAGGCCCCGGTGCGCGAGGACGCCGCGCTGCCCGAGGTGCTGTCTCCGGCGACGGCGGAGGACGTGCGCGGGCACGCGCTGTACCTGCTGGCGCGGCTGGTGGTGCACGCGCGGCTGCGGCGCGCCCTGCCCCGCCCCGGTGAGGAAGGGAGCGCGGAGGCGGTGGAGGCGTTCCACCGGAAGTTCCGCGCGGCGTACCGCGAGCTGTACCTGGAGCAGCTGGTGCCGGTGAGCGACGCGGCGGCCACGGGCGATCAGATCATCGACGCGTGCGCGCGCTCGGTGCCGCCGGGGCTGGACGTCAGCATCATGGGCGCGCAGAACATCAAGGGCACGGGCCTGGACTGGGTGTACCGGTGGCTGGCGTTGGACAGGGTGGGCTCGGCGCTGGAGGCGCTGCGCAAGGGCTCCGCCGAGTCGCGCCGCCGCGCGCTGGAGTCGCTGGAGGCGTTCGAGGACGCCGGGCTGGTGGACTCGGGGCTGGCGCGGGTGGCGCTACCGCGGCTGGCGGTGAGTGCCCAGACTCCGGAGGAATCCGAGCGGATGCGCCGCCTGGCGGAGCGGGCACGGGCCACGCACGAGGCGAGGCTCGCGGCGCTGCGGCACACGGGCTCGGACACGCTCATGCAGTCCGTCACGCGCAAGGTGGAGAAGGTGTTCGACTACCTGGACAGCGTGAAGCGGCGGCGGCTGAGCGAGCTGCTGCTGGCGGACCTGGTGAGCGGCCGCGTGTCGCATGCGCGCGCGGCGCTGGAGACGCGCAAGCTGTACGAGCGGCAGAAGGGCGGCTGGCTGCTGTCGGGCCTGGGGGTGCGCAAGCCGGAGGCGCCCGCGCTGCCGGTGGAGCCGCGGCCGCTGGCCCAGGAGCCGGTGGCGCCGCCGCCGCTGCGCGAGGTGTTCGACGAGGCGCTGGAGGCGAAGCGCGACAACGTGGCGGTGCCGGTTCCCCGGCCCGCTCCGGGGGTGGGCAACCCGGTGCTCGTCGCACCGCGGACGACATTGGAAGGAACGCACGCGAAGCCCAGGGAGGAGCGGGAGCAGGCGGCCAAGGAGGCTCCGGTGACGCGCACTCCGGTGGACGACGCGGGAGACCCGGCGAGCTGAACCAGGGACAGCCACGGCAACCGGAGGAGACGACTTCATGGAGGAGCAATCCACCCTGGATGCTCCCGGCATCGCGAGCGAGCCTCAGGGCCCGCGCCTCGAGGTCGGAGCGCCGGGTCACAAGGAGACCGCCGCACGGGCCCGCCGGAAGCGGGCGATGTTCTACGCGCGCCAGCGCTCCATCCTCGTCAGCGAGGTGAGGGACCTCGCGGGCTTCGACGCGCTGGCGCCGGAGTGGAACGGGCTGGTGGCGAGCACGGACGACCAGGTCTTCTACCGGCACGAGTTCCTGCGCTGCTGGCTGCGGCACTTCGCGCCCGAGGGGCGGCTGCGCATCCTGACGGGACGTGACGTCGACGGCCGGCTGGTGGCGGCCCTGGCGCTGCGCGCGACGCGGGGGCGGCAGTACGGGATGCCGGTGCGCCAGCTGCTGTCGCTGACGAACAAGCACTCGTGCCGCTTCGACCTGCTGGCGGAGGACCCGCGCCGCGCGGGGAAGGCCTTCCTGACGCACTTGCTGAAGGACCCGAGCTGGGACGTGCTGCGGCTGGCGGACGTGCCCGACGGCGGCTCCGCGTGGACCCTGCTGGCGGTGGCGCAGAAGCTGGGGCTGCCCTGTGGGACGTGGGAGAGCGCTCGCTCACCGTACCTGGCACTGCCGGAGACGGTGGAGGCGTGGCAGGAAGAGCGGGGACGGAACGCGAAGCCCCTGAGGAGGCGTCGGCGCCGGCTGGAGGAGCGCGGGAAGGTGACGCTGGAGCGGGTGACGGGGGGAGAGCGGCTGGCGGAGCGGCTGGAGGAGGGCTTCGCGCTGGAGCGCAGCGGCTGGAAGGCGCAGCGCGGGACGGCGATTGCGCAAAGCGAGCGGCGGCTGGCCTTCTACTCGGACCTGGCGCGCGTGGCGGCGAAGGCCGGGTGGCTGGGGCTGTACTCGCTGCGGCTGGACAGGCAGGCCATCGCGTTCCAGTACGGGCTGGAGTACGGCGGCCGGTACCTGGCACTGAAGCCGGGCTACGACGAGGCGTTCGCCGAGGTGAGCCCGGGGCAGCTGCTGACGGAGGGGCTCATCCAGGACTGCATCGGCCGGGGGCTGACGGAGCTGGACCTGCTGGGGGATGACGCGCCCTTCAAGCGGGAGTGGACAGATGCGGTGCGACCGCACCACTGGCTGTTCATCTACCGTGACACGCTGAGGGGCCGGGCAATGTACCGGGCAAAATTCCGCTGGGCCCCCGTGGCCCGGCGCATGGTGGGCAAATGGGTCCGACGGCGCTGACGTTCTACTGGGCCGCGAAGCGGCTGAAGACGTGGCGGGTGCCGCTGCTGCCGGAGCTGGTGGCGGCGGTGGGTACGCGCATGCACCAGTGCCACGTGGACCAGGACGCGCGCCTCCACGCGAGCGTGGAGCTGGGCTACGGCGGGCTGGGCGTGGTGGTGGCGCCCGGCGTGGAGGTGGGAGAGGGCAGCTTCCTGTCGCAGAACGTGACGGTGGAGCCGAAGCCCGGAGTGGCCGGGGCCCCGCGCATCGGCCGCAACGTCTACGTCGCCTCGGGCGCGAAGATTGTGGGCCCCGTGACGGTGGGGGATGGGGCGGTGATTGGAGCGAACGCGGTGGTGACGTCGGACGTCGCTCCCGGGGCTGTGGTGGCGGGGATTCCCATGCGCGAGCTCAAGCGCAAGGTGTCGGGAGGGCGGTGAACTCGAATCGAGGTCTCACCAGGCGCCGCAATTCGGAGTGGGGGCGGCCAGGAGGTCGTCGATGAGTCCCTGCGTTTCCCGCAACTTCAGCAGGTCGGGGTCGGTCTTGAGCGCGTGGGGGTCCTGCAGCCCCGCATGCCAGGCCTGCCGCACGAGGGCCGCGGCCTCGGCAACGTCATCTTGCTGGAGCCGCACCACCGCCAGGTTGTAGAGCGCACCGGAGAGCAGGGGCGCGCGTCTGAGCACGTCCCGAAGCTGCTTCTCCGCCTCCGCGAATCTCCCCTCCTGGATGCGAAGCGAGGCCCTCGCGCTGTCGATCAGCTCGCGGTCGGCCCCTGCCGTCGCCGCACGGTCGAGCGTCCGTTCCGCATCCTGGAGCCGTGCAGCGGCACTCTGCGCAAGGCCCAGCCCCAGGAGCCGCTCTGCTTCATCCAGGGGATCGCGCTCTGGCCCGAGGGCCTCGATGACCGCGACAGCCTCCGCCCCTCGACCGAGCTGAATGAGCAGACGCGCCTTCAGCATCTTCCCCGCTCGTGATGCCTGCTCACCCGCTGGCGCTTCCGCGATGGGGACACATGCCCCGAAGACTGCCGCAAGTACAACGACGCGCACGACCTGCATGCTCGGGCTCCTCGGCTGTCTGCATCTCCCGTCGAGAGATACTTTGAAGAAGCCCTCGTGTTCATGTGCGTTCTAGCGCTTCTTTGCCGGAACCTGCTCCCACTCGTCCGCGCGAACCTGGAACTCCTCTTCCACCCACTGCTTCGCGAAGCGCAGGGAGGTGGCGTTGGCTCCGTTGTCATGGAGCACGTCCATGTCCACCCGACGCTTCGCATGGTGGAAGCGCAGGAAGTACAGCGGCTCGGGCGCGTACTGGACGACCTCGATGACCCGTGGCACCTCCAGGCGTCCGCCGAAGCCGATGACCGCGTGTCTCCCCGTGGCCTGGTGATGCTTCTTCATTCGCACCCGCGCACGCACCGTGGGGCGCAGCTCGCGGAACTCGTCGAGCAGCGCGAAGAACGTCTGGGCAGCGTCCGCCTCGCTCCGGCTGTTGCTCGTCACCGCGGCGGCCCAGCCGCACGACAGGGACCAACCTCGCCGCAAGCGCAGCCACGCGCCGAAGTGGCGGCTGTCCAGCGCGAAGCCTTCATCCACCGAGTGGACCCACAGGGCCGTCGAGTAGCCATCAACCAGCATCTGCAGGTCGCGCAACGTCGCGAAGTACATGCTCGGGCGGCGCCGCACCTCATCAAGCCACTCGAACAGGGTCGACACCTCTCCCCCCTCGCGCGTCCGGCCGCCTGTGGTCCTGGCCCGTCCCATGGCTCCCTCCTGGTGCCTCTCACCCGACCGGGACTCCATACCCCACCGTCCCACACCTGACACCGCCCCGCCCGGCCCCCCCACGGCCGGCCGTCCCGGGCCGCCCCCTCCCCCGGCGTGCCGCCAGGCAAGGTCAGCCCGGGGCGCCGTGGGCCGTCCTCCTACCCCATGCACCCTCCAAGAACTCCTGCGCGGCCTGCTCTTGTGGCATATACCCACACCATGCCTTCCGTCCTCACCGCCTCCCAGATTCGCGAGGCGTTCCTCAAGTTCTTCGAGGAGCGTGGTCACCGCCGTATCGCCTCCTCCTCGCTGGTGCCCGCCAACGACCCGACGTTGCTGTTCACCAACGCCGGCATGGTCCAGTTCAAGGACGTCTTCACCGGCCGCGAGAAGCGCGACTACTCCCGCGCGACCACCTCGCAGAAGTGCGTGCGCGCGGGCGGCAAGCACAACGACCTCGACAACGTGGGCTACACCGCGCGCCACCACACGTTCTTCGAGATGCTCGGCAACTTCTCCTTCGGCGACTACTTCAAGCCCGAGGCCATTGCCTACGGCTGGGAGTTCGTCACCAAGACGCTCGGCCTGGACGTCTCGCGCCTCGCCGTCACCGTGTTCAACGGCGAGGGCGGCATCCCCTGGGACGAAGAGGCGTTCGAGCTGTGGGCGAAGCAGGGCGTGCCCCGTGAGCGCATCTACAAGCTCGGCCTGAAGGACAACTTCTGGGCCATGGGCGACACCGGCCCGTGCGGCCCCTGCTCCGAAATCCACTACTTCCAGGGCGCCGACATCCCCTGTGTCGAGGAGGCCGAGGGCAAGCCGTGCCAGGGCGTCGCGTGCGACTGTGACCGCTGGCTCGAAATCTGGAACCTCGTGTTCATGCAGTTCGAGCGCAAGGAGAAGGACGCGCCGCTGATTCCGCTGCCCAAGCCGTCCATCGACACGGGCGCGGGCCTGGAGCGCATCGCCTCCGTCGTCCAGGGCAAGCGCTCCAACTACGAGACGGACCTCTTCCAGAACATCCTCGCCACCGTCAGCGAGCTGTGCGGCAAGCCCTACTCGCAGGAGGGCGGCGCGTCCATGCGCGTCGTCGCCGACCACAGCCGCGCGGCGGCCTTCCTCATCTCGGACGGCGTGCAGCCCGACAACGCGGGCCGCGGCTACGTCCTGCGCCGCATCATGCGCCGCGCCATCCGCCACGGCACCCTGCTGGGCCTGGACGACCTGTTCTTCTTCAAGGTCGTCGACCGCGTCATCGACCTGATGGGCGACGCCTTCCCCGAGCTGCGCGAGAGCCGCACCTTCGTGCTCGAGGTCTGCCGCCACGAGGAGACGGGCTTCCGCCGGACGCTCAACCGCGGCATGAAGCTCATCGACGAGGAGCTGGCGAAGCTGCAGAAGTCCGGCAGCAAGGAGCTGTCCGGCGAGGTCCTCTTCCTCCTTCACGGCACCTACGGCTTCCCGTGGGACTTGACGCAGATCATCGCCCGCGAGCGCGGCTACGGCGTCGACCTGAAGCGCTTCTGGGAAATCATGGAGAACGGCCCGGGCCAGGACGGCACGGGCGGCGGCGGGCAGACGGCGATTGCCGACGTCTACATGAAGCTGGTGGAGCGGCTCGGGACCACCGAGTTCCTCGGCTACGAGGGCGAGGGCCACGAGGGCGAGGGCAGCATCCGCGCCATCGTGAAGGAAGGCGTGGAAGTCACCCAGGCGTCCCAGGGCGACACGGTGGAGCTCATCCTGGACCGCACGCCCTTCTACGGCGAGTCCGGCGGCCAGGTGGGTGACACCGGGCGCATCGTCGGCAATGGCGGCAAGTCGGTGGCGCAGGTGAAGGACGCGCAGCGGCCGGTGTCGGGCCTGGTGGCGCACACGGTGGAAATCACCGAGGGCAGCTTCAAGGTCGGCGACATGGTGCAGGCGGGCGTCAACGTCGAGCGCCGCAAGTCCATCCGCGCCAACCACTCCGCGACGCACCTGCTGCACAAGGCGCTCAAGCTGGTGCTGGGCGAGCACGTGAAGCAGGCGGGCTCCGTCGTGGCGCCGGACTACCTGCGCTTCGACTTCTCGAACTTCTCCCCGGCCACGCCCGAGCAGCTCGAGCAGGTGGAGGACCTGGTCAACGGCTGGATTCGCGACAACGCGTCGGCGGAGACGCGCGTCATGAAGCTGGACGAGGCGAAGAAGTCCGGCGCGGTGGCGATGTTCGGCGAGAAGTACGGCGAGACGGTGCGCGTCGTCACGGTGCACCCGGAGTCCACCGAGCTGTGCGGCGGCACCCACGTGCGGCGCAGCGGCGACATCGGCCTGTTCAAGATTGCCAGCGAGTCGGGCGTCGCGTCCGGCGTGCGCCGCATCGTCGCGCTCACCGGCATCGGCGCGCTGCAGCACGTGCGCGAGCAGGAGCACGAGCTGCGCCGCGCGGCCGAGCTGCTGAAGACGAACCCGAAGGAGCTGGCGAAGCGCGTCGAGGCCACCCAGAAGCGCGTGAAGGAGCTGGAGCGCAAGGTGGAGGAGGTCGCGGTCAAGGCCCAGACGGCCAGCAGCAAGGACCTGATGGACCAGGCGCGCGATGTGAATGGCATGAAGGTGCTGGCCACGCGGGTGGACTCGGGCGACGACAACGTGCTGCGCGGCATGGCGGACCAGCTCAGGGACCGCATCCGCTCGGGCGTGGTGGCCATCGGCGGCGAGAAGGACGGCCGGGCCATCATCCTGGTGGCGGCGACCAAGGACGCGGTGGCCAAGGGCATCAACGCGGGCGCGCTGGTGCGGGAGATGGCCAAGGAAGTCGGCGGCAAGGGCGGTGGCAAGGCGGACATGGCGCAGGCCGGTGGCCCTGACGCCGCGAAGCTGCCCGCCGCGCTCGACAAGCTGTACGAGCTGGTGAAGGGAGTGGGCGCCGCGTGAGTCCCCGGTCCTCTCCTTCCTTGGCGTCGGTGGCGGTCCTCTCGGCGGCCCTCCTGTGGGGGGGCTGCACGAAGGAGGAGTCCGCGCCCGCGGCCCTGGGAGGGGGAGACGACCGCACGCTGCGGAAGCTCCGTGAAGAGGTGGACCGGGTGAACCAGGGAGGCCGTCCCACCCAGGGCCCCGAGTCCACGCGCGGCGACCCGAACGCGAACCTCGCGGGCCTGGCCGCCGGGCTGGGCGAGTCCGCCGAGCGGAAGCTGTCGCTGCCCGAGTCCAACAGCACCGTGCACGTGGACACCGTGGCGGTGAAGCTCACCGGGCTGGACTCGTCCCACTCCGTGAAGGGCTCCGGGAAGGTGAGCCTGACGACGGAGGAGCTGTTCCTCCGCGTGCAGCTGGTGGCGCAGAACGTGGGCGCCGCGCCGCTGCCGCTGGACCTGGATGGGGCGAAGGTGGTGGGCGCGGCGGGCCAGGAGTACCCGGTGGCCCGGGACGCGCAGGTCGTGGCGGGCACGCGGCCTCTGCGGCGCACCTGGGCGCCGGAGGAGCGCAGTGACGTGGTCCTCCTGTTCGAGCTCCCCCCGGCCGCCCTGCGGGAAGACGGCCTGCACCTGGTCCTGCAGGGGTCCGGGGGAGATGTGCGGATTCCCCTTCGATGAGCGGAACCGCGTCAAAGCTCCTCCCCCTGCGCATCCGCCTTCCGTACACGACGGAGGACGAGTTCATCGACAAGTACGGCTCGAACGTGGCGCGCGGCGGCGTGTTCGTGGCCACGCGCGCGCTGAAGCCCGAGGGCACGGGGCTGGCGTTCGAGTTCGTGCTGTCGGACGGCACGCGGCTGCTGCGCGGTGAAGGCGTGGTGGTGAAGGCGCAGGTGGACGCGGGCGGCGGTCGCGCCGGCATGACGGTGCGCTTCGTGAAGCTGGACGCCGCGAGCAAGGCGCTCGTCGACCGCGTCGTGGCCCGGCGCAGCGGCGCGGTGGAGCCTCCGCCAGCGGTGGCGCCCGTGAAGACGCCCGCCACCGCACGCCGCGTGACGACGCCGGCCGCTCGCGCTCCGGAGCCGGCGGAGGAGCGTGGCTCGCCCCCTGCCGACGTCGTCCCGAGCGAGCCCACGGCTCCTGAAGCAGCGGGCCTTGCCCAGCCTTCCGAGACCGAGCCCACGCCCTCCGAGCTCGAGGGCATGGCCGAAGCGCCAGCAGCGAGCGGGACTGCCGCCGAGCCGTCCGAGCTCGCGGCGGGTACCGCCGACGCATCCGGGCCGTTCACGACCGTGCCCGCGCCTTCCGAAGCGGAGCCAGCGGTGACTGGCACTGCCGAGGAGCCGGCGGAGGACGAGGACTTCGACATCACCGCGAGCCTCACGGAGGAGGACGAGCAACAGTCGCATCAGCCCGCCTCGCGGGAGGCGCCTGGCGAAAAGCGTCCGGAGACAGCGGTCGCACCTGCCGGTGCCGAGCCGGCGACTGCCACGACGCGCGAAACCGCCCCGGTCCCGCCCCAGCCCGGGCCCACCCCGAGCGCCACGGCCACGGCGCAGGCCGAGCCCACCCCGGCACCTCAACCCGTTCCGCCGGAGCCCACGCCGAGCGCCACCGAGCCCGAGGGCCCGTCCTCCGCCGCGCAGGACGCGGAGGCCGTGCGCAACCGCCGCCGCGCGTTGCTCGACGTCCCCGTCAACACGGCCCTGCCCTCGCCCGCGATTCCCGAGGTGGTGCTGGGCATCGACCTGGGCACCTCGCATGCGCGCGTCGCCGTCTTCCACGAGGGCACCGCGCGGCTCGTCCCCCTCCCCGGCACGGACGGCACGGAGCTGCCCGCCCTCCTCGCCGTGGACTTCAGCGGCGAGCTGCTCGTCGGTCCCGCCGCGCAGGTGGAGGCCGACCGCGCCCCGCGCCGCGCCGCCTCGGGCCTCAAGCGGCTGCTCGGCCTGCGCGCCCGCTCGCCCCGCATCCGCGCCCTCTCCTCGCAGCTTCCCTTCCCCGTGGTCGCGGACCCGGGCGGAGACGCCGCCGTGGAGCTCGGCGGCCGCGTCATCGCGCCCACGCTCTTCACCGCGCTGCTGCTGCGCGAGCTGAAGCACGCCGCCGCCACCTTCGTCGGCCGCAAGGCCACCCGCGCCGTCATCTGCGCCCCCACGCACTTCACCGACCGCCAGCGCGCCGCCCTGCGCGAGGCCGCCACCCTCGCCGGCCTCGACGCGCAGCGCATCCTCACCGCCCCGGCGGCCGTGGCGCTCGCCTACGGCCATGGCCGCGGGCTGGCCAGGAAGCGCGTGCTCGTGGTGGACCTGGGCGGCGGCGGGCTCGAGGTCTGCGTGGTGCAGGTGACGGGCGAGGACCTGGAGGTCATCACCACCGGCGGCGACGCGACGGTGGGCGGCATGGACTTCGACGCCCGCATCGCCGAGGCGCTCGCCAGCGACCTCGCCGACCAGGGCGTGCCCCGGCCGGAGAGCCCGCTGGACTGGGCCCCCCTGCGCACCGCCGCCGAGTCCGCGAAGGTGGCCCTCTCCGAGCGCGAGCAGGCGGAGGTCTCCCTGTCCTCGGGCACCGTGCCGCCCCTCACCCGCGAGCGCGTGGAAGCGCTCACCGCGGACCTCGCCCAGCGCGTCACCACGGTCGTCCGCGAGGTGCTGGAGTCCAACGCCCTCTCCCCGCAGGGCCTGGACGCGGTGCTGCTCGTGGGCGGCCAGGGCCGCACGCCGCTGGTGCGCCGCCGGCTCGAGGAGAGCCTGGGTGTGCCCGTGCGCGACGACGTGGACGCGAAGGGCGCGGTGGCACTCGGCGCCGCGCTGCTCGGTCAGGCCCTGCTGCTGGCCGAGGCCGGCAAGCCCGCGGCCTCCGTCTCCGAGGTGCTCTCCGCCCCCATCGGCGTCGCCGAGCGCGGCGGCACGCTGCGCCGCGTGCTGGAGCGGGACACGCGCCTGCCCACCAGCAAGACGCTGGTGCTGCCCGTCGCCGCCCCCGGCCCGGTGGAGCTCGCCCTCTTCCAGGGCCCCTCGGCGGTGGCGGCGGAGAACGAGTACCTCGGCCGCATCCACCTCCCGGTGGAGCGCGCGGGCGAGGTGGAGCTGCACTTCGCCCTCACCGCGGACGCAGCCCTGTCGCTGGAGGCCACGCTGCCCGGCGGCCGGCGCAAGCCGGTGTCCCTGGGCAACGAGGCCCTGGACGACGCGGCCCGCGACGCGCTCATCGGCCGCTCCCCGCTGGAGGGCGAGCCCGAGGCGCGTCCTGGCGGCCTGCTGTCCGGCCTGAAGAAGCTCTTCGGCCGCCGCTGAGCGCCCGTCCGGCCGCTCCCCCCACGGCACCGTCAGCCCGCCCCGCCTGCGACCATCCAGGCTGTCGCCTTCCCTACGGTGTCTCTGTGTAGCCATGGCACCGGATGCCCACCTTTCCGGTGACCGACACTTTGGGGAGGAATGGCGATGCGACTTTCAGCGGTGGGAGGAATCGCGGCAGCGGCCCTGTGCCTGTCCGGGCCGGCCCTGGCGATTGAAGCCCAGAAGGTGGGCGAGGCGCTGAACTACAGCGATACGCCCCCGGTGGGTATCGACGTGCGCGTGGGCCTGGGCGGCTTCACGGGGGACCTGGGAGACCAGACGGGCGTGGGCCCGCTGTTCGGCATCAACGCCGGCGCGCAGCCCTGGTCCTTCATCGGAATCGAGGCGGGCTACGAGGGCCAGCGCCTGCCCATCGACGACAACCGCGTGGGCGACGGCGAGGGCATCTGGCGCCACAACGTGGGCCTGCTGGCCAAGGTGGGCCCGCTCATCGACGAGAAGTGGCGGCCCTTCGTGGGCGCGGGCGCGGGCTTGAGCTACCTCAACCCGTCCGACGACGCCGAGGGCATCTACGACAGCGACTTCGTCTCGGAGCTCCCGCTGGCCGCGGGCGTGGACTACCGGCTCGGCAACCTCTTCGCCGGCGCGCGCGCCACCTACCGCATCGTCGGTGACGAGGAGGTCGTCAACGACGCGGTGACCAACAACGACGAGAAGGGCAGCCTCTTCAACGCCAGCATCATGGTGGGCGGCCGCTTCTAGTCGCGCGGGCGCGCTCAGAGCGAGAAGCGCGCCAGCACCTGCTCGGGGCGGGGGTCCTTCTCCCATGCCTCGAGCACCGCCTTCGCGGGCGAGCGCCCGGAGGCAGCCACCTCCGCCAGCGGCTCCAGCAGCGGCGCGTCCGCGGCATCCAGCCGCTGCAGGCCGCGCCGGGAGATGGCCACCATCTCCGCCGCCAGCCGGTGCAGCTCCTGGGAGCCCAGCTTCCCGCCAAGGCCCTCGCGGCGCGCGGTGTCGTGGAAGGCCAGGTGCTCGGTGAAGGAGAGCTTCGGCAGCAGCCGCTCCGCCTCGTCCAGCGCGGTGGCGTCGTAGAGGATGCCGCGCCACAGCGCCCCCAGCGCGCCCGTCATCGCCGGGTTGACGCAGTCCGCGCCGCGCACCTCGAGGACCTTCTTCAGCCGCACCTCGGGGAACAGCGTGGACAGGTGGTCCGTCCAGTCCGCCAGGTCCGGCGGGTGCCCCTCGAAGCCCTCCTTCAGCAGCTGCCTGAAGGTGAGCTTGGGGTGCAGGTACTGCCCGTTGCGGCGCAGGAAGAGCAGCGGCGCGTCGATGGCCCAGTCCACATAGGCCCGGTAGGAGAAGGAGCCGTCGAAGAACGCCGGCAGGTAGCCACAGCGCGTGGGGTCCACCTCGTCCCAGACGCGGTTGCGGAAGGACAGGTAGCCGGACGGCTTGCCCTCCACGAGCGGGCTGTTGGCGTACATCGCGTTCATCAGCGGGGCCAGCCGCGCCACCACCACCGTCTTGCGGACACAGTCCGCCTCGTCCGCCCAGTCCAGGGACACCTGTCCGGTGGCGGTCATCAGCATCATGTTCAGCGCCAGCCGGCCGCGCTCCGGCAGGGTGCGCCGCATGACGAGGTAGCGCGTCTTGGGCATCCACGGCATGTCCGCCGTGGTGACGGTGGGGCGGTAGCCCAGGAAGACGACCTTCAGCCCCAGCGCGTCCGTGGCCGCCTTCACCTCCTGGAGGTGGGCCAGGTTCTCCGCGTGGGCCTCGCGGGCCGTGTGGAAGGGGCTGCCGGACAGCTCCAGCTGGCCGCCGGGCTCCAGGGAGATGGTGGCCTCGCCGCGCTGGAGGGCGATGACGGGCGACTCGGGCGTCTCGCGGAAGGGCGTGTAGCCCGCCGGGGCCAGCCGCATCAGCAGGGCGCCCACACCGGCCTCTCCCTCATAGGGAAGGGGGCGCGCGGAACCCGCGGGGTAGAGGAGCTTCTCGTGCTCCAGGCCGAGCCGGTGCTCGCTCCGGGGCTTCTCAGCGGCCCGGAAGCCGGCCACCAGCATGTCGACAGAAGTGATGGCCTCGGAGGCCGCGCGCTTGAGATCGAGAGACATGAGCGCGCCCTATATAACGGGGGGCGTTGGACCCGCCCTGATTTGCGCACAGGCCCCCATGAGCCCACATTCCGCCGTCCCCACCATCGCCCCCCAGCCCCGCCTGTCGGACTTCTTCCAGGGACTGGGGCTGCTCGGCCGTGCCCTCTCCCTGGTCTTCCGCTCCAAGCGCCTCTTCCTCCTGTCCGCCCTCTGCGCCGTCGTCACGGCCGTGGCCCTGGTGGGCCTGGCCTGGCTCCTCGTACGGCATGCCCCCGGCGTGCTGGACTCGCTGTGGACGCGGCCTGACTCCTGGTACGGCCGCGCCGCCTGGGGCACCGTGCTGGTCCTCTCCTCACTCGTCGTCTGGGTGGTGGGCGCCAACGTGGTGCCCCCGCTGCTGCTCGCCCCGCTGCAGGACCCCTTGTCCGAGACGACGGAGGCCGTGGTGGGGGGCGACGAGGGCGCGCCCTTCTCCCTGGGCAGCCTGCTGCGCGGGCTCGTCACCGGCGTGGCCCACACCCTGGCCCGCCTCTTCTTCCTCCTCGTGGGACTGGCCGTCCTCCTGCCCCTCCACCTGATACCCGTGGTGGGCAGCATCCTCTGGACGGTGCTCGGCAGCCTCTGGACGATGACCTGGATGGCGGGCGAGTTCCTGGCCGCCCCCATGACGCGCCACCTCTACCCCTTCGCCGAGGTGCGCCGCATGCTCCGGGAGCGCCGGGCCCTCTGCCTGGGCCTGGGCGCGGGCGTCTACGTCCTGCTCTGGGTTCCCATCCTCAACACCTTCTTCCTCCCCCTGGCCATCATCGCCGGCACCCTCCTCTACCGGGGCCTGCGTCAGGCCGGGGTGCTGGCTCCCCCTCCTGCCCCCGGACCGGGTGCCTTGAAATAAACGCCCCCGCCGCGTGTCGTCCCTGGGGGGCGGGAACGCAATGCCCACCAGGGACGTTCTGCATCCTCAGCAGCAAGGCGATGCCTTGAAGCACCCGGCAGGCGTGATTAGGCTTGCCCGGCCGCTCCCAGCGCTCGTTTCTCGCGTTACAAAGCTTCGGAATTTCAGGGCATTTCTCGCATCACCCCAGGGACGCCGCAGGGCGCCCCAGCTTGGATGAATCACATGCCGCGTTTCCTCCGCCGCATCACAGCCGTTGCCGTGCTCCTCGGCGCCTGGGCCCTGGTGGGCAGTGACAGGGCTCCCTTGCCGCTCACCATGGGCGCAGCCGAGGCCGGGCAAGGCTCCTGGGACGGCAGCCTGCCTGCCGCCAAGGGCGAGAAGAACCCTCACGACCTGAACAGCCTCCGGGTCCTGACGAAGGTCATCCTCTACGTGAAGGAGAACTACGTCGACCCCAAGCGCGTGAAGCCCAAGGAGATGATGATCTCCGCGCTGGAGTACGTGGAGAAGAGCGTCCCCGACGTCCTCGTCGAGGGCAGCGCGGACACGGGCAAGCTCAACGTCAACGTGAACGGCAAGCAGCGCGAGTTCGACATCGCGCACGTCGACTCGCTCTGGAAGATGTCCTTCGCCCTGAAGGACGTGTTCGACTTCCTGTCGAAGAACATGCGTCCCATCGAGGAGACGCGCGACATCGAGTACGCGGCCGTCAACGGCATGCTGTCCACGCTGGACCCGCACTCGGTGCTGCTGCGCCCGGAGCTCTACCGGGAGATGAAGCTGTCCACCAAGGGTGAGTTCGGCGGCCTGGGCTTCGTCATCCAGATGCGCGAGGGCAACCTCACCGTCGTCAAGGTGCTGCCCAAGACGCCCGCGCACCGCGCCGGCATCCAGAAGGACGACCGCATCAAGAAGATTGGCGAGGAGTCCACCGTCAACATGGACCTCAACGAGGCCGTGTCCAAGCTGCGCGGCGCGGTGGACAGCCGCATCACGATTACGGTGGAGCGCGACGGCTGGGAGAAGGCCCGCCCCATGACGCTGGCCCGCGCGATGATCTCCATCGAGAGCGTCCAGCACAAGATGCTCGCCGGCAACGTCGGCTACGTGCGCCTGAAGAACTTCCAGGGCAACACCACCCGCGACCTCGAGTCCGCGCTGTCCGAGCTGCGCAAGCAGGCGGCGGCCAAGGGCGGCTTCAAGGGCCTCGTGCTGGACATGCGCGGCAACCCGGGCGGCCTGCTGGAGCAGGCCATCCAGGTGTCGGACACCTTCCTCTCCAGCGGCACCATCGTCGCGACGGTGGGCCTGTCGGACAAGCTGCGCGAGGAGAAGCGCGCGCGTCCCACCGAGGGCGAGGACGCGTACCCCATCGCGGTGCTGGTCAACGCCGGCAGCGCCTCCGCCTCCGAGATTGTCGCCGGCGCGCTGAAGAACCTGGACCGCGCGGTCATCATCGGCCGGCAGACGTTCGGCAAGGGCAGCGTGCAGGTGCTGTACGACTTCCCCGACGACAGCGCGCTGAAGCTGACCATCGCCAAGTACCTCACGCCCGGTGACGTCTCCATCCAGGAGGTCGGCATCGTCCCGGACATCCAGCTCATCCCCACGCGCGTCACCGACGAGCGCCTGGACGTCTTCGCCCCCCGCCGCTCCATGGGCGAGGCGGACCTGGACCAGCACTTCGGCAACCCGGACTCCACCACCGTCGCCAAGAAGCGCGAGGACGTGCTGGACCGCGAGAAGCCCCAGGAGAGCCTCAAGTACCTGAAGGTGGACGAGAAGCAGCAGCAGGCCGCCGCCGCGAAGGAGGAGTCCAAGAACCCGAAGGTCGCCGCCAACGAGAAGGCCGCGGGTGAGAAGAAGCACGGCGAGAAGGACCCCATGCTGGACGTGGACGTGGCCGGCCAGGGCGAGGACCTGGACGACCAGCTCGACGCCGAGTCCCAGGACGAAATCAAGGAGGACTTCGAGGTCCAGTTCGCGCGCGACTACGTGCTGCGCGCCCCGGCCACCACCCGCAAGCAGCAGCTGCAGCAGGGCAAGGCCTTCGTGGACCAGAAGCGCAAGGACGAGGAGGCGCGCATCAACGCCGCCATCGCCGGCCTGGGCATCGACTGGAGCGCCGGCCCCACGCCCAAGAGCGTGCAGCTGGCCGCCACCCTGTCCCCCGGCGCGGACGCGAAGATTGCCGCGGGCGAGGTGCTGGAGATGGTCGTCACCGCCGAGAACAAGGGCACCGAGCCCCTCAAGCGCGTCCGGGCCTGGACGGAGAGCGACAACGCCTTCCTCGACCGCCGCGAGTTCCTCTTCGGCGCGCTGTCTCCTGGCGAGAAGAAGTCCTGGAAGGTGAAGGTGCGCCTGCCCAAGGACCTGACCAGCCGCCGCGACGACGTGACGGTGCGCTTCTTCGACGACCAGGGCGCGCTGCCCGAGACGCGCGTGGCCGAGCTCAACTTCGTGGAGCTGCCGCGCCCCGCCTTCGCCTTCAACTGGCAGGTGGTGGATGACTGCACGGCCTGCAACGGCGACGGCACGGTGCAGCGCGGTGAGACGGTGGCCGTGCTGCTGGACGTGACGAACGCGGGCACCGGCCCGGCGCTCGACTCCTTCACGCAGATCAAGAATGGCGGGGACGCCAACATCTTCATCGAGAAGGGCCGCTTCAAGCTGGGCGAGCTCAAGCCCGGCGAGACGAAGACGGCGCGCTTCAACCTGGAGGTGAAGAAGGGCTTCAAGGGCGACACCTTCCCGCTGAAGCTGGCCATCATCGACGAGCCCCTGGAGGAGTTCGTCATGGAGAAGCTGGAGCTGCCCGTGCGTGACGCCGCGGTGGCCGCGCTGGAGCCCAAGAAGAGCTTCGTCCGGGTGAACGACAAGGCGGAGCTGTTCGGCGCCCCGGCGACGGACGCCCGCCCGGTGGCCAAGGTGGGCGCGGCGACGGTGCTGCCCGTGGAGGCCGTGTCCAAGGGCTTCTACCGGGTGGAGCTGGAGAAGGGCCGCTTCGCCTTCGTGCGCACGCAGGACGCTCGCGAGCAGAAGTCCGCCCGTGGCGGCACGGCGCCCAAGCTGGCGTGGACCACGAACCACCGCCCGCCGGACATCCGCCTGGACGTGGACCCGGCCGCGGGCGGCCTGGTGGCCAACGGGGAGAAGTTCTCCCTGACGGGCACGGTGACGGACCCCAACGGCCTGCTGGACGTGTACGTGCTGGTGAACGACCAGAAGGTCTACTTCAAGGGCGTGGACCCCAAGGGCGGCGAGCCGAACACGCTGAAGATCGCCACGGAGTTCACGCTGAAGGAGGGCAACAACAACGTGCTGGTGGTGGCGCGCGAGGACAGTGACTTCGCCAGCCGCCGCACGCTGGTCATCCGCCGCCGTCCGGCGGAGGTGGCCCAGAAGGTGGCGTCGCCGGGTGGCGCCACCTCCGTGAAGCCCCAGCCGCAGTAGGCGCCCGCGCCACCCTGGCGCGTCCGTGCCGCTTCCGGGCGGCCTTTCCAGCGGGTCTTCCTCACGAAGACCGCGGGAGGGGCCGCCCGTTTTGTTGACGCTCCTCTCGGGCAGGCGTTAGCGTCGGACGCGTTGGGCGCCCCCCGGCCGGTTGTGCGCCCCGGAGACGGTGACTCGAATGCGGACGTTCAGTCGGTGGTTGGCCCTTGCGGCCTGGGCGTCAGGGGCAGCCGCATACGCGGACAACAACGACCTGCGCATCTCCCAGCTCGGCAACCCGAGGGCGAGGGACGACCTGGGGAATCCCACCGTCCGCGCGAACCTCGCCGCCAACGCGGAGTTCCAGGCGTTCGCCCGCGTCATGGGCGCGGCCATCACCTCGGTGAACCTGATGCCGCCGGAGACGACGGGCCACTCGGCCTGGGCCGTCAACGCGGAGCTGTCCGTGGTGTCGCTGCCGGACAGCGTGGTCATCCCCATGGAGGCCGCGCAGCCCTCCACGGTGCTCATCCCCTCCTTCCACGTGCGCAAGGGCCTGCCCTTCTCGCTGGAGCTGGGCGGGCGCGTGGGCTGGATTGAGCGCAGCAGCCAGGTGGTGGGCACGGGCGAACTCAAGTGGGCCGCCAACGAGGGCTTCACCTGGCTGCCGGACGTCGGCGTGCGCGGGCACGTGACGAAGCTCTTCGGCGCGCGGGACCTGAGCCTCACGGTGATGGGCCTGGACATCGGCGTGGGCAAGCAGTTCCCGCTGGGCGGCATGGTGACGCTGACGCCCTACGGTGGCCTGGACCTGGGCTTCGTGGGCGCCACCTCCAGCCGCATCGACTTCAACCCGGAGCGCTCGTTCGGCGAGTCGGCGGGCGACACCTCGCGCGCGGCGCTGGAGAACACCGAGGCGTACCGGAAGGTGTCCTTCGGCGACAACGTGAACCAGCGCCTCTACGGCGGCGTGCGCTTCATCGGCGGCGTGCTCCAGCTGGGCGCGGAGCTGTCGCTGACGCGCACGGGCAGCGTGGACGTCCCCCTGGAGCCGAACCCTGAAACCCCGGAGAACCGGGGCCTGCCGGCGGTGTTCGCCTTCAACACCACGCTCGGCCTGGACTTCTGAAGCCGCCTACGCCGCGGGGCGCAGGGCCTGGCGCACGACGCCGGGCCGGTTGGTGATGAGGTAGCTGACGCCCATCCGCGCCAGGACGTTGGCGCGCTCGGCATCGTTCACCGTCCAGGCCGCCACGCGCAGGCCGGCGTTGCGCCAGGCCGCGACGCGCTCGGGTGTGCACGCCTCGTGGGAGGGGTGGACCGAGTGTGAGGACACCAGCGGGCTCAACCCGTAGGCCTGCACGGCCCAGGGCTTGTCCGGGTCGATGAGGAAGCCCCGGCGCAGCTCCGGCGCGGCGGCGGCGAGGCGGAAGAGGCACAGCGGGTTGAAGCTGGAGACGACCACGCGCTCGGACATGCCGAGCCGCCGGACCAGCTCCCCTACCTTGCCCGCGAGGCCGCCGTCGTCGAAGCGCTCGCACTTCAGCTCGATGTTGACGAGGAAGTGCTCGGGCAGCGCGTCCAGCACCTCCTCCAGCAGGGGGATGCGGGCGGGGGCAAAGCCCAGCGTCGAGCCCACGTCGGCGCGGCGCAGCTTCCACCACGGGGTGCTGCGCACCTCCCAGGGCAGGCCCGCCAGCCGCTTCAGGTCGTCGTCGTGGCAGACCACCACCTCGCCGGAGCCGCACACCATGGCGTCCAGCTCCACCCCGTCGGCGCCCTGACGGGCGGCCTCGGTGAAGGCTTCCAGGGTGTTCTCGGGGGCGTCGTCACTGGCACCACGGTGGGCAAGCAGGAGCATGGCCCCGCACTTTGCGCCGGCCGCGTCCTGCGCGCAGCAGTCGTCCCACCGGGCGCGTCCACAGGTGGACGCGCGGCTTGCCTCCCCCGGGCCTTTGCTGCACTGTGCCCCCATCATGCTGGGCCTCGGCCTCGGAGAAATCATCGTCCTCGGCTTCATCCTGCTGGTGGTCTTCTCGGCCGCCCGCATGGGTCAGCTCGGCAATGCCGTGGGCAAGTTCGTCTATTCGTTCAAGAAGGCCTCGAAGGGTGAGGACCTGGTGGACGTGAAGACGCTGTCCACGACGCGCCGGGGCACCACGGACGCCGAGGTCTCGGACCCCGAGCCGCCGCGCCGCCGCTAGCCTGCCTCCCCGCCGCTTCCCGCCACTCAGTCGGGCCCGTGAGGCCCGCGCCGGGGCATGGGCACGGCCGCGCTCCCCTGCCCCACCGCAGGCCCCTGGGCCAACAGCCGGCTCGCCTGCTCTCGCAGGGCCACATGCAGCCCGGCAGCGGCGACGAGCTCGCGCAGGTCGGTGGTGTTGAGGAGCGGGACAATCTTGGCGCCAATCTCCGGCGGCAGGTACGGGTTGAAGACGAGCGCGCGGCGCACCGAGTGACGCACGGACCAGCGCGGCGACTTCCAGATTTCGATGAGCGGCTCGGGGCGGGCCGGGCGGCGCGCGGCGATGCGCACCACCAGCTCCTCGGTGAGCCGGGGGTTGATGAGCACGTTGCGCAGGACGGACGGGTCGCTGACGGTGGCCATGCGGGCCAGGGCATCCGGGTCCTTCGTCAGGCGGGCCTTCGTCTTGAGGTGGCCCAGGGACTGGGAGAACGCGGTCGCGTCCGCGCGGGCGGCGGCGTCCGCGTCCATCTCCAGCTTCGCGGGCCCCTGGGCGAACAGGTCCGCCACCGTGTCGAGCGACTGCACGTGCGCGAGCCGGCGCAGCGTGTCCACGTGGGGGATGTGCTCGGCCTCCTGCTCCAGCGCGGCCATGAAGTCCGACAGCACGCAGGTGGCGGGCCCCCAGCCGCCTCGGGACAGGGAGATGAGGTAGCCGACCAGCTCGTTGGTATCGAACGGATCTCTCCGGGCCAGCTCGCGCGCGGCGGCCTTGCGGCGCACGTCGGGGCCTCCGCTCAGTGCGTGCATGAAGCGAGCGACGTTGCGGGCGTCCTCCAGCGTGGGCATGGGCGGCTCACTCCGTGCGGCCAGCCTCCGCTGTCGCGGCGGGCATGGCCTCCAGCGTGACCTCCAGCCGGAAGCTGCCGAGGTCCGCCGGGTACTCGTGGAACATGACGAGGAAGGGGGCCTTCGCGCCGGGCGCCACGGACACGGCCCCCGCGTCCAGGCGCTGGGTGAGCGCCGCGGCGGACTCCGAGTTGCCCACGGCGTACAGGTCCTCGGGCGTGGGCAGCGTGCCCGCGAGCGCCTCCGCGGAGCGCACCCGCTGGTCGCCGTCGAACAGCGCGGCGCGCACGCGGATGCGGGTGGGGGCGGCGGTGCGGTTCTCGGCCTCGCCGCGCACGAAGAAGAGCGGGCGGCCCGACCGCGTCTCGTAGAGGGCGTTGGACACGTCGACGGCCACCAGCGGCTGGGGCGGCGGGACGACCAGCGCGCGCAGGCGCTCCGGCGAGAGCACCGAGAAGTCGATGCGGCCCTCGCGCAGGTAGACGCGGCCCACGGCGCCGACCGCCACCAGCAGCACCGCGGCCACGACGAGGTTGGCCACGAGCGCCGTCGCCTTGAGGGCGCGGCTGGCGGGGCGACGCAGGGGAATGCCCACGTCCTCGGGCCGGGCCGTGGGCTTCGCCACGGTGACGACGGGCGCGGCCGGCGCGGCGTCCAGGTCCAGCACCTCGCGGGTGCCGGCGGCGGGTGCCCCCACCTTGCCGAGCGTGATGGTGAACTCCTGGCCCTCGTCCGCCGGAGGCACGTCCCCCAGCAGCGAGCCGCCCCCGGCCTCCGCCCCGAAGTCGGAGCCGTCCAGTCCCTCCGCCTGCGGAGGTGGCGTCCCGAGCAGCGCGGCACGGCCGGTGTCCGTCGGCTGCATGCCGGCGTGCTCGCCGAACGCGTCCGAGTCCGACGAGAGGTCGAACAGGTCGGAGGGATTCGACGAGGGAGGCGGGGGCGCGGGAGGTGCCTTCGCGGGAGGCGCGCTCACGGGCGCGGCGGCGCCCTGGGTCCGCACTGGAGCCGGAGCCGGCGGCGCAGGAGCCATGGCCGGGGCAAGCCCCACGTCGATGTCGATGGACGCGAACGGGTCGTCGCTCGGGGGCGCGGCGATGGCCGGGGCGGCTCCCTGCGTCCTCACCGGGGCCGGAGCGAGCGCCGGGGCAGGCCCGACGTCGATGTCGATGGACGCGAACGGGTCGTCGCTCGGGGGCGTGGAAGCCGCCGGAGCCGCCATGGGCGCGGAGGTCACCGTGACGTCGTCGAGGTCGAAGGAGCCGAACGGGGCGGGCCCGCCGAAGGCCGGCGGCGCCGCGGGAGCCGGCGGCGCTGCGGGAGCTGGCGGCGCTGCGGGAGCCGGCCCCCTGGCGGCCGGCCGGGTCGGACCCAGGGCCACGGCCCCTGCGGGCGTGGCGGCCGGGGCAGGCGCGGCGGAGCGGCGGAGCGCATCCGCCGGAGCGGCCCGGGGCGCCGGCAGGTCATCGAAAGCCCCCGGCACGGGGGGCGAGGAGGACGGCGGGCCACCGAGCAGGTCCGAGAACGGATCCGGCCCAGTCGCGGCGAACGGAGGCGGCGCGGTGGGCCCGCGAGCGCCGGGCGCGACCGGGGCCGAGCCTGGAGGAGGCGGAGGTCGGGCCGCAGCGGCTGGCGCCCCTGGAGCGCCCCGAGGGGCCGGGGGCACCGGGGCCCCCGCCTTCGGCGCGCCGAACATGGTCACCGAAGCCGGAGCGGACATCGCGGCCGCCCCTGGAGGCGACGCACGCCCCGGAGTCCCCTGCCCGTTCGAGGCAGCCATCCCGGGAGCGGGAGGCGGCACGCCCCGGGGCGTACCGACGGCGCCCGGCAGCGGCACGGCGCCCACCGTCGGCTGTGCGCCGCTGGGAGGCACCGCGCTGCCATACAGGCCCGTCGAGGACCGAGGCGTCGGGCCCGCCATCCCCGGAGGGGCGGGCAGGGGCACGGCGCCCAGGTCTCCAGCCTCGCCGAAGGGGGACGTCGGAGGCCGGGCCGCGGGCGGCAGCGGGATGGGGCCGATGCGGGTCGGCTCCTGGAAGACGCCGGCCTCGGTATCGAGCTCCCCGTCCACGCTGTTCCAGGGGGCGGAGCTCGCCGGGGCAGCAGCCGAGCCCCGGGTCGCCTCCACGCCCTGCGCGAAGTAACCCGGTTTCGTTATCTCCACGCCCTTGGGGTCTGGGGCGACTCCGAAGCGGGCGAAGGGGTCCGCCTGCCCGGCCGCAGGGGGCGCTGGCGGCGCACCCGTATCGGCCGTGGCGGGTTCACGGGTGACTCGGAACGTGTTCTGACATTTGGTGCAGCGGACCTTGACCCCCTTCTCGGTCACCTTCTCGTCGGGGATCTTGAACCGCGTCTGGCACCGCTCACACTTGACGATCATTCAGCAGGGCCCGGCCGGGGGAAACGCAGTATAGGCCCACCGGGTGTACACGGCGAGCCGGGTTCTCGTAGCTTGCTCGCCCCCAACCCCTCTGGTACGAGACTCGCCCCTGCGAGACTCGGGCGCAGAGCAAGTGGCTTGGAGTCGAGCCCAAAAGGGGCGGAGAGACACATGAGCGAGGCTGAGCAAGCAGGCGCTCCGAGTAAGGAGCCCAAGATCATCAAGCGGTACACGAACCGGAAGCTCTACGACACCGTGGAGAGCCGGTACGTCACCCTCGATGAGATCGCCGCGATGATCAAGGAGGGTACCGAGGTCCGGATTGTCGATAATCGGACCAAGGAGGACCTGACCTCCGTCACGCTCGCGCAGATCATCTTCGAGGAGGAGAAGAAGAAGAACCAGATGCCGCTGTCGGTGCTGCGGGAGATCATCCGCCACCCCGGCGAGTCCATCTCCGGCTTCATCCAGAAGGAGGTCGCGCCCCGCGTGGTCTCCATCCGCGAGGAAGCCGAGTCCCGCCTCGACAAGCTCCTGCGCAGGGACGAGACCACCGGCAAGGTCGCTGGAACCCCGGAGGAGGCGCCGCAGCCGGAGCCCACCCCCGCCACGGCCGCTGATGCCAACGCCGCGGGCCTCAACCCCGCGGACCTGCTCAAGGCGAGCCAGCGCGCCTTCGAGGACTGGCAGCGGAAGATTGACGAGCGCGTGAAGCACGTCGTCGAGAACCTCACCGGCAACCTCCCTGCCCTGGGCCGCGACATGGCGTCGCTCACCCAGCGTCTGGAGGAGCTGGAGAAGAAGCTCGAGCAGGTCGAACAGCAGAAGAAGCAGTAGGCCCCGAGGGCGTGGGGCGCCGCCGGCCCCTGCCTCAGCCCGCCGCCGGTGCCCGCCTCCGCTTCCGGGGGGCGGGCCCGCCATGCAGCTCCGCGGCGATGGCCGCCAGCATCTGGGCGCCCCGGCTCTTCGGCGCGTACTCCCAGATGGTCTTCCCGTGGCTCTGGGCCTCGTCCACCTTGACGTCGTAGCCCAGCGGCGTGCTCGCCAGCGCGTCCGGGAAGTAGGCGCGCAGCCGCTCGAGAATCGCCGTGGCCAGCGCAGTCTTCCGGTACAGCGTGGGCACCACCTTGGTGACGCGCAGGTCCGGCCGCCCCTCCGCCTCGCCCACCTGCCGCACCGTGTCCGCCACCTCGGCGCAGCCATCCAGCGCCAGGTACGTCAGCGCCACCGGCACGACGACTTCCGTCGCGGCCACCAGGATGTTGCGCGTGGTGAGGCCCATGGACGGGGGCGCGTCGAAGACGATGGCGTCGTAGCCCGCCGCCTCCGCCGCCTTCAGCCGGTCCGCCAGCCGGTGGGCGCGGCGCGCGTCCTGCGCCACCACCACCGGGAACTCCGCCATCTCCTTGTACGCCGGCAGCACGTCCAGCCCCTCCACGGCCGAGCGCTGGACGACGTCCTCGAAGCGAACCGCCGCGTCGGTCAGCAGGTGGAAGACGTTGCGGGGCAGCGTGCGCACGTCCACGCCCAGCACCTTGCCCGCGTGCCCCTGCGTGTCCAGGTCCACCAGCAGCACGCGCAGGCCCTGCTCCCGCGCGAGCCACGCGGCGGTGTTCACCGCCAGCGTCGTCTTGCAGGTGCCGCCCTTCTCGTTGATGAACGCGATGCGCCGCATGGCCCGGGGCTACTTCTTCGACTGCGTCTTCGCCGCCACCAGCGTGTCCACCTTGCCCTCCACCGACGCCAGCAGCCGCTCCAGGTCGTCCACCTTCGAGCGCAGCTGCTCCAGGTCCGCCGTGGACGGCAGGTTCATCGCCGACAGCGCCGTGCGCAGCGTGCTGTCCATCGTCCCCTTCGCCGCCAGCGAGCGCGCCACCAGCGTCTGCACCGCCGCCACGAACTTCTCGTTCGACAGCAGCTGCTGCGCCAGCTTGCCAATCCGCTCCTCGCCCGTCTCCACGAGCTTCTTCATCACAGGATTGTTCTTGAGCATGGGTAGCGCGTCCTCGCGCGCGAGGCCTCGGAGGGCCTTCGGGAAGTCAGGAAAAAGACGCCGCACTCTGTGAGGTGCCAACGCGACGTGTCAAGCAGCGCAACAACGCGTGGCCAAACGCGTTGACTCCTGGAGACACGATTCCTACGGTTCGCCGCTCTTTTATGGCCGGACTACTCGACAAGCGACTGTGGATCGTCTCCGGCAAGGGCGGAGTGGGCAAGAGCACCGTTGCCGCGGCCCTCGCCCTGGCCTCCGCACGTGCGGGGCGCCGCACGCTGGTCTGCGAGGTGAACGCCCAGGAGCGCGTCAGCCGCTTCCTGGAACGCCCCGCGGCCGGCCCGGAGGTGACGCTGCTGGAGGAGAACCTCTGGGCGGTGGACGTGCGCCCCCAGGAGGCCATGCGCGAGTACGGCCTCATGGTCCTGCGCTTCGAGACCCTCTACAAGACGGTCTTCGAGAACCGGCTGGTGCGCTACTTCCTGCGCTTCATCCCCTCGCTCCAGGAGCTGGTGCTGCTCGGGAAGATCATGTTCCACCTGCAGGAGAAGCTGCCGGACGGGCGCTGGCGCTTCGACACCATCGTCATGGACGCGCCGGCCACCGGCCACGCCATCTCCTTCCTGAGCGTGCCGCAGGTGCTGGTGCAGACGGTGCCTCCCGGGCCCATGTCCCGCGAGGCGCAGAAGATGCGGGACTTGCTGGTCGACCCGGCGGTGACGGCGGCGGTGCTGGTGGCGCTGCCGGAGGAGATGCCGGTGAACGAGGCGCTGGAGCTGCACGCGGCGCTGCGTGACAAGGTGAACATCCGCACGCACGCGGCGGTGCTCAACCAGTCCTTCCCGGAGCGCTTCACGGAGGCGGACCTGGAGGCCCTGCTGGGCCACCCGGAGCTGCACCACGCGGCCAAGGCACACCACGACCGGGCCGCGCAGGCGGTGCTCGCCGGCACCAAGCTGGAGCGCAACCTGCACGCCCCCGTCTTCACGGTGCCCCGGCTCTTCACACCCGAGTTCGGGCGCGACGCGATTGAACAGGTCATGGGCCATCTCGAGCCACTCGTGACGGGGGAGCTGTGAGCAAGACGGCCCTGGCGCCCGCACTCGCGGGCAAGCGCGTCCTCATCTGCGTGGGCTCTGGCGGTGTGGGCAAGACGACGGCGGCGGCCTCGCTGGCCCTGCGCGCCGCGGCGGATGGCCGCAAGAGCCTGGTGTGCACCATCGACCCGGCGAAGCGGCTGGCCAACTCGCTGGGCCTGTCCGGCGGGCTGGGCAACACGGAGACGCGGGTGCCGGCCACCGCGCTGGAGCCGCTCGGCATCCAGTCTCGCGCGCCGCTGTACGCGATGATGCTGGACATGAAGCAGACGTGGGACGACCTGATTACCCGCGTCGCTCCGCCCGACCAGCGCGAGCGCATCCTGTCCAACCGCTTCTACCAGTCGCTCTCCACCGCCCTGGCCGGCAGCCAGGAGTACATCTCCATGGAGAAGCTCTGGGAGCTGCGCCGCCGCGGTGAGTACGAGCTCATCGTCCTGGACACGCCTCCCACCGCGCACGCGCTGGACTTCCTGGACGCCCCCAACCGGGTGCTCGACTTCCTCGACAACGAGGCGGCGAAGTGGCTGCTCTCCCCCGCGCTGAAGGCGGGCAAGTTCGGCATGTCGCTGTTCAACCGCAGCGGCTACGTCATGCGGGCGCTGGCGAAGTTCACCGGCACGGAGATGCTGCAGGAGCTGTCCAACTTCATGCTCGCCATCTCCTCCATGAACGAGGGCTTCCGCGAGCGCGCCCGGGGCGTGCGGCAGCTCCTGGAGGACCCGAGCACCGGCTTTGTCCTGGTGACCAGTCCCCACCCCGAGCGCATGGACGAGGCCATCCACTTCCACACGCTGCTGAAGCAGCACCGGATGGAGGTGGTGTCGCTGGTGGTCAACCGCGTGCACCCCATGCCGCCGGAGGCGCTGTGGGAGGACGCGGCCACGCTGACGCCCACCCGCCGCGCCAAGGTGGAGGAGACGCTGCGCGAGCTCCAGGTGCTCGCCGAGCAGGACCGGACCGGCGTCGAGCAGCTCCAGGCCGCCTGCCCGGGCGTCCCCATCGTCC
Organism: Pyxidicoccus xibeiensis; assembly: GCF_024198175.1. Taxonomy (NCBI): domain Bacteria; kingdom Pseudomonadati; phylum Myxococcota; class Myxococcia; order Myxococcales; family Myxococcaceae; genus Pyxidicoccus; species Pyxidicoccus xibeiensis. Next base: position 55,839 of record NZ_JAJVKV010000011.1, read on the forward strand.
AGGTGCCCCGCTTCGAGCTGGACGTGCACGACATCACCGCCCTGTGGCGCACCGGTCGCTACCTGCTGGGGGACGAAGCCCTGGAGTGACGGGGGCCGTCCGGAGGGCAGGCAACCGGGGAGGCGCGCCAGGAGGGGACGCATTAAGCTGGGCGCGCCCATCGCCGTAGGAAGGTGGGAACTCCACGGGGCCCGGCGCTGTCCTGGAGGATGGCCCGTCCAGGAGGACGCATTTCGTGATTGGGAGCGAGCGGACGCACATGTCGGTCAGTCGATGGTGGTGGGTGGCGGCGCTGGGGCTGGTGGTCTCCGGGTGCCGGACGACGGGCTCGGCCGCGCGGGGTGACGGGCAGGGGACGTCCCCGAAGCAGGAGCTCGAGTTCGACGCGGTGACGGTGACGGCGGACCTGGAGCTGGACAAGCTCAACGACGAGGAGCTCTTCGCGGGCGGCACGTCGGCCTTCGCGGCCAGCGACTTCAAGCAGGCGGCGCGCTACTTCGGCCGGCTCGTGGACTTCCACCCGGCCAGCCGCCACCGCCGCGCGGCGCTCTACAACGCGGGCCTCGCGCACCAGCGCCTCAAGGAGTGGGAGGAGGCCCAGCACCGCTTCTCCGAGCTGTCGGACCCGGCCAGGGGCCAGGGCGACGCGCTCGACGCCGCCTTCCGCGTGGCGGAGACGCAGTACCACCTGGAGCGCTACGACGAGGCGGTGGCCCTGCTGGGCGTCATCTCCGCGCGCCAGGACGTCACCGTCAACCGCCGCATCGAGGCCCAGGTGCAGCAGGGCATCTGCCAGCTGGAGGCCGGCCGCCCGGACGAGGCCGAGGCCACGCTGCGCAAGGCCCTCTCCACCTACGACGCGCTGACGGACAAGGAGGAGGTGGACGACTACTTCCCCTCCCAGGCGCACTTCTTCGTCGGGGAAATCTACCGGCTCCACTACGACAACGTGAAGCTGGACCCGGTCAAGGGCGCCGACAAGCTCGCCGAGGACCTCAACTACAAGGCGGAGCTGCTCCTGTCCGCGCAGGGCCACTACCTGCGCTCCATCCGCGTGGGCAACGGCTACTGGGCCACCGCGGCGGGCTCGCAGATTGGCGCGCTGTACGAGAACCTCTACGAGCACATGGTGAACTCGCCCGCGCCGTCCGAGCTGGACGCCCGCGAGGCCGAGGTCTACCGCCAGGAGCTGCGCAAGAAGATTCGCGTGCTGCTCACCAAGTCCATCAACATCTACGAGCGCACCCTCGAGACGGCCGAGCGCATCGGCTCCCAAAGCGCCTTCGTGGACCGCACCCGCGAGAGCCTGGCCAAGGTGAAGGCCCTGCTGCTGGCGGACGCGGAGGCCGAGCCCACGCCGGCCCCGCCCACCTCGGGCGCCGAGCCGCACTCCTGAGCCCCGGCTGGGCACCCGGGCCCCGGGCGGAATAGCCTGGGGCCCGCCCATGGAGCCCCTCTTCACCGCCGAGCAGCTCGCGGAGATTCACGCCTACCACCTGCCCTACTACATCCGGGCCGCGGTGAACCCGTTCGTGCGCCTGGGCCTGCTCGCGCTGCTGCTCGGGGTGCTCGTGCAGCCCCTGTATCGCGGGGCCCACGGCCTCGCCGCCGCGCTGGAGCGCAGGCTCGGCTTCCTGCGCACGGCTCCCGTCAGCCGGGCCTTCTTCCGCGTCATGGACCGGCTGTGGGGTGAGCCCGGCTGGGGGGCCGCGGTGCTCTTCGCGCTCTCGGTGGACCTGTTCGAGAAGCTCGTCTACCTGCCGGTGGACGTCTGGTTCGAGTACACGCTCGAGCACCGGCACGGCCTCTCCAACTACACCCCGGCCACCTTCGCCTGGGACATGCTCAAGGGCCACCTGCTGGTCGCCGTGGCCATCGCCTCGCTGGTCATCGGCATGTACGGGCTGGCCCGCCGCACGCGGCACTGGTGGCTGCTGCTGGGCGTGCCGATGTCGCTGGTCCTCCTCGTGTCCTCGGCGCTGGACCCGTACCGGGACATGCTCTACTTCGACAAGAAGCCGCTGCCCGAGGGCGCCCTGCGCACCCGGATAACGCAGACGATGGAGCAGGCGGAAATTCCCTTCGCCAACGTCATGGTGGAGGAGACATCCGTGGCCTCGCGCCGCGTCCAGGCCTACTTCGCCGGCCAGGGGCCCACGCGCACCATCGTCCTCAACGACGTCATCCTCCAGGAGCTCTCCGAGGACGAGGTGCTCGCCGCGGTGGCCCACGAGGCCGGGCACGTCCACGAGCCCAAGTGGCCCGGCCGCATCGCGTCCTCTTTTGCGCTGCTGGTGCTGCTCTTCGTCATGGACCGGCTGCTGCGCCTTTCCGCGTCCCGGGGCTGGTTCGGCACCACGCGCTTCGCGGACATCCGCACCCTGCCGCTCATCTCGGTGCTCCTCTTCTCCGTCAGCCTGCTGGGCAACCCCATCTCCGGGGCCTTCTCCCGCGAGCGGGAGCGCGAGGCGGACCGCTACGCCCTGCGCCTCACCGGTGACGTGGAGGCCTTCCGCCGCATGCTGGTGAAGGCCGCCCGGGTGAACAAGATGGACCCCGCCCCGCCGCGCTGGGTCGTCCTCCGGGGCATGAGCCACCCGCCCATCGGCGAGCGGCTCGCCGCCCTTCCTCCTCCCGTGAAATAGCGGCCGGCAGGTGGGCCCCCCTTCCCCGTCCTCGCCCCTCCCGAGCCCACCCGCCGACAGCCGCCACCGGGCCGCTCCCCGTCGTCCCAGCGGCACGACATCCCCTCGCGCTACGGCTGCGAGCCCTCCTTCAGCTTCTCCACCGCCACCAGGGTGATGGCCTTCACCAGCGCCCTCGCCCTGCGGCCTCCCGCCGTCTCCCCGTGCGGGTCCGCCTCCACCGCGTTGGCCAGGTCCGTGAAGCCCTGCCGCTCGCCCTTGCGAAGGTAGAGCTCCCCGCGGTTCGCCAGCGCCACCGGGTGGGCGGGCTCCCGCTCCAGCGCGGCGCTGTACTCGGCCACCGCGTCCTCGAACCGCCCCAGCTTCTGGTACACGGTGCCCAGCGCGGCCCGCGCCGCCGAGTCCTTCGGGTTCCCCTCCACCAGGCCCTCGAAGAGGATGCGCGCCTCCTCCAGCCGGCCGGCCCCCGCCAGGTCACACCCCACCTGGGCAATGGCCTTCGCCTCCTCGAAGGTCATCCCCTCCACCTCCGCCCACGTCGACTCCCCGCGCGCGAACGACTTCAGCCGCTGCACCGCTCCGCTCTGCATCCGCATGGCCACCGCTCCCTCGTGCTTGATGACGCGTCCCATGGCGCTCACGCGCTCCGCAGGTTGGAGATGGCCGTCTTCGCCATCTCGTTGAACTTCGAGGACATGTTGCTCATCAGGTCGAACATGGACTTGCGCTTCTCCATCAGCTTCTGCAGGCGCAGCTCCAGCTCCTGGAGGCTGGTGTCCAGCTTCGCCGCCTTCTTCTTGTCCCCATCGCTGTTGCCCAGCGTGGCCTTCTCCCCGCGCGCGCTGTCCATCTCGCGCATCACGTCGAGGACCTGCGCGTCCGTGTCCTCGGTGATGGACATCAGGACGGCTTGAATCTTGTCCTCGACGCTCATGTTGGGGTTGTCGATGATGTTCCGCACGCTCGCGCCGCTGCTGCCGCCCGGCCGGCCTCCGCCCGTGGACGGCTGCGTCCCCGAGGAGCCCAGCACCGAGTCCGCCTGGCGCAGCGCCGCCGTCACGTCCGGCCGCCCCACGTTGCCATCGCGCCCGCCCACGCCCGACGCCATCTCCAGCCGGTCGAAGTACTCGGGGTGGTCCTTGAAGAACTGCGCGGCCGTCTTCAGCGTCGACGAGGCCGCCGGGTTGTTCAGGATGGCGGCCAGGTTCTCACGCGTCATCACGTTGTCCCGCGCCCCCACGGCCGAATCGAAGGTGTCCCAGTTCGTGTTCAGCACGGCCAGCGCGTCGCGGTACTCCCGGAAGGCCGGGTCCAGCGGGCCCTTCGAAGGCCCGGGCACCGGCGTCGCCGGCGTCGTCGGCGTCGTCGGCGAGGGAGGCCCGCAGTCGGTCGTCGGTCCAGGACGGGGCGGCGGAGTCGGCGTGGGCGTCCCGCAGTCGGGCGGCGCCGAGGGGCCGGGCGCAGGGGTGGTCGGGCCCGCTCCCGTGCCGCAGCCCGGGCGCTCGGGGCGGCCGTACTTCGCGAAGTCGCCCTCCACCCGCGCCAGCTCGCTGCGGAGGTTGGCCGCCGAGAAGCGGTCGTTGTCGTTCAGCCGGGTCGCCGGGCCGAAGAAGCTCGGCAGCGGGCCCCGGCCATCCAGCCGCTCGAAGAGCCCCTGGTTCTCCAGCATGAAGCCGGCCGCCTTGCGCAGCGGCGACGACAGGCTGGCGTCGGTGGAGATGCGCTCCAGGTCCTTCTTCGACAGGGAGCCGTTCTTCTTGCCGTCCACCATGTCCAGCTGGTCGAAGTTCGCCTCCAGCACCTTCAGCGCGTCCGCGTAGTCCAGCAGCTTGGGGTCCAGCGGACTGGCGCCCGGAGCCAGGATGGCCGACGAGGCCTTGCCGGCCGCGGCCGACGTCGAGGACGTGGAGGTGGAGGACGCCGCATAGCCCTCCCCTGCCTTGGCGCTGCCTCCCGGGGAAGTCCCGGAGGACGGGCGGTACTCCGTCTTCCCCGGCGGATTCTCCGACAGGTCCTTCGCCACGCCCATGGCGCCGCTGGCCGCCAGCATGACGTTGCCCGTCGCGACGCCCGCGCCGACCTTGACTGCGTTGGTGATGAGGGGTGGCAGGCCCAACGCGCTGCCGGCACCGTCCACCACGGCGGACATCGGGCCAGCCAGCAGGTTCGCCGCACCTTTGAGGAAATCGAGCATGAGTCCTCCCACGCGGCGGGGTTGGAATGAGGGCCGCGCTGTCGTCCTTCGGACGGGAGGTCTGGTTTGCAGCGGCAATGCCGCGCGCCGTCCCCGGGGTGCCTCCAGGGAATTCAGCTGGTTGGCCCGCTCCCTCCACCACAGCGCGTCCCTGAGCGCGGACGAGCGGTCCACGGCGGAGGATTGCGGCTAGAGTCCCGGCGCCATGCGCACCATGGGTTTGGACCTGGGCACCAAGACCATCGGAGTGGCCGTCTCGGACGGCCTCGGGCTGACCGCCCAGGGCGTCACCACCGTGCGGCGCACCTCGCTCAAGGCGGACCTCGCCGCGCTGTCGGCACTCGCGACGGAGCACGAAGTGAGCCGGGTCGTCCTCGGCCTGCCGCTCAACATGGACGGCAGCGAGGGCCCCCGCGCGGAGGCCTCCCGGAAGTTCGCGCAGACGCTGGGCACCACCCTGGGCGTGCCCGTGGAGCTCTGGGACGAGCGCCTGTCCACCGTGGCCGCCACGCGGACTCTGCTGGAGGCGGACGTCAGCCGCGCCCGCCGCCGCGAGGTCATCGACCAGGTGGCCGCGCAGTTCATCCTGCAGGGCTGGCTGGACGCCCACCGCCCGCCGGACTCCGACTACCACGCGGACGACTACGACCCGGAGTCGTGAGCCGGACGCCAGGCGCCCGGGCAGCCCCGGGCGCCACCGTTCGAGGCGCTACTGACGGCGCCGGTACACGTGCAGCGGCGCGGTGAAGCCGTCCAGCTCCTCGTACGAGACGCCGTCCAGCACCAGGGTGCGGCCCTCCAGCTTGACGCCCGGGTCCTTCACCAGCGAGCCCTGGTCGAAGCGCACCAGCACCTCCGGGTTCGTCTCCTGGAGCCGCTTGCGGAACGTGTCCCAGCGCACGCGCGCCATCCGCAGCTCGGGCAGCCCGGAGAAGAAAGCAATCTGCAGGTCCATGTAGCTGGGGTCGTCGTCGATGGCCACCGCCCCGCCCTTGCTGGCCACCTCCTGCTTGATGAAGTCCGCGACCTTCATCACCGCCACCGGGTTGGTGGACGTGGGGCTCACCGGCCGCAGCGAGTCCTGCAGGCGGCCCTCGGTGCGGAAGGTGTACAGCCCCATGGCCACGGGCAGTGCCACCGCGAGCACCGCCGTCACTCCCGCCAGCGCCTTGCGCGCGCCAGCGCCTCGCGCCCCCATCAGCGCGGCGAAGCCGAAGGCCACGAAGACCGGCACCACCGTGACCTGCGTCACCGTGAAGCGCCCGAGCGGCACGAAGGTCAGCAGCACCACCGCGCGGAAGGTGAAGTACGCCGCGGGCACCACCGCGGCGACCACCAGCCAGCGCGTGTCGGGGCGCGCGCGCCAGGCCTTCACCATGCCCACCATGCCCAGCAGCGCCACGCCGGGGCTCAGCGTGAGCAGCGCGATGCCGGGCCAGAACCCCAGCTGCTGCAGCCGCCAGCCGATGGCCGCACCGGAGCCCGCGGAGGACTGCACCCAGTTGCGGTGGAACTCCTCCACCGCCTTCACCGGGTAGAACGGGTCCCCGTGCATCATCTCGTTGCCCTGCATCCACAGCAGGGGGAACGGCAGGCACACCAGCCCGAAGCCCACCGCGCGCGTCACCGACGCCACCCGGTCCTCGCTGCTGAAGACCAGCGCCAGCGACAGCAGCGGCATGTACATCCACGCGTCGTAGCGCAGCGCGCAGGCGAGGTTGAGCATCACCGCCGCCTGGAACAGGGGCGCGAACCGGTTCTCTTCGACGCCTTCCGCGTACAGCGCGAAGGTGGCCAGCATGAAGAAGAGGGACACCGCCTCGCTGCCCGCGGTCGTGGAGAACTGCAGGTGCATGCCCCATGCGGCGAAGGACAGCCCGGCCACCACGCCCGCGCGCCAGCCGAACAACCTCCGTGTCAGCGCGAACAGCGGCACCACCGACAGCACGCCGAACAGCAGGCTCACCGCGCGCCCGGCCACCTCCCGGTCCATCACGGACAGGGCCGCGCCCACCAGGTACATGTGCAGCGGGCCGAACTGGTAGGCGCCGTCACCGTATGCGGTGATGACATGGGGCGCATTCAACCAGCGCTCCGCCAGCTCCGTGCGCACCACCGCGTCGCCGTAGAGGTTCTCGTTGACGGTGAAGACCAGCAGGCGCGGGACGAGCGCCGCCACCAGCAACAGTCCGATGAGCAGCCGGGTACTCGGCTCGGGCGCGGGGGCGGGCACCGCCGAGAGACCAGGCGCGGGGGACGGGGGAGCGGACAGGGGGGACGGGGCGGTGGCCATGTTCGCGCGGCAGGATACGCAGGCAGGGGCCAAAGCCAAGCCGACGACCCTTGCTCCCCTGCTCCCAGGGCGTCCCCAGCTTCACCCTCCGCGAAGGTCCGCTCTCCCGGCCGCTTCCGTGGAGCCGCAACCATCCCTACCCGGAGCGACTTCCGCCCACCCCGGTCTCACTCCGGCACCGTACGCCCGACCTCGAGGGGCAGCGGCTCCGGCGCTCCCGCCTCCAGCGTGACGTGGGTGCGTCGCACCACCTCCAGCCTCCGCCTCGCCGACCCGAGCTCCAGTTGGCTCCGGGAGGTGTAGAGCACGGCCATCCGCTCGGGCAGCGGACGACGCAGGTCGAAGCGCAGCTCGCCTTCCGCCTCCGGCTCACTGCGCCTTCCTCGCTGCCGCGTGTGGAGCTGAAAGCGCACCCGCCCACGTGAGCCTCGAAGCTCCGCCAGCTCGTAGGTGATGATGGACAGGGCGTCTGGCCCTCGTGCCCATGCCATCGACCAGCGCGCTCCGGGGCCCACCGGCTCCTCGGGGAACCGGGGCGTGCCGAGCCACTCCGACGACAGCGCCTTCGCCACCAGGGCCGTCAGAGCCGGAGAGGCCCCTTCACGCAGGGCCATTCCACCATCCACCACGACGCCCGTCGCGGACAACACCACCTCACCCTCCCGGCCGCTCATCGCACCCAGCTCCTCCGCGAGCCGCCACGTGGACTCCACGCCGTCCTCGTCCACGGCGCGCACCTCGGGGCGCCCTACGCCCAGTCGATATCGAGCCTCTCCAGGCATCAAACGTCGACGGCCCCCCACGCCCCGCCACACCCGAAGCTCGACAGCGTTCGACACTGCCGGGGCCGTCACAGCTGCCTGAGCCCGAAACCCTCCGGCATCCGGCACTCGCGGAACCTTCACGCCTGCGTGAGCCCCACCCCCTCCCGCCGCCGGCTCCTCCCCATGAGCGCCCTCCACCCCTCGCCGGTACCCGCCTCCTCCATGCACTGGCAGCTCCAGCCGCAGCGGCACCACCCCACGCTGGGGCACGCCTCGTCCATGCACCGGCAGCTCCAGCCGCAGCGGTACGACCACCTCCGGCCCGTACTCCGTCCTCAGCTCCGCACCGGGACCGACGCCCAGCACCGTGTCCACCTGCCACGTCACCGACAGCCGTGCCCGCTGTCCCCAGCCCGGCCGGTGCGCCAGCCGCAGCGCCCGACGCGGTGCCGCCCCCGCGTCCACGAGCGCCAGGGCCACCGCCTCCTCGTCCGACACGGAGGCGATGCCCTGCAGCAACGAGCCCAACAGACATGACGCGACAAGCAAGGCGGACACCACTCGACTCCCTGGGTGGGGTGACGCCGCGCCCCTTCTGCACGGCCCGTGCTCACCGTCCTCCCTCGGAGGCCCACGCGGCGGAGCGTCCGGTGCCAGAGACACCGTGCGCGATTTCGGCTCCAATGGCCCCAATGCCGGAGGTCGAGGTCGCCGCCCTGGAGAAGACGTACCCGCCGCCCTGGAGCTGGGCGCGCCTGCGCGGCCGCGCGGCCCCGTCCCGCCCCGCCCTCCGCGGCGTCTCCTTCCATGTGGAGGCCGGTGAGGTCGTCGCCCTCATCGGCCCCAATGGCGCAGGCAAGTCCACCCTGCTGCGCATCCTCTGCGGCCTGCTGCTCCCCGACGCCGGCACCGCGCGCGTCGCCTCCCACGACGTGGTGAAGGACCGCCCCCAGGTGCGCCAGCACCTCGGCGCCGCGCTCAGCGATGACCGGGGGCTCGCCCCGCGACTCACCGCCCGCCAGAACCTCCGCTTCTACGCCGCGCTCTACGACGTCCCCCGGCAGGACGTGGAAGCGCGCATCGACGAGCTGGCCCACACGCTGGAAGCCCGGCGCCTGCTGGAGCGCGAGGCGCGCACCCTCTCCAGCGGCGAGAAGGCCCGCGTGGTGCTGATGCGCACCCTGCTCCACCGCCCGCGCGTGCTGCTGCTGGACGAAGTCACCCGCTCGCTGGACCCTGGCGCCGCCCGCCGCGTGCGCACCCGCGTCCTCGCGGATGCCGCCTCGCGAGGGGCCGCCGTCCTCTTCGCCAGCCATGACCTCGCCGAGGTCCAGGCCGTGGCCCACCGCGTCCTGCTCCTCGACGCCGGGAGCATCGCCGCCTCCGGCACCTTCGCGCAGGTGCAGCCCGCCGCCGAGGCCGTCTTCGCCGCCATCGCCGGAGACGACGCATGAGACGCCTGCTCGCCTTCCTCCGCAGGGACTTCGAAATCGCCACCGCCTACCGGCTCAACGGGCTGCTCTCGGTGGCTGGCGGGCTGTTCACCCTGACGCTCTTCTACTTCCTCGCCCGCACCGTGGGAGAAGCTCCCGCCATCCGCGGCCGCTACGGCGCGGACTACTACTCCTTCGCCCTCGTCGGCCTGGCCACCGCCGCCCTGCTGCGCAGCCTCCAGCGCGGCTTCGGCAACACGGTGCGCGCCGCACAGAACGATGGCTCGCTGGAGCCCCTGCTCGCCGCGCCCCTGTCCACCTTCCATGTCGTCTCGCTGATGGCCGCCGGCACCGTCGCCAGCTCGCTGGTGCGCGCCTGCGGCCTGCTTGCCGCGGGCTCGCTCTTCTTCGGCGCCCGGCTCTCCATCCACCCGCTGACCTTCGCGGTGACGCTCGCCCTCAGCGTGCTCGCCTTCAGCGCGCTGGGCCTGCTGTCCGCCGCCTTCGTGCTCGTCTTCAAACGCGGAGACCCGTTCGCCTACGCGCTGGACATGCTCAGCTATCTGTTCGCCGGTGTGCTGTACCCGGTGGACGTGCTGCCCGAAGCACTGCGCATGGCTGCCCGCCTGCTGCCGGCCACCCATGCCCTCCATGGCCTGCGCGCCGCCGCACTCGAGCGCGCCGGAGTGGAGCCCCTGCTACCCACCTGGGGCGCCCTGCTGGCCTTCAGCGCGGTGCTCTGGCCGCTCGCCGCCTGGGCGGTGCAGGCCGCGCGCCGACATGTGGAACGAACGGGCACGCTGCCCCACAGCTAGGTAACAGTCCGTCCCCACCAGGCGCCTGGAAAAGCACCGCTCAGGCGTTCAATACCCCTCGGGGAACCGGTGTGGACCTACCCCCGTGGGCCGGGGGTCTTATAATCAAAGTGCCTTTTCACCCCGTGGAGGGGGTGCGCCTGTTTCCGGCGTCCAACCCCCGACACGAGCGTAACGCGCGGTCCCACTCCGCGGCGGGGTCCCGAATCGGCAGCACATGGCGGTTTGTGCCTGGGACCTCGGCGGGGTGGTTGTGGAATGGCAATCCAGCCCTCCAGGTTCACCATTTTGGCCCCTTGTCGGCGCGGCTCCTCCGCGTCCCAGGTGGCCCGAGGGAGAGACATGAAGGACGCTGAGAAGGTTTCGTGGGTCTCCAGGATTGCCTCGCTGCAAGACCAGAAGACCTACGCTGAGCTCACCTGGGAAGGCTCGTTCGAGGACTACCTCGAAATCGTCCGGAAGAACCCCAAGGTCACCCGCACCGCCTTCCAGAGGATCTACGACATGATCCTCAGCCACGGGAAGTCGGAGTACATCGACAACAAGAAGAAGCTCATCCGCTACCACTTCTTCAGCGACGAGAAGTTCGGCGGCCGCGACGCCATCTTCGGCCTGGACGTGCCGCTGATGAAGCTGGTGAACGTCTTCAAGTCCGCCGCCCAGGGCTACGGCACGGAGAAGCGCGTCATCCTCCTGCACGGCCCCGTCGGCTCGTCCAAGTCCACCATCGCCCGCCTCCTCAAGAAGGGCATGGAGGACTACTCCAAGACGCCGGACGGCGCCGCCTACACCTTCTCCTGGACCACCGACCGCAAGCTGCCGGACGGGACGACCACGCGCGAGAAGATGAAGTGCCCCATGAATGAGGAGCCCCTCAACCTCATTCCCAAGGAGTGGCGGGCCAAGGTCTACGCCGAAATCTCCCCGCCGGAGAGCGGCTACACCATCCCCGACGGCTCCGAGCTGTGCCCCGCCTGCCGCTTCGTCTTCAAGGACCTCATGACGCAGTACCAGGGCGACTTCGCCAAGGTCATGAGCCACGTGAAGGTCAACCGCCTCGTCTTCAGCGAGAAGGACCGCGTCGGCATCGGCACCTTCCAGCCCAAGGACGAGAAGAACCAGGACTCCACCGAGCTCACCGGTGACATCAACTACCGGAAGATCGCCGAGTACGGCTCCGACTCCGACCCGCGCGCCTTCAACTTCGACGGCGAGTTCAACATCGCCAACCGCGGCATCATCGAGTTCGTCGAAGTGCTGAAGCTGGACGTCGCCTTCCTCTACGACCTGCTCGGCGCCTCGCAGGAGCATAAAATCAAGCCGAAGAAGTTCCCCCAGACGGACATCGACGAGGTCATCCTCGGCCACACCAACGAGCCCGAGTACAAGAAGCTCGAGAACAACGAGTTCATGGAGGCCTTGCGAGACCGTACGGTGAAGATCGACATCCCGTACATCACCAAGCTGTCCGAGGAGGTGAAGATCTACGAGAAGGACTTCAACTCCCGCGCCATCAAGGGCAAGCACATCGCTCCCCACACGCTGGAGATGGCCGCCATGTGGGCCGTCCTCACCCGCCTGGAGGAGCCCAAGAAGCACAACCTCTCGCTGCTGCAGAAGCTCAAGCTCTACAACGGCAAGACGCTCCCCAACTTCACCGAGGACAACATCAAGGAGCTGCGCAAGGAGAGCAACCGCGAGGGCCTGGAGGGCATCTCCGCCCGCTACATCCAGGACAAGATCTCCAACGCGCTGGTGAGCGACAAGGGCGAGGGCTGCATCAACCCCTTCATGGTCCTCAACGAGCTGGAGGCCGGCCTCAAGACGCACTCGCTCATCAACAGCGAGGACGCCCGCAAGCGGATGAAGGAGCTGCTCACCTCCGTGAAGCAGGAGTACGAGGACATCGTCAAGAACGAGGTCCAGCGCGCCATCTCCGCCGATGAGGACGCCATCAGCAAGCTGTGCGGCAACTACATCGACAACATCAAGGCCTACACCCAGAAGGAGAAGGTCAAGAACAAGTACACCGGCCTCTACGAGGAGCCGGACGAGCGCCTCATGCGCTCCATCGAGGAGAAGATCGACATCCCCGACAGCCGCAAGGACGACTTCCGGCGCGAGATCATGAACTACATCGGCGCGCTGGCCGTCGAGGGGAAGACCTTCAACTACCGGACCAATGAGCGGCTCCACAAGTCACTGGAGCTCAAGCTGTTCGAGGACCAGAAGGACAGCATCAAGCTCAAGAACCTCGTCTCCTCCGTCGTCGACAAGGAGACCCAGGAGAAGATCGACCTGGTGAAGGACCGGATGATGAAGAACTACGGCTACTGCGAGATCTGCTCCACCGACGTCCTCAACTTCGTGGCCAGCATCTTCGCCCGAGGCGACGCGAAGGAGTAACACCAGAGAGGGGCGAGCCGTCGTGACCTTGAAGATCCACCAGGACCACTCCCGCTTCAAACAGATCGTCCGCGGCAAGATAAAGGCCAACCTGCGCAAGTACGTGCAGAAGGGCGAGATGCTCGGGAAGAAGGGGAAGGACGCCATCTCCATCCCCATTCCCTTCATCGACATTCCCCGCTTCAAGTACGGCCACAAGGAGCAGGGCGGTGTCGGGCAAGGGGATGGAGAGGTGGGTCAGCAGCTCGGCCCCGGGGCCGTGGAGCCCGGGGAGGGCCACCAGGCCGGCCAGGGCGAGGGCGACCACGCCCTCGAGGTGGACGTCACCCTGGACGAGCTCGCCCAGATTCTGGGCGAGGAGCTGCAACTGCCCAACATCGAGCGGCGCCACAACGAGAAGATCGTCACCCAGAAGATCCGCTACACCGGCATCAACACCACGGGCCCCGAGTCGCTGCGCCACTTCAAGCGCACCTACAAGCAGGCCCTGCGCAGGCAGATTGCCGCGGGCACCTACGACCCGAACCGGCCCATCATCATCCCCATGCGCGAGGACCGGCGCTACCGCAGCTACAAGCTGCAGAACCTGCCGGAGACCAACGCGGTCATCATCTACATGATGGACGTGTCCGGCTCCATGGGCGACGAGCAGAAGGAGATCGTCCGCATCGAGAGCTTCTGGCTCGATACGTGGCTGCGCCACCAGTACAAGGGCCTGGAGTCGCGCTACATCATCCACGACGCGGTGGCGCGCGAGGTGGACCGGGACACGTTCTTCCACACCCGCGAGTCCGGCGGGACGATGATCTCCAGCGCCTACAAGCTGTGCCGCGACATCATCGCGGCGGACTACCCGAAGAGCGCGTGGAACATCTACCCGTTCCACTTCAGCGACGGTGACAACTGGAGCGCGGACGACACGCGCCAGTGCATCGAGATGCTGCGCAACGACGTGCTGCCCGCCGTCAACCAGTTCGCCTACGGCCAGGTGGAGTCACCCTACGGCAGCGGCCAGTTCATCAAGGACCTGCGCGAGGCGGTGGGGGACACGCCCAACGTCGCGCTGAGCGAAATCGCGGACAAGGACGCCATCTACGCGTCCATCAAGGACTTCCTCGGCAAGGGCCGCTGACCGCGGACTCCACGCCACCGGAGCAACTGCCCGATGCCCAAGAGCCTGACACCCCGCCTCGCCGCGCTCAGGGACGAAATCCACGGCTATGCCAAGGAGTTCGGCCTCGACTTCTTCGACACCAACTTCGAGATGGTGTCCTACGACGAGATGAACATGGTCGCCGCCTACGGCGGCTTCCCCACGCGCTACCCGCACTGGCGCTGGGGCATGGAGTACGAGCAGCTGTCCAAGGGGTACGAGTACGGGCTGAGCAAGATCTACGAGCTCGTCATCAACAATGACCCCTGCTACGCCTACTTGATGGAGAGCAACCCGGAGGTGGACCAGAAGCTCGTCATGGCCCACGTCTACGGGCACTGCGACTTCTTCAAGAACAACTTCTCCTTCCGGCACACCAACCGCCGGATGATTGACGACATGGCCAACCACGCCACCCGGGTGCGGCGCTGGGTGGACAAGATTGGCGTGGAGAAGGTCGAGGACTTCATCGACCGGACGCTGAGCCTCGAGAACCTCATCGACCAGCATGCGCCCCACATCCGGCGCAACCCGGACCCGAAGAAGGCGGAAGAAGAAGTCAAGGCCAACGAGCGCGTGGAGGGCTTCAAGGTCGGCCGCGAGTACATGCGCGGCTTCATCAACCCCTCCGAGTTCCTCGACTCACAGCGCAAGCGCGTGGAGGACGAGAAGCAGCGCGCCAAGAAGTTCCCCGAGCGCCCGCAGCGCGACGTGCTGATGTTCCTCCTGGAGCACGCCCCGCTGGAGCCGTGGGAGTCGGACATCCTCGCCATCCTGCGCGACGAGGCCTACTACTTCGCGCCCCAGGGCCAGACCAAAATCATGAACGAGGGGTGGGCCAGCTACTGGCACTCCACCATCATGACGCGGCGGGCCCTCAGGGACGATGAGATCATCGACTACGCGGACCACCACTCGGGCACCATGGGCACGCGCCCCGGCGCCATCAACCCGTACAAGCTCGGCATCGAGCTGTGGCGGGACATCGAGGACCGGTGGAACAAGGGCCGCTTCGGCAAGGAGTGGGACGAGTGCGATGACCTGCGCGCCCGCCGCAACTGGGACAAGAAGCTGGGCGCCGGCCGCGAGAAGATCTTCGAGGTCCGCAAGCACTACAACGACATCACCTTCATCGACACGTTCCTGACGGCCGAGTTCGCGATGGAGCAGAAGCTCTTCGTGTACGGCTTCAACGACAAGCGCAACTCGTGGGAAATCATGGACCGCGAGTTCCGCAAGGTGAAGGGCAAGCTGCTCCAGGGCCTCACCAACTTCGGCCAGCCCATCATCGAAGTCGTGGACGGCAACCACGAGAACCGCGGCGAGCTGCTCCTCGCGCACAAGCACGACGGGCAGGACCTCAAGGGCGACTACGCCCGCGAGACGCTGCGCAACCTCCAGTCCCTCTGGCGCCGCCCCGTCAACATCGTCACCCGCTACGACAACAAGGGCGCCATGCTCCGCTTCGACGGGACGAACCACACGGAGAAGAAGGTCGACCTCTAGCCGCCCCCCACCGGGCGGTTCAGCAACGCGGTAGAAGTTCAGACTTGGTGGCCCTGGAACGCCCTACCCGGCGGGTTCCAGGGCTGCCGGGCAGCCGAGCGCGGGAATTCTCCGGGCGGCTTCTGGGCGCGGGCGCGAGTGTCCACTACACTCGGCCGCCGCGCCCATGAGAATCGCCCCCCTGCTCTGCCTGGCTGCCCTGCTGGCGGCTTCCGTCTCCGAAGCCACCGTCCGCTACACCATCAAGAACCGCCGCATCGAGCCCGGCCAGGCGCTCGCGCAGGCGCTGCATGACGCGCAGCTCCCGGACGCGCAGGTGACGGCCGTCATCTCCGCGCTGGAAGGCGTGTTCGACTTCCGCAAGTCGCGCGTGGGAGACCAGTTCCGGCTCGTCATCCGCGACGGGGAGCTGGACTTCTTCGACTACCGCCAGAGCCTGGTGGACGAGTGGCAGGTGCGCCGCGACGGCGAGAAGTACGTGGGCAGCAAGCGCTCCATCGAGGTGGAGAAGCAGGTGTCCGTCGTCTCGCTGGACATCCAGTCGTCGCTGTACGAGGCGGCGGTGGACGCGGGCGAGGACCCGGCCATCGGCATGGTGCTGGCGGACGTGTTCGCCTGGGACATCGACTTCTACCGCGACGTGCGCAAGGGCGACCAGGCGCGCGCGCTGGTGGAGAAGTTCGTCTCCAAGGGCCGCGTGCTGCGCTACGGCGAGGTGCTGGCGGCCACCTACGCGGGCGGCCTCGTGGGCAACAAGAAGGTGTTCCGCTACGTGCTGCCGGACGGGCAGCCCAACTACTTCGCCGAGGACGGCGCCAGCGCGAAGAAGACCTTCCTCAAGAGCCCGCTGAAGTACGCCAACGTCACCAGCCGCTTCGGCTCGCGCTTGCACCCGGTGCTCAAGTACCTCAAGGCCCACAACGGCGTGGACTACGGCACCCCCATCGGCACCCCGGTGTGGGCGGTGGCGGACGGCACGGTGACGCAGGCGGGCTACTCGGGCGCCGCCGGCAACATGGTGGTCATCCGCCACGCCAACGGCTTCGAGACGCAGTACATGCACCTGTCGCGCTTCGGTGACGGCGTGCGCGCCGGCGCCCGCGTGCGCCAGAAGCAGGTCATCGCCTACTCGGGCAACACCGGCCGCTCCACCGGGCCGCACCTGCACTTCGGGCTCAAGCGCAACGGCGGCTACACCAACCCGCTCAACCAGCAGTTCCCGCGCGCGGACCCGCTGCCCAAGACGCTCCTGCCGGACTTCCTCGCGAAGGCCGCGGAGCTGACCGCGCAGTTGGAGGCCGTGTCCGTGGCCGCGGTGGCCGGCCAGGCCGCCAGCGCCCCCGTCGCAGTCCCCACGCAGCCCTAGCGCTTCCCGGGGGCCGGCAGCCCATGACCTCTGTCGCCGAGTTCATCGCGTTGTCGGAAGCGCTGCACGCCGAGCTCCTCGCCCTGGACGAGGAGCTGCTCCACGGCCTGCCGGAACGGCTGGCGCGCTTCCCCCGGGACCCGGAGCAGCGGCGCGGCCTCCGCCAGGAGCAGGAGGAGGCCCTCCAGCGCCACCTCCCCGCGCTCACCGCCCGCCTGGACGCCGCCTATGCACGGCTGACGGAGCTGGACGCCGGGTTCTCCGACGCGGAGCGCGAGGCCGCGCTGGAGCACCACCGCGCGCGCGTCCAGCCCTTCTTCCTCCAGTGCCCCTTCATCCGCCGCGCCGCGGACAAGCCGCTGGGCTACCCGGGCGACTACCTGACGGTGGAGATGATCTTCAACGAGCAGGACGAGGGCGTCTCCACCCTCGCCCGCCTGCTGTCGCGCTATGCGCTGCGCTGCGGCCCCTCGCGCGCACACCGCGCCCGCCCGCCCTGGCTGCTGCGCCACCTGCGCCAGCACGAGCGCGAGCTGGCCCGCCCCCTGCGCGTGCTGTCCTTCGCCTGCGGGCCCGAGCACACGCTGCGCGAGTACGCCGCCGCGGGCGCCACGGGCCACTTCACCCTCTGCGACTTCGACCCGGCCCCGCTGGAGCACTGCCGCCGCCAGTTCCAGATGCTCACCGGCCGCTCGGGCCCCGGCATTCCGCCCCCGCCCACGGTGGACTACGTCCAGGTGTCCACCTACCAGCTGCTGCGCCAGAAGGAGCTGGTGGACCGGCTGCGCCAGCCCGAGGGCCATGACGTGCTCGTGGTGGCCGGCCTGCTGGACTACCTGACGGACAAGGTGGCCGAGCGCTTCCTGGACGTCCTCGCGGCCCTGGTGGCGCACGGAGGGCTCGTCCTGCTGACCAACCTCCACCGCCCCAACCCGTGGCGGGCCTTCATGGAGTACGTGGGGGACTGGCGCGTGCTGCACCGGAGCACGGAGGAGTTCCAGGCGCTGTGCGAAGGAGGGCCGGAGCGGCGGCTCGCCACGCTGGAGCTCACCAGCGACGCCTCGGACACCAACCTCTTCTGGGCCGGGCGGCGGGGCTGAGCGCACGGCCCGCCGGCCGGGCTACCACTGCACCAGGAACTCGGAGTGGTCCAGTGCCATGGCCGTGCCCTCCACCACGCTCTGCGGGCCGCCGCCCACCGACATCAGCGCGGCCTTCAGGCTGCCCTCGTGGAAGAGCATGGGCTGCATGTCCCCGCGGAAGATGATGCGCACCCGCCGGCCTTCCAGCGGCTCGCAGTCATGGGTGCCGTAGCTCACCAGCGTCTTGTAGACGGTGGAGGTGCTGGAGAAGGCCCGCTTCGGGTCCCCCCGCCCCACCAGCTTGGACAGCGTGTTGCCCACGTGTGACTCGAAGAAGCCGCTGACGGTGGCCGCCCCGCAGGCCCGGAAGGTGTCATCGACGGAGCCGTAGACGGGCTCGAGCACGTCCACTGCCGCGTAGAGCAGCCGCAGGAAGTCCGCCGCCGGGTAGGAGAAGAAGTCGATGGGCTTCTTCATCTTGATGGACTCGGCCAGGCGGAGCATGGCCTCGCTGCCCGCCCGCTGGGACACGAGCATCAGGATGGAGTTGAAGATGAACCCTCGCACCGCATGGTCCGGCCGCGTCAATGCAATCCGCTGGGAGAGTTCGCTCTTGTCGCTGGGCATTCGAGAGGGGGTCTCCAGACAGTGGAGTGCAGGCCCGCTGACCTTGCAGGCGTCTTTTACCAGAGTCATCACAGAGCAGTGGAGCCAATGGCTCCAGACGCGATAAATGATGGGCTTCTGGAGGATTCCTTACCCGATGGGTGAACCCATGAGGACGCAGACCCCTGTCACGCCGCCCCGCGCTTCCGATGGAGGGCTGACGGACGACAGCGGCCGCACCGGACAGGACGCGGCGAGCATGCGCCGCTCCTTCCTCGACCACGTCCGCTACTCGCGTGGCAAGAACTACGAGACGTCCACCGCGCATGACCGCTTCATGGCGCTGTCGCTCGCGGTGAGAGACCGCCTGGCGGACCGCTGGGTGAAGACGGCGCGCCAGTACTACGAGGCCGACGTCAAGCGCGCGTACTACCTGTCCGCGGAGTACCTGCTGGGTCGCGCGCTCGGCAACAACCTGCTCAGCCTGGGCATGCACGAGGCCGCCGCCGAGTCGATGCGTGAGGTCGGCGTCGACCTGACCAACCTGCTGGAGATGGAGCCGGACGCGGGCCTCGGCAACGGCGGCCTGGGGCGTCTGGCGGCGTGCTTCCTGGACTCGCTGGCGACGCTGGCCTACCCCGGCATGGGGTACGGCATCCGCTACGAGTTCGGCATCTTCACGCAGGACATCGTCGACGGCTACCAGGTGGAGCGCGCCGACGAGTGGCTCAAGTTCGGCAACCCGTGGGAAATCGTCCGGCCGGAGAAGGCGGTGCCGGTGCGCTTCTTCGGGCGCGTGGAGCACCACCAGGGCCCGGACGGCCGGCCCGTGGCGCGCTGGGTGGGCGGCAAGACGGTGATTGGCGTGCCGTACGACACGCCCATCGCCGGCTACCACAACAACACCGTCAACACCCTGCGGCTGTGGCAGGCGCGCGCGTCGGAAGAGTTCGACCTGCTGCTGTTCAACGCGGGCGACTACGAGCGCTCGGTGGTGGAGAAGAACGACTCGGAGGTCATCTCCAAGGTCCTCTACCCCAACGACGCCTTCCAGGCCGGCAAGGAGCTGCGCCTCAAGCAGCAGTACTTCTTCGTCGCGTGCTCCATCGCGGACATCGTCCGGCGCTACCTGAAGAACCACACCGACTTCCGCGAGTTCCCCAACAAGGCGGCCATCCAGCTCAACGACACGCACCCGGCCATCGGCGTGGCGGAGCTGATGCGCGTGCTGGTGGACGAGAAGCGGCTGCTCTGGGACGAGGCCTGGTCGATTACGCAGGCGGTGTTCGGCTACACCAACCACACGCTGCTGGCGGAGGCGATGGAGCGGTGGCCGGCGACGCTCTTCGAGCGGCTGCTGCCCCGCCACCTGGAAATCATCTACGAAATCAACACGCGCTTCCTGCGCCAGGTGCAGATCCGCTACCCGTACGACCAGGAGAAGCTGCGGCGGATGAGCCTGGTGGAGGAGGGCCCGGAGAAGAAGATCCGCATGGCCCACCTGGCCGTGGTGGGCAGCCACAGCGTCAACGGCGTGGCCGCGCTGCACACGGAGCTGCTGCGCCGGGACGTGATGACCGACTTCGCGGCCATGTACCCGGAGCGGTTCAACAACAAGACCAACGGCGTGACGCCGCGCCGCTGGCTGGCGTGGTGCAACCCGCGCCTGAACAAGCTGATTACGTCCCGCATCGGCGAGGGCTGGGCCACGGACCTGGACCAGCTGCGCAAGCTGGAGCCGCACGCGGAGGACCCGGAGTTCCGCAAGGCCTTCCGCGAGGTGAAGCGCGCCAACAAGGAGGACCTGGCGCGGCACATCCGGGACTTGCGCTGGGTGCAGCTCAACCCGGACGCCATCTTCGACGTGCAGATCAAGCGCCTGCACGAGTACAAGCGGCAGCTGCTCAACGCGGTGCACATCGTCGCGCTGTGGATGAAGGCCCGGAGGGACCCGTCCACCATCATCCACCCGCGCGCGTTCATCTTCGGCGCCAAGGCGGCGCCGGGCTACCACCTGGCGAAGCTGACCATCCGGCTCATCAACGGCATTGCCGAGGTCGTCAACAGCGACGCGGGCACCACGGGCCTGCAGGTCGTCTTCGCGCCCAACTACCGGGTGAGCCTGGCCGAGCGCATCATCCCCGCGGCGGACGTGTCCGAGCAGATCTCCACCGCCGGCATGGAGGCGTCCGGCACGGGCAACATGAAGCTGATGCTCAACGGCGCGCTGACGCTGGGCACGCTGGACGGCGCCAACGTGGAGATTCGCGAGGCGGTGGGCGACGAGAACTTCTTCCTCTTCGGCCTCACCGCGGACGAGGTGATTGCCCGCAAGCGCGAGGGCTACCGCCCGCGTGACGTGTACAACCAGCACCTGGAGCTGCGCGAGGCGCTGGACCTCATCTCCACGGGCTTCTTCTCGCCCGAGGACAAGCACCTCTTCAAGCCGCTGGTGGACAGCCTCCTCGACGAGGACCGCTACCTCGTGCTCGCCGACTTCCCGTCGTACATGGCGAAGCAGGAGGAGGTCGTCCGCGCCTACCAGGACCAGGAGGGGTGGGCGAAGAAGTGCATCATCAACGTCGCCCGCGGCGGCATCTTCTCCTCCGACCGCACCATCAAGCAGTACGCCGAGGAGATCTGGCGCATCCAGAAGACGCCGGTGGAGCTGTGAGCCCCACCCGGCGCGGGTGAACCACAGACGCATCGCGTCACCCGCGGCCACACCCGACTGACGCAACGCATTGGCCCACCTCGTCACACTCGACGGGGTGGGCCTTTCATTGTCTGGCGCACAGCGTCAGCCGATAACGCGGCGCAATGTATTGACTGGGGAATCAATCCCGGGCACTAGCACTCCCAGTGTCCCGGGCTTCCCCGGTAGTGGGGGAAGGCTGGGACGCGGCTGGAATTGCCTCTCCTCTCCCGAAGGAGTCCCCCATGAAGCAGTCTCGTGTGTTGCTCGCGGCCCTGGCGCTCGGCGTCCTGGGGTTCGCCTCACCCGCCTCCGCCGCCGCGGAGAAGACGACGTACCCGGTGGTGTTCGCCCATGGCCTGGGCGGCTTCGACGACATCCTTGGCTATGATTACTGGGGCGACGACTACGGCACCTTCGTCGGTGACCCCTGCAACGAGCTCTTCGAAGTGACGTGCAACGAGGACATCCACAGCGGGCAGCGCTCCTTCGTCGCCGCGGTGCAGCCGCTCCAGAGCTCGGACGTGCGCGGGCTGCAGCTGGCCGAGGACATCGAGAGCTACCTGGCCTCCGCGGGCGTCCGCCACGTCAACCTCGTGGGCCACTCGCAGGGCGGCATCGACGCGCGCAAGGCCGCGCGGGTGCTGCGCGAGCGCAAGGGCTACGCCGTCGTGAAGGTGCTCCTGAGCGTCTCCTCGCCGCACCGGGGCTCGCCGGTCGCCAAGTTCATCCTCGACCTGGGCCCCGGCGTCACCAGCGTCATCGACGCGCTGTTCCGCATCTACGGCGACGTCGTCTACGGGCCGGGCAATGACGGCTTCGCCGCCGTCAAGGCGCTCGTCTACAACGACTATGACGCCAACGACGGCCTGGCCACGGGCGCGAAGCTGTTCAACTCGAACTACCCCGTCAGCGCGAACTACGCGTCCCACTACGCGTCGCTGATGACGGCCCAGTCCGGCATCAACGTGAATCCCGCCCTCTACCTGCTGCGCGGCTTCTTCTTCGACATCGACGGCGACGGCTACTGCGTCGACGACTGCGAGAATGACGGCGCCGCCGGCCGTGGCGACGGGGTGAAGGCGGAGGACGACGACGACGGCCTGGTGGGCATCAACTCGCAGCAGATGGGCTACCGGCTCCGCTACAGCGAGAACTTCTTCATGGACTCCATCTCCGTGGACACCGCGCTGGGCTACGTGGCCAACATCAACGCGCCGAGCGCCGCGCAGATGACCTCGTCGTCGTCCCTCATCAGCCAGGACCACCTGGACGTCATCGGCCTGGGCGGCGACACGTTCGACGAGATGGAGTTCTACGCAGCCATCTTCGACTACATCGCGCGCAACGACTAGCAACCCCGGGGTGAGGGCGGAATGAGAACGCGGACGAAGCTGATGCTGGGTGGCGCGGTGGCCCTCACGGGCCTGCTCGTCGGACTGCGCCTCATCCCCGCCGGGCAGGCGGCAGTCGCGCCCGCGCCCTCCCGTCAGGACACCGCGCGCGCGGCGTCCCCGGCTTCGTCCGCGCCCCTTCCCACAGCCGCCACGCCCGGCGCCGCGCCCGCGCCCTCCCCCACCCCCACCGTGGCGGAGGCTGGCGTGGACGCGGAAGTCGAGGCGCTCATCACCGTGATGCGGGAGCGCTACGGCGCGCGGCTGGACGAGCCCTCCGTGCAGATTCGCCTGCTGGAGGAGCTGATGCGCTACTTCCAGCGCAAGAGCCCGGACCGCTGGAGGGAGGAGCTGCTGGCCTTCCTCCAGAAGGCCTTCCCCGAGCGCTACCAGGAGCTGGCTGCCACCCTCCGCAACCGGGAGGACTACGAGAAGTGGGTGAAGGACAACGACGCGTACCTGCGCGGGCTGGGCGAGAAGGAGCGCCGCGCGGCGATGTGGGACGCGCGCAACCGGCTCTTCGGGAAGGAGACCGCGGAGCGCATCTGGGCCTCCGAGCTGAAGAACCAGGCCATCGCGGACACCCTGCGGACGCTCGACGCGACGGAGGGCGCCACCGTCACGCAGAAGCTGTCCGCGTACAAGCAGCGGCTGCAGGAGGTCCACGGCGAGCAGGCCCAGGCGTACCTCGCCCGCCACCAGCAGGAGACGCTCAACCGCTTCCTGGACCTGTCCTCCATCCAGCGGGAGCTGACGCAGATGCCGCCCCAGGAACGCTCGCGCAACCTGCGCACCATCCGCCAGGAGCTGGGGCTGGACGAGGAGGCGCTACAGCGCTGGGACGCGCTGGACCAGACGCGCGACGCCCGCTGGGACGCGGGCGCCCGGTACCTGGCGGAGCGCCAGGCCCTGGCGAAAGAGCACTCCGGCGCCGCGCTGGAGGCGAGGCTCCAGGAGGTGCGCGCCCGCTACTTCGGCGCCGAGGCGGACATCATCGCCCAGGAGGAGGCGGCGGGCTTCTTCCGCTTCGAGCGCCCCCGGCAGTGGGGGCGCAACTGAGCCGCGGGCCTCAGGCCGCCTTGTTGAGCCACTCCTCGTAGGCGCGGTAGTCGTAGTCGCGGCCGAGGAAGGCGTGCACCAGGCGGGCCGCGTCGTCCGAGCCGCCCGGCTCCAGCACCTTGCGCCGGTACGCCTGCGCGGGGGCCGGGTCCAGCATCCCCTTCTGCTGGAACACCGTGAAGAGGTCCTTCGCGATGACCAGCGACCACATATACGTGTAGTAGTTGGACGAGTACCCCTCGAGGTGCCCGAAGGAGAGGTGGAAGTACGTGCCCTCCACATAGGGGAACGGCGTGTACTTGCTCTGCAGCTCGCGCACGAGCGCGGTGGCGTCCACGCTGCTCGGCTCCCGGCGGTACAGCTCCAGGCTGAGCGCGGCGTAGTACATCTGCTGCCGCACCCACAGGCCCTTGCCGAACTCCTCCGCGCGGCGCATGCGCTCCACCACCTCCGCGGGAATCGGCTCGCCCGTCTGGTAGTGACGGGCGAACGTCTGGAGGCTGGCGGTGTCGCGCGCCCACTCCTCCAGCATCTGCGAGGGGGCCTCCACGAAGTCCCACTCCGTGCGCACGCCGGACACGCCCGCCCAGCGCGTGTGGCCGCCGAAGATGTGGTGCAGCAGGTGGCCGAACTCGTGGAGGAACGTCTCCACGTCGTCGTGCTGCAGCAGCGCGGGCTCGGTGCCGGGCCGGGGGAAGTTGCAGATGAGCACGCCCTCGGGCAGCCGGCGGCCCGACTTGCCGCTGGTGAGGGTGAACTGGGCCGCGTGCTTGTACTTGTCCTCGCGCGGGTGCATGTCGAGGTAGAAGCGGCCGCGCAGCGCGGTGCCCTCCAGGACGTCGTAGGCCTCCACGTCCGGGTGCCACACCGCCGCGTCGGGCACCTTGCGGTAGGTGACGCCGAACAGGCGCGCCGTCAAATCCAGCATGCCCTGCTTCACGCGCGTGTACTCGTAGTAGGGCCGCACCACCTGCGAGTCGAAGGCGAACTGCTCCGCCTTCACGCGGTCCTCCAGGTAGGCCTGGTCCCACGGGTCCACCTTCTGGGCGCCGGGCACGTCGCGGCGCTTGCGCTCCAGGAGCATGGCGTAGTCGCGCTCCATGCGGGCGCCGGCTGCGTTGGAGATCTTCTCGATGAAGTCCGCGGCGGCCTTCTCGTCGCGAATCATCTTGTCCTCCGTCGCGTAGGCCGCCCAGTTGCGGTAGCCCAGCAGCGTGGCCAGCTCGTGGCGGCGGGCCACCATGCGCTGGAGGACATCCGCATTGGAGGGGTGGCCGCGCATGCGGAACAGGCGCCACATCTGCTCGCGGGACTTCGCGTCGCGCGAGTACGTCATGAACGGGATGATGTCCGGGTAGTCCGTGGTGATGCGCACCATGCCGTCCGGCCCGGGCGGGTGGGCACGCACGTAGTCGTCGGGCAGGCCGTCCAGGGCGGACGGCGGCAGGCTGCCGGTGCGCGTGTCCTGGAGCATGTTGCGGCTGAACTCCTGGCCGATGCGGACCAGCTCCTCCTGGAGCTCCTTCACGCGCGTGCGGGTGGCCTCGTCGCGGTCCACGCCGGCGCGGCGGAAGTCACGCAGCACCTTCTCCATCCACTTGCGCGTGGCGGCGTCCTCGCCGGACAAATCCAGCGAGGCGAGCACGTCGTAGACGCCCCGGTCCATGCGGATGTCGTTGCCGAGCGTCTCCAGCGCCTGCTCGGCGGCCTCGGAGGCCTCGCGCATGGCGGCCTCCGGGTGGGCATGGCGGACCACGCTGGCGCGGGAGCTGGCGTCATCGAGGGCGGCCATCGACTCGTCGTACAGCTCGAGCACGTCGCGCACGACGAAGGGGGGCCTGAGGGACTTGAGACGGGCAATGCCGGCGCGGGCGGCGGCCATCGCTTCCTCACCGGAGCGGCGGAACTCGGCCGGCGGGCAGGTGATGAGGCGGGCGGCGTCGGGAACTGGGGTCTCTGACACTGTCTGCTCCTGGACTTGATGACAGGGAAGGTAGGGCCGCAAAGGTAATGCGCCCGCTCGCTGGGGGCAGCAGCCTTCGCGGGCTGGAAAGCAGGAGGCCGCCCTGGCGTGCAGGTGCCAGGGCGGCCTCCGTGGAATTCTGGTCGTTTCAGCGGCTCACGGCTGTTCGGTGCTGCTCGTCGAGCTCTGCGGCTGGCGCACCGTCCGGACGATGAAGTCCGTCGCGTTGTTGTCCGTGTCCGCGCCATTGCCCCGGAGCGAATCGGACCCACCCTCCATGGTGGTCGCCGTGGACGAGGGCAGCGCCTTGCGCTCCAGGCTGCCACCGGCGGCCGGGTGGAACGGGCCGACGGTGCCTTCCGGCTGGTTGCCGGTGCCATAGGCCAGCCGGTCCACCGGGACGTCCGAGACGCTGGCGGTGAGCCCTGGGCCGATGCGGACATGGCCACCGCCCGTGGTGGAGGCCGACGTGTCTTGCGAGTACGTCAGGTCCGGGGTCGCGCTCCCGGTGTAGTGGGTGTGCGCGAGGAGGTAGTAGCCATGGGCCCGGATGAACGTGTTCGGGGGGATGGTGGCGATGCTCGCATAGCTCGATCCCGTGGCCGACTTGTACTGCACCAGCCAGCCCCCGATGTTCACGGCCGCGCTCGTCGGGTTGTAGAGCTCGATGAACTCGTCCGTCTGCACCGTGGTCGCCGTGCCGGCACCGCGCCCGCTGAACTCGCTGATGACCACGTGGTTGGCCACCGGGTACGCGTTCACCGTCACCGTGCCGTAGTCCGCCGGGTTGCCCGGGCCGACGACGCCCTGCTGGTCGCAGTAGGCCCACTGGTCCGCACCGGCCGGCCCGCGCGTGAAGCGGTAGCGGAAGCCGTAGACGTAGCTGCCGGGCGTGGTGATGTTCAGCGTCGCCATCGTCTCGTCGTCGTTGCTGCCCCCCGGCACGTCGTAGCCCGGGTTGAACGGCGCGGGCGCCCACGTCCAGGACTCCGGAGCGCCGGGGTCCGTGCCGTAGCCCAGCTCGGCGACGATGAACGGGAAGTTGTCGTTGCCCCGCTGATGCCGGTTGGTCACCTGGTCGTCGTAAAACCGGCTGTAGAGGGGCTGCGGCGTGTTGATGAAGATGGGCGCCGGAATCGTCTTCGGGGACTGGATGACGCAGTAGTCCACCGGCGGGTTGATGGCCACGGCGCACGTCTCGTTGGGACTGCCCCCCGTGCCCCGGTCAGGGTTGCCCGGGTGGACCGTGGTGGCCGAACACCAGTACCAGGGGTACTGGCGCGCGGCGGTGCCCACCACCACCGAGGACAGTTGCAGGGAGCGGCCCGTCGACTGCGGGAAGAAGGACGTGTACACGAAGTCGTCCACCAGGGTGCCGCCCATCTGGACGGTGAGGCGCCCCCCGGTTTCGAAAGCCATGGTGGGGGGGATGGCGTAGTCCGCCGGCACGCCGTTGGCCCACATGTCCAGTCTGTGCGCGATGACGAAGGTCCTCCCTGGGGCGACGATGCGCGGCTGGCCTGCCGGGGACTGCACGGTGAAGCTCGTCACCTCGCCCGAGCGATTCTCGTAGGCAATGACGATGCCGGTCACGTCGAGCAACTGGCTCGTCACGTTGGTGAACTCGATGTACTGGGAGTAGCCCGGGCTGGGCGTGGTCATCAGCTCGGTGACGACCAGCTGCCCCGCCGTCGGCGGAGACGCGGTGTCGCAGGCGCCCTCGAAGCAGACCCCACCTGGGCCGGGGCAGGTCGAGCGCACGGGATTGTCGCTGCACACCCCGTTGCCGTTCTGCACGACACACGTCGACTCCCACGTGTAGATGCTCCGCTGGTCCGGGTCGCACTCCGCGGGCGGAGGCGTGCAGACGACGCCGCTGCAGGGGCCCAGCACGTCGACGGAGGCGAGCGTCAGGGTGCTGCCGTTGCCGGCGCCGTCGAAGCTGCGCAGCCCGAAGTACCAGGTTGCCTCCGCGTTGGGCAGCGTCACGGTGGCCACCTCGTCGGAGCCCTGGGGCAGTGGCGGAGTGGTGGAGATGCGGGTCGCCGCGCCGAAGTTGACGTCGTCGATGGGCTCGGGGCTGTAGCGCAGCTCGTAGCTCGCGGCCCGGCCGGTGTTGCCGTCATCCCCCGGGGCCCGCCACGTCAGGCGGACCGTCGTGTTGTCCACCAGGCTCGCCGTGAGCGGGGCCGCCGCGGGCGCCGTCGGGTCGGTGACGACGAGCGTGGCATCAATCGTCGGAATCCGAGCGTCCTCCGTGCGCACGAGGAGCATGTAGTCCCCTTCCTGACTCACGGTGAGGTCGCTGAAGACGGCCACGCCATCCACCGGGTTCACGGTCAGCGTGCCGCCCACCGTGGCGCCAGCAGGCCCGGACAGCACCACCGTCACCGCTGGCATGGTGACCGGAGGGGTGTTGTCGAAGTCGTCGCGCAGGGCCACCCGCGTGGGGGCCAGCGTCTGGCCCGCGATGCCCGTGCCCGGCGAGTCCACGAGGAAGATGCGCGTGGGCGGCCCCGCCTCCACCGTGACGTCCTCCGTCTCGGACACATTGAGGTCGAAGTCCGTGAAGGAGACGGTCTGCGGGCCCGCGGTCCTCAGCGTGACGCGGAAGAGGAACTCGCCGTTGTCCGCGGCGGTGAACGTGTGCGGCTCCATCGGCCCCGGGTTCTGGTCCGAGGTGGCGCTGTACACCGTCCCCGTGTAGTTCGTCTTCCGGTTGCCGAAGCCGTCATACGCGGTGACGACGAAGCCGAGGGCCTGGCCGGCGACGACGGACCCCGGCGGCCGAACCGCCCGCAGCTCACCGAGCGCGGCCGGCTGCACCACCACGGCCTCGCGGGCCTGGAGCCCGGGCCCCGCCACCTCCTCCGCGATGAGCTCGCTGTTCCGCGCGGCGGTGAACGTCACGCTGAAGGTGTGGCGGCCCGCGTCCGCCTCGGTGAACGCGTAGTTGGCGGGCACGGTGGCCTGGGCGTCGCCAGGAATCCGGAAGCCCACCGTGCCCCGGTAACCCGAGACACGGTTGTCGAAGCCGTCCAGCAGCGTCACCGTCGCTTCCACCGCCGCACCCGCGACGGGCGTGGCGGTGGACAGCGCCAGCGACATGCGCACCAGCGCCCCCGGCGCCACGCGCGTCTCCACCGTGACGCTCAGTCCCGTCCCGCCCTGCTCCGTCACGGTGACGGAGCGCACGCCGGAGGTCCGCAGCGTCACGGGGAATGCGTGCTGGCCGCCGTCCTGTGCGGGAACGAAGGTGTAGTCGGCCGGGAGCACCGCCTGGGCATCGTTCGACGTGAAGTGCACCGTGCCGGCGTACCCGGTGACGAGGTTGCCGAAGCGGTCTCTCGCGCGGAGGGTGAGCTGATTCTGGGTCCCCGCCGTCACGTCCGCGGGCAGGCCCGCCAGCTCGAAGGCTTCGGCGGTGGCGCTCGCCACCTCCACGTCCAGCGAGTCGGTGAGCAGCGCATCGCCCGCATCCACCACCGTCACCCGCCGGAGGCCGGTGGAGACCAGCACCACGCCGCTGAAGACATGGCGGCCCGCGTCCTGCGCGGTGAATATGTGGTCGCCCGGCAGGCTCGCCCGCGCATCATCCGACGTGAAGTGCACCGTGCCGGTGTAGCCGGTGGCCACGTTGTCGAAGGCGTCGCGCGCCGTCACCTCCAGGCTGCCCGCGACGCCCGCGGTGACGGGCGCCACCAGGCCGGTGAGCGCCAGGGTGACGGCCGCGCCCGGAGCGATGGTGAGCGGGTTGCTCTCCACCGGCTCCAGCCCGTTGGCGGTGGCGGAGAAGCGGTGCGTACCCGCGGCCTCCACGCGCAGGCCGTTGAACGTGGCAATGCCGTTGACCGCCGCGACGGTGACGGGCTGGAACGTCCCGGAGCCCACGAGCGCCAGCGTCACCGGCGAGGTCGCCGTGGTGACGACGTCGCCGTTCGCATCCAGCAGGGAGACGCGCACGGCCGGCAGCTCGGCGCCCGCGTTGCCGCCCACGGGCTGCGTGGAGAAGACGACCTGCGCCACGTCCGCGTTGCGCGTCTGGACCTCGAGGCTGGCGGAGCGGGCGGACTGGCCCTGGTTGTCCGTCACGCGGAGCGCCACGTGGTAGGAGGTGCTCGGCAGCAGTCCGGAGAGGGTGGCGGACTCAGAGGTGCCCGGCGCAGCGGGGTTGCCCACGCCCGCGACTGGGGTGGCCGCGGTGAACTCGGCGTCGGTGGTGATGGGGCTCAGCGAGTAGCGCACCTCCTGGGCGGTCGCCGTGCCCTCGTGGCCGTCGTCACCCACGGCAAGCCACGTCACCGTGGCGCCGCGGGCCGTGGTTGCACCCGCCGACAGCGTGGGCCGGGCCGGGGGCACGTCGTCCGCGATGGTGATGGCCGTGCTGGTGGCGAGGGAGAGCCCGCTCGCGGAGGCGCGCAGCTGGAAGCTCCCTTCCTCCGTCACCCGGAGGTTCGTGAAGGAGGCCACGCCATCCACCGGAGCCACCTCGGTGACGCCCGCGAGGCCGTTACCGCCCTGCTCCAGCGCCACCGTCACCGCGGGCGCGCCCACGGCGGCCCAGTTCCCGAAGGCGTCCTCGAGCGCCACCGTCACGGTGGCCAGCGTCGCGCGCACGGAGGCGCTCTCGGGGACGGAGGTGAAGGCCAGCGCCCGGGCCTCCGCCGCCACCACGCCCACGTCCTGGCCCACCGTCAGCGCGGCGGTGGCGCCGTCCTGCACGGTGACGCGCTGGCTGCCCGCGCGCTTCAGGGAGAGGCCGGTGAAGGTGAAGCGGCCCGCGTCCTCCGCCGTGAAGGCGTGGGCGGCCGGCAGGCCGGCGGTGGCGTCCGTGGACGTCACGGCCAGCGTGCCGGTGTAGCCGGTGGCCACGTTGCCGAATGCGTCGCGCGCCGTCACCTGGGCGCTCAGGGCGACGCCAGCAGGGGTGACGACGGGCAGGCCGGACACCTCGAGAGAAGTCGCGGCAGCGGGCGCGACGGCGAACTCGGGACTGGCGGCGCCCTCCAGGCCGGCGGCCTCCACGTCGAGCCGGTAGCCGGTGCCCGCCTTCTTCAGCACCGTCTCCGTGAACCGGGCCACGCCGGCCACGGCATTGACCGTCAGCGTGCCCTCCAGCGCGGCGTCACCGGGGCCCGCAGCCAGCGACAGCGTCACCGCGTCCGTGGCGCTCGCCACGGTGCGGCCCGCGGCGTCCCGCAGCACCACCTCCAGGCCGCCGATGGGCGCACCGGCCGAGGCCGACAGCGCCGTGGCGGTGAAGGCCAGCCGCGTGGGGCGCCAGGCCGTGAAGTCGATGACGGGGCGCGTGGCCAGCACCACCGGGCCGCCGTCGGACTCCACGGAGACCGTCACCGTCTTCGCTCCCGCGCGCGTGGACACCACGGAGGCCGTGGTGCGGCCCTGGGCATCCGTCCGCGACGTGGGCTGCGTCACGGTGTTGCCCTCGCCGGACACCTCCACATTCACGGTGCGGCCCTCGATGGGCGTGCCGTCCTGCTGCTTCACGGTGATGGTGATGCCCACCGCGTCCAGGCCGCTGGCCACCTGCGATGCCCGGCCCACCTCCACCAGCGACAGCGCCGCATCCGGCAGCGGCTTCGTCGGCGGCGGATTCGGCGGAGTGGAACCACCGCCACAGCCCAGGCCGAAGGCCAGGCACATCACACTCAGCCCCAGCAGACGGGCGAGCGGCACGAGACGACGGGACATGGATTCTCCGGGAGCGAGCACACCCGCGCTTGGACGTCCCCCCGCGGGGTTGCATCAGCTTGTACCAGACATTCCCACACGGAGAGTAGTGTCCGGCCGTAATCTTGCGCCCCCAATGAAATTCCTTGAGGGCGCCGGAGTCCCTGAGTCCGTCGTTCCGCGGGGTTACATGAGGGCGGCCATGAGGGCGCCGCCGCCCAGGAGGGACTGCCCGCCGTCGCACACCATGATGGAGCCGGTGATGTACGAGGCGGCATCCGAGGCGAGGAAGAGCGCGAGCTGGGCGATGTCGTCCTTCTTGCCGAAGCGCTGCAGGGGCAGGGCCTGGATGATCTTCTGCTTGCCCTCCTCGTTGGGGGCGAGCCGGCGCATGCCCTCGGTGTCGTCGATGGGGCCGGGGGTAATCGCGTTCACCCGCACGCCGGAGCCACCCCACTCGATGGCGAGCACGCGGGTGAGCATGTCCACGCCCGCCTTGGCGGCGCACACGTGGGCCTGCATGGCCATGGGCAGGTAGGCCTGGGGCGCTGAGATGTTGATGAGGCAGGCGCCGGGCTTGCGCAGGTGGTCGAAGGCGGCGCGGCTGATGTTGAAGGTGCCCAGCACGTCGATGTCCATGACGGCCTTGAAGCCGTTGGAGGACATGCCCAGCGCGGGCGCGGGGAAGTTGCCGGCCGCGCCGCACACGACGATGTCCAGCTCACCGAAGGCGTCGCGCACCGTCTGGAGCGCCTTCTCCACGGCGGCGTAGTCGCGCACGTCGGCGGCCACGCCCATGGCGGAGCCGTGGGCCTGGAGGCCCTTCACCGCGCCCTCCAGCTTCTCCACGTTGCGGCCGTTGATGGCGACCTTGGCGCCCGCCTTCACGAAGGCCTCGGCGATACCGAGGTTGATGCCACTGCTGCCGCCAGAAATGAACGCCGTCTTGCCCGCGAGCAGCCCGTTCCGGAACACGCCATCTGCCATGACTCGTCTCCTGTGGAAGCGACCAGGCGCGGACTTGAACAGAAGCTGCCGCACCGCGCCATGGCCTTCACGTGGCGGACGGCGGGTACGGGTTGGCTGTGTTAGAGGACGCAACATGACCCGCCGTCGTCCCGAAATCCTCGCCCCCGCGGGGGACCTCGACTCGATGAAGGCCGCGCTGGCCAGTGGCGCGGATGCCGTCTACTTCGGCCTGGACGAGGGCTTCAACGCGCGGGCCCGCGCGGAGAACTTCTCGCTCGCCACCCTGCCCCAGACGCTGGCGCTCGTGCACCGCGCCGGGGCGCGGGCGTACCTGACGCTGAACACGCTGGTCTTCGAGCCGGAGCTGCCGGTGGTGGAGGACATCCTCCGGCGCGTGGCCGCGGCGGGCGTGGACGCGCTCATCGTCCAGGACCCGGCGATTGCGCTGGTGGCGCGTGCGGTGTGCCCCCAGATGGAGGTCCACGCCTCCACGCAGATGACGATTTCGAGCGCGGAGGGCGCGCGCTTCGCCCGGGGGCTGGGCGCCACCCGGGTGGTGGTGCCGCGCGAGCTGTCGGTGGCGGAGATTCGCCGGCTGGCGTCGGAGACGGACATCGAGCTGGAGGTCTTCATCCACGGGGCGCTCTGCATGTCGTGGAGCGGGCAGTGCCTCACCAGCGAGGCGTGGGGCGGGCGCTCCGCCAACCGCGGGCAGTGCGCGCAGTCCTGCCGGCTGCCGTATGACCTGGTGGTGGACGGCCAGACGCGCGAGCTGGGAGACGTGCAGTACCTCCTCAGCCCCAAGGACCTGGCCGGAGTCATGGCGGTGCCGCAGCTGGTGGACATCGGCGTGCACTCGCTGAAGATCGAGGGCCGGCAGAAGGGGCCGCAGTACGTGGCCACGGCGGTGCAGGGCTACCGGCGCTGGGTGGACGGCGTGGCGGCGGGGAAGCCGGACGCGGGCGCGCTGCGCAAGGACCTGGCCGACATGACGCTGTCGTACAGCCGGGGCTTCTCGCACGGCTTCTTCGCGGGCTCGGACCACCAGACGCTGGTGGAGGGCCGCTTCCCCAAGCACCGCGGCGCGTACCTGGGCCGGGTGGAGTCGGTGCACGGGCGCGACGTGCGCGTGGTGGATGACCCGGAGGGACGCCCCTGGACGGGCGCGCTGGGGCACGAGGCCACGAAGGCGCGCCCGGCCTCGCCCGAGGGCAAGGTGTCCTCGCCGCTGGAGGGCGCCGCGCCGGTGGCGGCCGAGCTGTCCCCGCGCCCCGGCATGGGCGTGGTGTTCGACGCGGGCCATCCGGAGGACAAGCACGAGCCGGGCGGGCCGCTGTTCCGCGTGGAGCGCAAGGGGCGCGGCTGGGTGCTGGGCTTCGGCAACCCGGGGCCGGACCTCGCGCGCGTGGCGCCGGGCCAGCGCGTCTGGGTGACGAGCGACCCTTCGCTGGCGAAGCGCACGGAGGAGCTGCTGGCACAGGGCGAGCCCGAGGGCCGCGTGCCGCTGGAGCTGACGGTGTCCGGCGCGGCCGGGGCGCCGCTGGCGGTGACGGGGCGGGCGCGCGGCGGGCACGTGTGCGCGGTGACGAGCGAGGTGCCGCTGGCGGAGGCGCGCGGCGGGGGCATGGACGCGGCGCTGCTGCGGGACAAGCTGGCGGCGCTGGGCGGGACGCCCTTCCACCTGGCGGGGCTGGACGCGTCCGGGCTGGCGCCGGGGCTGCACCTGCCGGTGTCGGAGCTGAAGGCGCTGCGGCGCAGGCTGGTGGCGGAGCTGGCGGAGGCCGTCGCGCGCGGGCCGGTGCGCACGGTGCGCGAGGGCTCGGTGCTGGACGGGCTGCGCACGTCGCTGCGGGAGAAGGTGGCAGCGGCGGGTATGTCAGCGCGCGAGCACGTCACGGCGGCGCCCGCGCCGGAGGCCCCGGGGAGCTCAACGCCGGGGCGCTCGCCGGAGGCCGGGCGGCTTTTGCCGCTGTGCCGGACGGACGAGCAGTTGGAGGCCGTCATCGCCGCAGGGCTGCCCGAGGTGGAGCTGGACTGGATGGAGCTGGTGGGCCTGCAGCGCGCGGTGGAGCGGGCGCGGGCGGCGGGGCTGCGGGTGACGATTGCGACGGTGCGCGTGCAGAAGCCCGGCGAGGAGGGCTACGACGCGCGCATCGCGAAGCTGAAGCCGGACGCGGTGCTGGTGCGGCACTGGGGCGCGATGATGCACTTCCTGGAGCGCCCTCCCGCGCCCGGGGAGGCCCGGCCCGCGCTGCATGGCGACTTCTCGCTGAACGTCACCAACTCGGTGACGGCGCTGCACCTGCTGGGACTGGGGCTGGACACGCTGACCTTCGCCCACGATTTGGACGCGGTGCAGCTGGGGGCCATGCTGGAGCACCTGCCGGCGGAGCGCTTCACGGTGACGCTGCACCACCACATCTCGACGTTCCACACGGAGCACTGCGTGTACTCGCACACGCTGTCGCACGGGCGCGACTACCGCAGCTGCGGGCGGCCGTGTGAGAAGCACCGCGTGTCGCTGAGGGACCACAAGGGGCTGGAGCACCCGGTGGTGGTGGACGTGGGGTGCCGCAACACGGTGTTCAACGCGCAGGCGCAGAGCGCGGCGTCGCTGGTGCCCCGGCTGCTGGAGCGCGGGGTGAAGCGCTACCGGGTGGAGTTCGTGCGCGAGTCGCGTGACGAGGCCGCGCGCGTGCTGGCCGCGTACCAGGACCTGCTGGCGGGGAAGATTGGCCCGGCGGAGGCGGTGCGCCGGGCGGCGGTGCACGAGCAGTTCGGCGTGACGAAGGGCACCATGAAGGTGCTCAACCCCACGTTCACCGTGCAGCGCTGACAGTGAGCAGTGCGCCCCGGGTCAGTCCTGAGGCGTGCGGCGGGAGAAGCGCAGCACGGCGCGGAACACGTCCTCCACCGCGTCGGCGTCCACCTTGTGCTCCGAGGCCCACTGGCGCCGCACCTCCAGCAGGCTCTTCTCCCGGCCCATGTCAGGCAGGGGCAGGCCGTGCTCCGCCTTCACCTTCGCTGCCTGCTGGACCAGGCGTGCGCGCCGGGCCAGCAACTCCACCAGCTCTCGGTCCAGGACGTCGATGCGCTCGCGGACCTCGCTCAGTCCGGGCGGCGTGGGGATGGCCTCGGACGCCGCGGGGCTGGCCGATGCCCGCGAGGCCTCGAGCTCCAGGTGCAGTCGCGTGAGCGCATCCATCAGCCCCACGCGCGCGTCCCGGCCGTAGGGATTCTCCGACTGCACGACGCCGAGCAGGTGCGGCACCTCCTGGCGTGCGTACTCCACCAGGCGGGCAATGGGCTGGAAGCTCGGCGGCGCGAAGGGGAGGTCCTTGCCGGCCTCCGCTCGCGCCAGGCCGTGTGCCAGGAAGAACGTGAGGACGTGCGTGCGCGCCATCAGCCCGTCGTGCGCATCCGGCGACATCTCCGTCACCTCGCACCCCAGTCGCTCGAACAGCGCCCGGGCCCGCCGTACGGCGTCGGGGTGGAGCTCGTTCGGGCACACGACGGTGCGCAGCGGGCGGTCGCCTCGCGCGAGGCTGGCCGGGCCGAAGAGCGGGTGCGTGCCGGCCCAGGGGATGTCGCGCCCGAGCACGGAGGCGAGCACCTGCACGGGCTTCACCTTCACGCTGCCTACGTCGAGCACGGCCTGCCCGGGTGACAGGTGCGGGCGGAGCTCCTCCAGCGTCGCGCGCATGGCAGACACCGGCATGGCGAGCACGACGAGCCCCGCTCCGGCGAGCACCTCCGGGAGCGAGCTCGCGCGGAGCGTGGGAGGCACCTCGGCCTGCCGGGGGTCGAGCACCCGGTGCGCAACACCGGCCTCCAGCAACAGTCCCGACAGGGCACGGCCGAAGCGGCCATAGCCCAGCAACGCGATGCGCTCCGTCATTTCGCCAGGCTCCAGATGCACGTGCAGGAAGAGGTACAGATCCTCGCATCGGCATGTTCCTGGCGAAAGCCCCCCTGCCCTTCAGAGCAGCTCGCGCTTCAGGTACAGCCGGGTCAGGTTCGCGCCAGGCAGCGTCTCGGTCGTAACCGACACCAGCTCCCAGCCCTGCTGCCCCTGGGCTTGAAGCCACTCCCAGATGTTCTCGCAAGTCCCAGCACCGGAGCCTCCCGCCTTCATGGCCACTTCGACAGGGTCCTTCCCGGCCCATTTCCCATTCACGAACGTGACCTTCCCCTCCTGTGACTGCCCACAGAGATACTCGAACCGGCGCGAAAACATGGAGGGCTCCTCTTGTCGGGGTTGCTCTCAACGACCCTGGAAGCGGGGAGGCCGGCGCTCGGCGAAGGCGGTGAAGGCCTCGGCGAGGTCATGCGACTGGAGGAACGCGGAGTTCCACACCGCCACGTAGCGCAGGCCGTCGGCCACGGACTTGTCTGCGCAGTACTCCATCACCTGCTTGGCGCCCTGGACGACGAGCGGCGGGTTGTCGGCGACGCGCCGCGCGGTGGCCCGCGCCTCGGTGAGCAGCGCTTCCGGCGTGGGGAACACCTCGTTGACGAGTCCCATCCGCAGTGCCCGCGCGGAGTCCACGTCTCCGCCGGTGTACGCCAGCTCGCGCGTGTTGCCTTCGCCGATGATGCGCGGCAGGCGCTGGAGCGCGCCGAGGTCCGCGACGATGCCGACCTTCACCTCGCGCAGGGAGAACTTCGCGTCCTGCGAGCAGTACCGGAAGTCACACGCTGCGATGAGGTCCATGCCGCCACCGATGCACCAGCCGTGCACCGCGGCGATGACGGGCTTGCGGCAGCGGGCGAGGCCCTCGGTGGCCTGCTGCATCTCCCCGATGAGCTTGAGCAGCTTCAGCCGCTCCAGGGCCAGGTTGCCCTCACCGGTGAGGAGGGGCCCGAGGGACTCCATCATCCCCATGAGGTCCAGGCCGTAGGTGAAGTTCGGGCCGTCGCCGCGCACGAGCACCACGCGCACGGAGTCATCCGCGTCCAGGGCCCGGATGGCCTCGGGCATCTCCCGCCAGAAGTCGGGCCCCATGGCGTTGCCCTTGCCCGGGCCGGTGAGCACCAGCTCGGCGACGCCCTCACCCTTCTCGATGCGCAGCGACTTGTACGTGCCGTCCATCCGTTCCTCCTCAGCGAGTTTCCAGCTCCTGAAACGTCACGCCATCCAGTCCCAGACCTGCCACCGCATCAACGAAGCGTTCACTGACGATGACTGTCGCCCAGCCCTGTCGATGCCGGAAGACATCCACGTCCGTCGGGAGCGATGCGGCGTCGAGGATGATGACCTTGGGCCACTTGAGATTGCTGTTGCCACACTCCGGACACGGTGGCTCACGCGTCGGAGGGAGGCAGTCCGGATGCAGCAAGCCATGCAGCTCCAGCTGCAACTGGAGCAACACTGGCGGGCTCTTACCACGGAAGCGAACATCGACTGGGCACCCCTGGAGTCCACGCACTCCCGCCTCGCGCAGCTCCGTCATCGCCTCTTCACGGAGGAAGAGCGTGGGCGAGTCCTGCATGAAGAGCTGGCCGAAGCTGCCGGAGCCCTTTCCGGTACAAGGCCCTAATTCTGCGCCAGGCTCCAGGAGGGC
This sequence comes from Pyxidicoccus xibeiensis, assembly GCF_024198175.1. Classification (NCBI taxonomy): domain Bacteria; kingdom Pseudomonadati; phylum Myxococcota; class Myxococcia; order Myxococcales; family Myxococcaceae; genus Pyxidicoccus; species Pyxidicoccus xibeiensis. The sequence continues at coordinate 93,437 of NZ_JAJVKV010000011.1, forward strand.
CCACGAAGGAGCCAGGGGTCTGACCAATTCCCTTAGCCGACGGAACTCCTCCCGTGGCACAGGCCAGGGATCCGAGAGCTTCTCAAGCTCATGGGGAGGCAGGCCGGACAGGTCCACACATGGATAGGAGATCCAAGGCGAGCCTCCTCCTGCACGGCACTTTGGACAGGGCTGCACACCTGGAAGGCACCACCTGCTTGCCGCATCCAGTTGCCCCGTGTACCCCGACGACCTGTCCTCATCGGCCTTGTAGAACTTCAAGAGTCCTCGCGAAGCGGTCTGCAATCAAGGAGTCCGCAACTGTGGCCCCAGCTGCTGGTACGGTGCCAGAGGCGCATTGTAGGGCACTACAGGGCCAGTCAATTGGAAACGAAAGATGAGCTCCACGGCCTTGCGGTGAAGAACCTCAGGCGTCACAGAGCCGCCCTGCATACTGTCCCGGAAGTCCCGCCACGCTTGGTTCCACATGCCACCCCGCCCAGTACCGCTGTGAAGCTCGCGATGGATGTGCTCGGGAATGAGGATGGTGAACTTGTGGATGTCGACACCATTTCGTTTGAACCACCGCGCGAGCCCGGGCTCCTGAGGAAACAGGTGGTGATGGACCAGCTTCCCCGGCTCGCGAGGCAGCGCAGGAAGGAAGCCCTGGCGGTAGCGGAAGTGGAAGGTCATCCGAGGCCTGGCCCCAGAGCGGATGCCTGAGTTCCGCCAGTTGCGAAAGGCTGGCGGGCGGTGCGGAGGACGATAGGCACCCTGAGCCCGCTCCACTTTCGGCGCGGCAGCATCCGGGTCTAGGTCCTCACAGCTGAACAGCCCGCAGTCCTCCTCCTCACAAGCAAGGACGACACAGGAGTGCTGCCCCTCGCGCTCGCAGGACAGCGAGGGAGCGCTGGCTGCGCATCCGGAGAGCACCAGTGCCACCAGCGGCAACAAACGGACGAGCGGCGAGAGCCCCATGAAGACGCGACTCTACGGACTCTGATGCGCCCTCATCAATGAGCCGACGTCGTCCACGAGAGTGCCGGGGACGCATCGCCATCCGGTATCAGCCGAACTCCACCTCAAAACTCCGAGGATGGTGCGCCCGCCTACCGGGCCGGCTGCTCCCGCGCCTCCAGCGCGTCGGAGCGGAGCGCCTTCTCCGCGACGTCCGCCATGCTCTCGGCCAGCGTCTGCACGGAGTGCGTGACGGTCCGGGTCTCCTCGACGACCTTCAGCGTGCGCTGCATCTGACCGGACAGTTCCTGGATGGCCTGGGCAATCTGGTGCGTGCCCACGTCCTGCTGGGCCACCGCGGCGGAGATCTGCCGGACGTTGCTGCTGGTGTCGCTGATGATGCCGGACAGCTTCTGGAGCTGGACGCCCGAGGTGCGCACCGCGTCCAGGCTTCCCCGCACCCGCAGCACGCCCTGCTCGCTCAGCGTCGCCGTCTCGCGCACGCTCACGCCCAGGCCATCCAGCACCTCGCGGATGCGGTGGGTGGCCTGGATGGACTGGTCCGCGAGGCTTCGCATCTCGCGGGCCACCACGCCAAAGCCCTTGCCGCTGTCACCGTTGCGCACCGCTTCAATCGCGGCGTTGATGGCCAGCATGTTCGACTGGTCCGCCAGCGTCTTCACCGCGTCCACGATGCCGGAAATCTCCCGCGTGCGCGTGTCGAGCGAGAGGATGCGGCTGGCCATCTCCGACACCTCGGCGCGGATGGCCGCGAGGTCCACCAGCGTGCGCTCCAGCGCCGCGCCGCCTTCGCGTCCCACCTCCTCCGCCGTCTCCGCCGAGGCCGCCAGCAGGCGGGCCTTGTCCGCCGTGACGTGGGAGCCCTGCCGGATTTCTTCCACCGTCTGCTCGAGCTGCTGGAGCGCCGTCGCCTGGCGGCTGATGCCCGAGGTCTGCTCCTCGACCGTGGTGCGCAGCTGCTGCGCCACGGCAGCCAGCTCCCCGGAGCCGCTGCCCATGCGCTCGGCGAGCTGACGCACCTCGACCCGGCGCTCCTCCAGCTGACGCGTGTGCCCCGCGAGCGCCTGGACCAGCAGCGCGGAGCGGCGCCCGACGACGCCCACCAATGACAGCACGAGCGCGAGAAAGCCCCAGTGAACCTGGGTGCCGCCACCCGTGCGCAGCAGGCCAATCAAAGGAAGGATGCCCAGCACGAGCGCGATGGAGAGCAGGCCCAGGCCCACGCTGAGGATGCGCGCGTCCGCGTTGCCCCGCCACGCCTCGACCAGCACGATGCCCACGCAGACCAGCATCGCGGGGACGGAGTAGAAGATGAACGGCGCCATGAGCCCCATGGCCGCGGAGGGCTCCACGAGCACCAGCACGGCCTGGATGGCGGCCGGAACGGAGACGACCGCCGCGCCCCGGCGCAGCCAGCGCATCCGCCCCTCGCCGACCATGTCCGAGACGAACCAGGCCAGGCCCGGCAGGATGCAGTACGAGCCCAGCAGCGTCAGGCGGGTGCCCAGCGAGGGGTCGCCCCAGAGGGAGCTGAAGAGGCCGCTGGAGCCGAGCAACATCACGCCCGAGCCCGCGCAGAAGAGGGCCATGGGCACGAGCATCCGCGCCTCGCGCCGCACCACGGCGGCGCCCCCGGACACCGCCGCGATGACGAGGATGAGCAGCCCCATGAAGAAGGTCCCCAGGCCGGTGCGGGTCTGCGCATCGAGCAGCTCATGGTGCGAGCCCACCCGCGAGCCCCGGCTCACGCCAATGGCGGGCCTGCTGCTCTGGATGCGCAGCAGCACGCGCTGCCCCGGGGCCGTGGGCGGCAGGGGCACCAGGTGCCAGGACATGTTGTCCATGGCCTCCCTTCCGTCGGGGGCCAGCGTGCCGCTGGTGTAGATGCGCTCCCCCTGCGCATACGCCTCGAAGGCGGTGGCGACGCCTCCCAGGAAGAGGGCGGGCTCGGGCCACGTCCCCTGGGGGACCGGGATGCTCAGCCAGAGGAAGGTGTTCTTTCCCCGGCCCGGCGGCTCCTTCAGCGCGTCCACGGGCTGCCAGTCCGCGGAGTCGCCCGTCTCGTGTGCCCACGCGGGCGTGCCGTCCGGACGCTGCGGCCCGTCACCCCAGCGGTAGCGCCACCCGGACATCGCCGGCAGGACGGAGCGGGTCGCCGCATGCGCCGCCGCGGGCGCCAGCGCGAACACCAGCAGCAGGGCGAGCAGTCGCAACGGCTCGTGCCGCCGGACACGCGCGCACCGTGGAGCAAGGGAGGAGAGTCGGGGAACGACGAGCACCTGCGGCGCGCGGGAGTGACCCATGTAGGGGGAAATCGTCCAGCGCTTTGCCCCGTTCTGCAACTCGGGCCCCAGGTTCCTCGCTCACCCTCCGCCCGGCCACCCACCCGAAGGCGCCGCCAATCGCGCCCGCGTCACGGGCTTTCCTTTGAAAACCCGATACAGCTCCTGGCCGCAGCCATTAATGCAATCAGATTGCAACAACGCGCGAGGCCCGCTATGGGGGCCGCACCATGCTTGAAGCGAGAAAGCTGACCAAACGCTACGGCGAGCATCTGGCGCTCGAGGAGCTCGACCTGGCCATCGGGCCGGGCGAGGTGTTCTGCCTGCTGGGGGCCAACGGGGCGGGGAAGACGACGACCCTGAACCTCTTTCTCGGCTTCATCGAGCCCACCGCGGGTGAGGCGCGGGTCGCGGGCCTGGAGGTGCGCCAGCATGCGGCGCAGGTGCGCGGCCACCTCGCGTACGTGCCGGAGCTGGTGATGCTCTACCCCCGCCTGTCCGGGCGGGAGAACCTGGCCTACTTCAACACCCTGGCGGGCCGGCCCGCGCTGTCCCCCTCCGAGTCCACGGCCTGGCTCACCCGGGCGGGGCTCGCGCCCGGCGCGGTGGACCGCCCCGTGGGCAGCTACTCGAAGGGCATGCGGCAGAAGGTGGGAATCGCCATCGCGCTCGCGAAGGGCGCGCGGGCCCTGCTGCTCGACGAGCCCACGTCCGGGTTGGACCCGCTCGCCTCCAACGAGCTGTCCGAGCTGCTGCGGCACCTGAGCGGCGAGGGCATGGCGGTGCTCATGGCGACGCATGACCTGTTCCGGGCCAAGGAGTCCGGCACGCGGGTGGGCATCATGAAGGCGGGCCGGCTGGTGGAGACGCGCTCCACCCAGGAGCTGGGCCACGCGGAGCTCGAGCAGCTCTACCTGACGCACATGCGGGGCTGAGGACGGACAGATGATTCTCACCATCGCACGCAAGGAATGGGTGGAGCTGCTGCGCGACGGGCGCTTCCGGGGCGCGGCCTTGCTGGTGTTCCTGCTGGCCACCGTCGGCATCGTGGTGGGGGCGCAGCACGTGCGGAGCGCGCGCGCCGAGCGCGAGGAGGGCACGCGGCTGACCCGCCAGCACTGGCTGGAGCAGGGGGAGAAGAACCCGCACTCGGCCGCGCACTACGGGGTCTGGGCCTTCAAGCCCGAGTCCCCCCTGGCCGCGTTCGACCGCGGCGTGGAGCCCTACCTGGGAGTCGCCGTCTACCTGGAGGCGCACAAGCAGAACCTGACGCAATACCGCCCCGCGGCGGATGCCACCGCGGCGGCGCGCTTCGGAGAGCTCACCGGCGCGGGAGTGCTCCAGCTGCTCGTCCCGCTGCTCATCGTCCTGCTCACCTTCTCCGCCTTCACCACCGAGCGGGAGAGCGGCACGCTGAAGCTCCTGCTGAGCACCGGCGTGCGCCGGCACCAGCTCATGCTGGGCAAGGCGCTGGGCGTGGGCCTGGCGCTGGCGGTGCTGCTGGTCCCGATACTCGTCGTCTCCGCGGGGCTGCTGTTCCTGCCGGGCGCCACGTCCGGGCTCGCGGACGGTGACGTGCTCGGGCGCGCGGCGGTGATGGTGCTGGGCCATGGCCTCTACCTGGCCGGCTTCGTCTTCCTGGGGCTGGCGGTCAGTGCCTTCGTTCGCTCCTCGCGCGTGGCGCTGGTGGTGCTCCTGGGCCTGTGGACGGTCAACGCGCTGCTGATACCCCGGCTCGCGGCGGACGCGGCCCGCACCTGGAGCCCCGTGCCCGCGGCGCAGGACTTCGCCCGTCAGCTCGCCGACGACTACGAGCGGGGCCTCAGCGGCCATGACCCGGCGGACCAGCGGCTGGCGGCGCTGGAGCGGCAGACGCTGGAGCGCTACGGCGCGGCCTCGCTGGAGCAGCTTCCCGTCAACTTCCGGGGCATCGCGCTGCAGGCAGGAGAGGAGTACGGCAACAGGGTGGGCGCGGTGCGCTTCGGGGAGCTGGAGGCGCGCTATCACGCCCAGGAGCGCCTGCACCTCTCCTTCTCGCCCCTGTCTCCCCTGCTGGCCCTGCGCCAGCTCTCCGCGTCCCTGGCGAGGACCGACCTGGCGGCACACCTGCGCTTCACGCGGCAGGCGGAGGCGTACCGGCAGGGGCTGGTGAAGCAGATGAACGACGCCGTCGCGTTCCGCTCGCGGTACGCGGACTCGACCTACAAGGCGGATGCGGCCCTCTGGCGCGAGGTGCCCGAGTTCCGGACGGAGGCGGACACGCTGGGGCAGACGCTGGTGTCGCAGGCGCCCGGGCTGCTCCTGCTCGCCTTCTGGCTGCTGTGGACCACGGTGCTCGCGCTGCGCGCCGGCGCGCGCCTGAGCGCCGTCTGAGACGGAAGAACCACACCCATGTCCCTCCTTCGACACGAGTGGCGCCTGCTCCGCGCGGACCGGATGCTGGCCCTGACGACCACGTTCCTGCTCCTCCTCGTCGCGCTGGGCCTCTTCAACGGCTGGCGCTTCACGCGCACGCTCCAGGCACACCAGCAGTCCCTCATCGCCCAGGAGACGGAGCGGCGCGCACAGCTCGCGCTCCAGGCGGAGGAGCTGCGCCAGGGGAAGGGCCAGGAGGTGCCCGCCTGGAAGAGCCCGGCGATGCCGGTGCCCGTGGGCAGCCGGCTCGTCCAGCCCCAGGCGCTGCTGCCGCCCGGCCCGCTGGGCGCCCTGGTCATCGGCCAGCTGGACCTGCTGCCCACCGTGTACCAGGTCTCCCTCCAGGGCCGCGTCACCGACTTCGCGCGAGACACGCTGGAGCACCCCACGCACCTGGCCACCGGGCCGCTGGACCTGGCCTTCGTGCTGCTCTACCTCCTGCCGCTGTTCGCGCTCGCGCTGTCGTTCGACCTGGTGTCGCGCGAGCGCGAGGACGGCACGCTGCGGCTCGTGCTGGTGCAGGCCGCGGGCCTGCGCGGCTGGGCGCTGCGGCGGCTGGCGGTGCGCGCGGGCGTGCTCCTGGGGCTGTGTGTGCTCGCGGGCCTCGCCGGCCACGTGCTCACGGGTGGGCCAGGAGGAACGGGGAGGCTGCTGGGGTGGGTGGTGCTCGTCGTGGCGTATGGCGCCTTCTGGTTCGCGCTGGCGCTGGCGGTGAATGCGCTCGGGCTCGGCTCGTCCACCAACGCCCTGGTGCTGCTGGGCGCGTGGGTGCTCCTGGTGGTGGTGGTGCCGGCGGTGGCGCAGCTGGGCGTGAGCCGCATGTATCCGGTGCCATCGCGCGTGGCCCTCGTGGGTGCGACGCGCACGGCCTCGCTGGAGGCCGAGAAGCGCGGCAGTGAGGTGCTGTCGGCCTATCTCCAGGACCACCCGGAGCTGGCCCCGGAAGGCACCCGGACCGAGGGCTACTGGCCCACCGCCCTGGCCGTCCAGGACGAGGCGGCCCGGGCGACCGCGCCCGTCGTGGCCGCGTTCCAGGCGCAGCTCGCGCGACAGCAGGCCACGCTCGGCGTGCTGCGCTTCGCCTCCCCTGCCCTGGCCTTCCAGCAGGCGCTCCAGGACGTGGCGGGCACCGGCAGCCGCCGGCACGAGCATTTCCTGGCGCAGGTGGACCGCTTCCACACCGCCTGGCGCGAGGCCCTGCTGCCGCGCGTCTTCGCCGCCAGTCCCCTGGGGGCCGCGGAGCACCGGGCGCTGCCGCGCTTCGCCTATGAGGAACAGCCCGGGAGCGACGTGGTGGCCCAGGTCGCACTCGGACTGCTCGCGCTCCTGCTGCCCACGCTCCTGGCCCTGGGCCTGGGGTTATCGTGGCTGGGCCGCCCCCGCATCTCCTGAGCTCCCAGGACATGGGGGCTGGAGGAACCCTGCAAGGCGCTCCACCCCCGGGGCGAGGACGTACTCCCGCCAGCGCTGGCGGACGGCGCTCACGTCCACTGGATGCGATAGGTGCAGGCGCTGCCATCCTGCCGGACGATGGCCACGCGGCCATCCTTCGCTCCGGCGACACGTAGCGCCTGGAGCATGATGCCGCCGAAGTAGCGGGGCACGCCGCTCGTCTCGTTGATGCTCATCTCGAAGGTGTTGCCCTCGAGGTGGTTCAGCTTCGTCTCCAGGTAGTTCGTCGCCGAGCGGAAGTTGTGCGTCGTGCGCTCCAGCATCCGCTTCGGCCCGAGCAGCCGCACGGTGGCCATCACCGCCTTGCCCATCAGCGTCTTCTCGTAGCCCGTCACCAGCGACTCCCCCACCTTCTGCAGCGCCTCGTCGGCCGACAGGCTCGGGAAGACCTCCTCCGCCGCGATGCGCACCCAGCTATGGAATTGCGCCTCGGGATACGCGGGAGCGAAGGCCCGCCCCAAATCCAACCCCGCGGCCTTGAGCCGCTCCTTCGCGGAGCCAGTCAGCTTGTCCGACAGGGCCTGGACGAACAGCCCCTCCACCGTGTGTGCGAATACGACCTTCTGCTCTTCAGCCATGGAGATGTCTCGAGGAACGCAGCGCCGCCGAAGCAGTCTGACTGTAAAATATCCACTACATCGTAAATCTCTGTCATGACTGAGGGAATCAGCGCCGCGTGAGGGCGTCCCACACGGGCTGTGCAGCGTCCCCCTCCCCCGAGGGCAGGCTGGAAGAGCCTGGACTGTCACCAAGAAAACACGATTTACTAGTTATTGACTCTCCGTGTTTGCTGATGCTACCCATTGTAAATCCGCGACCGACCGGTAGGTAGGCGAACAGGTCGGCTGCGGCACGGGGAGGTGCCACATGACCCACATGGAGCGCAGTCCGGACGAGCGTGGGCGTTACCGCGCCATCCTGGAGACGGCGGCGAGGCTCATCTGCGACCGGGGCTATGAGGGCACGTCGATGCAGGAGATTGCCGACGCGTGCCGGCTGACGAAGGCGGGGCTCTACCACCACATCCAGAACAAGGAGCAGCTGCTCTTCGCCATCATGAAGTACGGGATGGACGTGTTCGACGAGCAGATCATGGACCGGGTGCGGGGCATCGCGGATCCGGTGGAGCGGCTGCGCGCGTGCATGCGCCACAACATCCACCTGGTGACGCGGGGGTGCAGCAAGGAGGTCATCATCATCCTCCACGAGCAGAACACGCTCACCGGCGAGGCCCGCGCGTTCGTCGACCAGCGCAAGAAGACCTACGTGCGGTTCCTGGAGGAGTCGTTCACCGAGGCCATGCAACAGGGCCGCATGCGCGCGGTGGACCCCACGGTGACGGCCTTCTCGTTCCTGGGGATGGTCCTCTGGCTCTACAAGTGGTTCAAGCCCGACGGGCGGCTGACGGACGACCAGGTCGCCGACGGGATGGTGGATTTGTTCTTCCAGGGGCTCGTCATGACCCCGGGTGCCGCGGCCGCTCCGGCGGCTCCCGCCCCGGCTCCGCTGCGAAGGGTGCCTCGCGCGGCCGACAGCGCGGAATGAGCGTGACGACAGATTGAGGGCGCGGGCGCGGACGGCCACTCGGGCACGACTGCGTCCGGAGCCCAGGCTTTGCGATTTGCTCCCGGCCGCCAGGCCATGGGTGTGGATTGCCAACGGTGTCTGGAATTGCAGCTCAACCCCCAGACGACAAGGAGACGTCATGAACTCCTTCGATTCTCCGCAGCAGTTGTTGGAATCCCCCTGGCGATTCGCATTGCGAATGTTCGCGGGGGTGGTGTTCATCTTGCTTGGTCAGGTGAAGTTCTTCGGCTCCATCCACCTGGGGACGGATGCCGTCGTCCTCCCCCAGGGGCCAGAGGGCTTCGCGCTCTACCTCTCCGCCGTGGGAGTCCCCTTCCCACTCTTCAACGCCTATATGGTCTGCTGGGTCGAGATGGTCTGCGGCGCGTTCCTGATGTTGAGCGCGCTGTTTCCCGCGCACTATTCGACCCCGCTCACCCGGCTGACAGCCTTTCCCCTGATGATGGACATGGTGGTGGCCTTCCTCACGGTGGGCCTGCGCAACGCGCTCGGCCACCCGGTGCGGATGAATGACATTGCAGTGACGGCCCAGGCCTGGCGGCTGCCACTGGAGGTCGTGCTGCTGATTGCCACTGCCTATCTGCTGCTGAAGCCCCTGCCACAGGGAGGCGCCCAGCCCGCGGCACTGGCGAGGTCCTGACCTGCGCCATCCACGGAGGCCGGGGCGGAGCCCGCACTCCGCCCTGGCCCGCGGCCGGTGCGCAGTCACTTCATGCATTCAGCGCGCCGTGCTTCGCTCGCGCGGGTAGAGTCGCAGCCGCCTTGGTCCCGATGAAGAGGAGCCCGAAGCGTGCCTCGTGCGATTGATGCCATCGAAGCCCTGAAGGAGCGTCTCGAGCGCGAGAAGGGGCTTCCCCTCCAGGCGGTGCGGTTGACGCCTGTCGATGCGAAGGAGCTTCGCATCCTGGAGAGCGCCCTGGGCACGGTGCTGCCCGAGTCGTACATCCAGTTCATCACCCGGCACGGGTTGTTCTCGGCGACGGGTGCGCATGGCGGCGAGCTCGCGAGGATGCTGAGCCCCACGGAGGTGCTCGAGTGGCACGCGTGGCAGAAGGAGTTCATGGAGGGTGGCTCGTTCGGAGACGACGACGAGGACCTCGAAGCCGCCCGCCGCGAGGCGCAGGTGCGGGCGAGACTCGTTCCCTTCCAGTACGTCTCCCGCTCCGTGAGCGACTTCTACTGCTTCGACCTGGGGCTCCGCCGTGCCGAGGGGCTGCTCATCCTCCAGGCGTACCATGACGACTTCGACCTCGCGCCCTGGCTGCTGGCCGAGTCCCCCGACGTCTCCGCCTGCACCTTCGACTTCGACGAGCACCTGACCTGGGTGCTCCGGGAGTGCCTGAACGAAGGGAAGTGGGGGCGATAGCCTTGGCCGGGTGACAGAACTCTCGAATGGAGGAGGTCCTTCCCTGGGCCTCGGCGGGTTTCGCGCAACTTCCGGACGCCTCCCGGGTTCATAGGGGAATTTCCCGGAGGAATCGCGCATGAAGCAGCACGGAAGGAAGACCCTCATCTCTGCGTACGGGCTGCTGGCCCTGGGCGTCATCGGCTGTGGAACCGGCGAGGACGCCCTCGAACCCAGCGCGGAGGCGCCCCCGGGCACCTCCCATGCCGCCCTCACCGTGTACGAACAGGCCGCGGTGGACACGGCGAACACCTCGGCGAGCTGCACGCCGCTCGGGAACTTCTACTGGGAGATTGGCAATGGAGCGGGGCCGCTCTACGGCCTCTCGCGCGGCAGCGACGTGTCGGCCACGACGGTGATGCGCATCGCCTCCGCGAGCAAGTGGCTGTACGCGGGGGCCTACGTGCAATCCAGGGGGTACGCGAACCTCACCCCGGACGAGAAGAAGCGGCTCAACTTCACCAGCGGCTACCTCGACGAGAACACCACCTTGTGCAAGGACGCCGGGACCACGGTCTCGGATTGCTACGGACCCTCCCACAAGAACGTGACCTACCGCCCGCTCCAGAATGGCCGGTATTTCTACGACGGGGGCCACATGCAGAAGCTGGCCCTCGACGACATCGGTGCGAGGAAGGGCACGGGGGTGCTGAGCGTCATGGACTGGGTCAACGCCCGGCTGGGCACCACCCTGCCGGAGTCCGACAGCGACGTCGCTCCGGCCGGCGGCTTCTCGGGCAGCGCGGCGCAGTACCGCGTCTTCCTGACGAAGCTCATCAACAACCAGTACGAGCTGTCCTCCAAGCTGACCGTGGACTCCGTTCCCGCCTGGCAGGGTGGCCCCAACGTGTCCTTCACGCCGTGGTCGGGGCCGGGCCAGGCGTATTACGGACTCGGGCACTGGATTGAAGGAGAGACGGTCAACGGCGTGTGGGCCGTGACGGGCCACTCCTCGCCGGGAGCGTTCGGCTTCTATCCCTGGGTGAACGCCGCCAGGAACCGGTACATGCTCCTGGCTCGCAGCCGCCAGCTCGGCGGGGATGAGGAGGGCGAGAAGTCACGCGCCTGTGCCCAGACCATTCGCAAGGCCTACGAGCTGGGCGTGCCGCAGCCGTAATCCACGGAGGCCTTGCTGCTGGCAGGCAGCGCTGCAACTGCAGGGGCGGTTCAGGTCCCGGAGACGAAGGGCATCATCACCCGAGCGACCCGCGCCGGCAGCGAGGTGAAGAGCACGGGGCGGCCTCGCACCTGCCCCAGCAGGTCCGCCACCTCCGACAGGCTGTGGGCCCGCGGCCCGGCATCTCCCAGGGAGAAGAACGCACGTGAGCCCCCACGAGGGCAGGACGCAGGGACTCGGGCCGGCGCAGGTCCCCTGCGAACAGCTCCGCCCCGGCTGACGCGAGCGGCTGTGCCCGTGACGCGTCGCGTACCAGCACCCGGACACGCTGCCCCTCCGCGAGCAGTCCGCGCGCCACCGCCGCGCCCACCCGCCCCGTCGCACCCAACACCAGGAGGGACGCCTCCGCCGTCGTCTGCATTCCGTGCTCCCCCTGCCCGCGAATGAATGGCGGTCAGGAGGCAATTGTAGAGCAACGGTGTTCTCGACGCGGTGCGCCCCGCGACGCACCGTCCCAGAAGCTCCGTCCTGCCCCAGGTATGACTGGCATGGAAATGTCGTCAGGCCGTGAGACGACACACAGGCAGACGGTTCAATCCGTACATATACGGTATTTTGTGGTTCATTGATTTGCAGAGATGCAGTCACTATCATCGACACCGTGCTGCAGGTCTGATGCATCCGGGCAGCGTGGACTCAGGAAGCGCGAGCAGTTCGGTCCGTGTTCGCCCTGAAGTGTTCATTCCTTCAGCACGTTCGTCAAACCCGAGCCTGAGGAGCGCGTTATGGACAATGTTCAGGGAATCGATCTCGTTGAACAGTGGCGCAACGATGCTGGCATGGACAACCCCGCCGGCCCGCTGTTCATCGGTGGCGAGTTCACCGAGGCGGACATCATCTGTGAGACCGGCACCATCAGCGGGCGCTGTGGTACGGCCTGCACGGGCTCGCGGACCCTCGACTGCTGCTGACCCGTGACGGCGTCTGACACAGGCGCCAGTAACTTCGACGCATCCCTGGGTTGCCTGGTCCTGCCCGCGCTGGAGGAACTGGCAACCCAGCTCGAGCGGGTTACTGGGTTGGCTCCCGGCGAACGCGACATCGTCGTCGCCGCGACGCGTGAATCGCTCTATGCAGTGCTCTCCCGGAAGCTGACCCGCCTGCTCGTCCTCGAGCTGAACGCCGCGCGCGTGATGGGACGGCTCACCGGTGAGGATGCCGCCCAGCGCTGGGCCCAGTTCCTGGAGCTCTCGTCCCAGCGCGCTTTCTGGGATGGCCTCGCGGGCCCGTACCCGACGCTGCTGTCCCGCGTCGGCCGCATCCTGCGCAACCGCTGCGCCGCCTCGCTGCGCTTCGCCGAGCGCTGGGCCGCCGACCGCGCCCGCCTCGACGGGTTGTGCGGAGGCCCGCCCGGTGAGCTGGAGGAGCTCAGCTTCGGCGCCGGAGACAGTCATTGCGGCGGTCAGACGGTCTCACTGCTCCGCTGCCAGGGCGGGCGGCTCGTCTACAAGCCCCGCTCGCTGGCCATCGACGTGGCCCTGCGCGACTTCATCACCGGGCTGGCGCGGCAGCACGACAGCGCCATGGCCATCCGGGTTCCCCTGGCGGTGATGGGCGAGGCCCACGGCTGGGCCGAGTTCATTCCGCACCGCTACGCCTCCAGCAGGGAGGAGCTGCTCAGCTTCTACCGTGGCATCGGCCACTGGCTCGCCATCATGCGGCTGCTGGGCGGCAGCGACCTGCACGCGGAGAACCTCATCGCCCACGGGGGAAGCCCCGTCGTCGTGGACTGCGAGACGCTCTTCACCCCGAAGCTCCCACCGTCCCCATCGGGGCTGGGCCAGGCGCTGGACCGCGCGGCCGAGCTCGTCGGCGGCACCGTGCTCTCCATCGGCCTGCTGCCGGGACGCGGCGAGGGCCTGGGCTGGCGCGGCGTGGACAGCTCCGCCGTGGGAATGCTCCCCGGCCAGCAGCCGCGTCTGCAGCAGCCCGGCGTCGTCAAGGCTGGCACCGACGAGGCGCGTATCGGCGCCACCCAGGTCGAGGCGCCGGTCTCCCAGAATCATCCCAGCCCGGAGCCCGCCCTGGCCCGGTACTGGCCCGAGGTCCTCAGCAGCTTCGACGAGCTGACCAGGACGCTGCGCCGGCTCGACTCGACAGGACAGCTGCGGAGCATGCTGGAGGGCTTCGACGCCTGCCGCATCCGCGTCGTCACGCGGACGACCGAGGTCTACTCCGAGCTGGCCCGCATGCTGTGGCACCCCGTGTCACTGCACAAGGATGCCCCGCCGCGCCAGCGCGCCAGGGAGCTGCTGGCGAAGATGGCGGCCAACGTCTCCACGGCCCCCGGCGACCCGGCGGTCATCGAGGCCGAGGTCGAGGAGCTGCTCGACGGCGACATCCCCGTCTTCACCACCGTGGCCCGCCACGGCCAGCTGGAGGGCCCGCGTGGCACCTCCTGGCTGCCGCCCCGGAACCTGGTGGACGCCGCGCTGGAGCACTGGCGCGGCGCCGACTTCAAGCTGGAGCGCAACGTCATCCAGTCCGCGCTGGTCAGCGCCTACATCAACGACGGTTGGCGCCCGGAGGAAGTGCCGCGCCGGCCCGAGCGGGTGAAGACGGACGCGCTCGACCTGCGCCGCCGTCGCATCGTGGCGCGCATCATGGGTGACCTCTGCTCCACCGCCATTCGTGGCGGGGACGGCAGCGTCACCTGGATTGCCCCCATCTTCCGGCCCACCGGCTGGTCCGTACAGCCGCTGGAGCAGGACCTCTACGGAGGCACCTCGGGGGTGGCGCTCCTGGTGGGCGCGTACCTGCGCGAGGCTGTCGCCGGCCGCGCCGACCCGGTGGAGGGCCTGGAGGCCCTGCTCGCCTCCACGCTGCGCACCCTGGACCTCGCCGAGGCCCGGCCCGGCGTGCAGCGCGCCCGGGGCGTGAAGCTCCGGCCCCAGGCGCCGGGCGCCTATATCGGCCTCGGCTCGCAGCTCTGGACGCGCCTCGTCCTCGCCGGCTGGGGCATGGACCGGGGCGACGGCGTGGCACGCGCCGCCGCGCTCGCGGAAGGCATTCCCGAGGCCGCCGCGGCCGACGACATCCACGACATCCTCACGGGCAAGGCCGGCGCCATCGCGCCCCTGCTCGCGCTGTACCGGAAGACCGCGGACGCGCGCCACCTGGAGCTGGCCCGCCAGCTGGGCGACAAGCTGTGCGACCTGGCGCAGCGCAAGGGCGACGGGGCCTTCTGGGTGCACCAGAGCTGGCCGGAGGGCGTCGGCGGCTTCGCGCACGGTGTCACCGGCATCGGTTGGGCGCTGACGCGGCTCGCCCGGGTGACGGGCGCTCCCCGCCATGCGCAGACGGCGCGAGCGGCCTTCGCCTTCGAGGAGTCCCTCTTCGATGAAGGCGAGCAGAACTGGCTGGACCTGCGCCTGCTCGAAGGCCTGAAGACGGCGGCCGCGTGGTGTCACGGCTCGGTGGGCATCGGCCTGGCGCACGCCGACCTCGACCCCAGGATGGAGAGCCCGCAGACGCGGCTGATGCTGCGCAGGGCCGCCGCGGCGACGTGGCGCATGGGCTTTGGCTGGAACCACTGCGCCTGCCATGGAGACCTGGGCGCGTGGGAGCTGCTGGACCGCGCCATTGCCGCCGGTGAGGGCCCCGAGGGACTGACGCGGGAGCACCTGCTGGGCACGATTCTGACCAGCATCGAGGAGCAGGGCCCGTCCTGCGGAATGGCGCGGGATGCCTTCGTCCCGGGCCTGCTGCCGGGCCTGGGCGGCGTCGCCTACCAGCTGCTCCGGGCGCACCCGGAGAACGGGCTGCCTTCGATTCTGCTGGTCGGGGGTGGGGACCTCTGAGCACGGACGCCAGCCAGGTCGAGCTGGAGACACCGTACTGGCGCCTCGACGGGGCGGCGCAGCCAGGACACGGGCTGCTGGCGCTCGGCCGGCGCGTGGGCCTGGCCGTCCAGCCGGTGCTGTCCGTGCTGCGCCGCGCCGCGCCCCGGGCCGCGCTCGCGGTCATCTTCTGCCAGCTCGTCGCGGGCGCGGCCACCACGTGGGCCCTGCTGCTCACGACGAGCGTCCTCGGACAGCTCCTGTCCGGCGGCACCGGCGCACAGCGGCTGGAGGCCGCCCTCCCCACCCTGCTCCTGCTGGGCGGCGTGCAGGCGGTCCGGATGGGCCTGGAGACGGCCACCAACGTGGCCCGTGCGTACCTCGTCCCGCGCGTGTTCCGGGTCGCCGAGGAGGCGCTCTTCCGGGTCAGCCTCCAGGTGGACCTGGCGTCCTTCGACGACCCCGGCTTCTACGACCGGCTGCACCGCGCCCGGGACCGGGGCGTCATGCACATGGAGGGCGCCACGACGTGCCTCGTCGAGGCGCTCCGTGCCGCGTTCTCGGTCTTCGGCGCGGTGCTCGCGCTGCTCTGGCTCCACCCGCTGCTGTTGCCCCTCCTGGGGGTCGCCCTGCTGCCCCAGGGCTGGGCGGTGCTCCACGCGGCGAGGCTGCAATACTCCGGCATGGCGACGACCATCTCCCTCACGCGCCAGGTCCACATGATGGCGGAGCTCGCCACGCAGCGGGAGTCCGCGCCGGAGATTCGCACCAACCAGGCCCAGGACTACGTGCTCGCCGAGTACCAGCGCAGCGCCGTGGCGCTGCAGGACCACCTGGTCCGCCTGGGCATCGCCGAGGCGCGCTCCACCGCCTTCGGCCGGATGCTGTCCGGCCTCGGCCTGGTCGCCACCTTCGTCGCGCTCGGGATGATGCTGCAGGCGCGCTGGCTGGAGCTGGCCGTCGCCGGCACGGCGGTCATCGCCGTGCGCAGCGCGAGCGCGGCGCTCGCCCTGTTCATGCAGATGGCGCATGGCCTGTTCGAGAAGGGCCTGTATATCAGCGACTACCGCGAGTTCATCGAGCAGTCCTCGCAGCGGGCCCGGCCCGCCACGGCGGGGGTGAAGGCGCCGGAGAACCCGGGACGCATCGAGCTGCAGGGCGTGGGGTTCCACTACCCGGGCCAGGAGGGCCGGCTGGCGCTGCGCGACATCTCCCTGACCATCGAGGCCGGGCAGAGCATCGCCCTCGTCGGGGAGAATGGCTCGGGCAAGACGACGCTGGCCAAGCTGATTGCCGGGCTCTACCCGCCGACCTCCGGCCGCATCACCTGGGATGGCATCGACCTGCGGGAGATGTCACCCGACAGCCTCGCGGACCGGGTGGTCATGGTGCTGCAGGACCCCATCCGCTGGCCGCGCAGCGCCCGGGACAACGTCCGCCTCGGCCGCCACCAGCGGGTGGACCCGGACGCCCGCATGCTGCTCCAGTCCGCCGAGCAGTCGCGCGCCCTCGAAGTCGTGGAGAACCTGCCGCAGGGCTGGGACACCCTCCTGTCGCGCCAGTTCCGGGGCGGCATGGACCTGTCGGGCGGGCAGTGGCAGCGGCTCGCCGTGGCGCGCGGCCTGTACCGGGACGCCCCGCTGGTCATCTGGGACGAGCCGACGGCGCCGCTGGATGCCAGGGCCGAGCATGCCGTCTACGAGTCGCTCCGGCAGCTGGCCCGAAACCGCACCGTGCTCCTCATCACCCACCGGCTGGCCAGCGTCCGCAACGCCGACCGCATCTACTTCCTGGAGCGGGGCGCCGTGGTCGAGCAGGGGCGCCACGAGGAGCTGATGACGCTGAACGGGCGCTACGCCGAGCTCTATCGCCTCCAGACGCGGCTGCACGGGCTGGAGGAGGACGCCCCCGGAAGATGACGACCTCGACTGAAGCCGAAGCGCGCTGCCGGGACGTGGACTGGTCTCCCCTGCGCACGGCCCTCGAGGGCGCGGTGATTGTTCCCGGAGATGAGCAGCTGCTCCTGGCCAACAAGCAGTTCGCGGCCGGCCGGCCGTTGCTTCCGCTCCAGGCCCTGGTGCGCTGCCGGAACACCGCCGACGTCCAGCGCACGCTGGAGTTCCTCGTGCGGCACGAGCTGCCCTTCTCGGTGCGCAGCGGCGGGCATTGCTTCGCCGACCTGTCCACCCGCGCGCCCGTCGTCGTCGACCTCTCGGAGAACAACCGCGTCGAGCCCCAGGAAGGCCTCGCCGTCATCGGCCCGGGCGCCCTGTCCGCCGAGGTCAGCAGGCGCCTGGCCTCCGTGGGGCGTGTCGTCCCCACTGGAGGCTGTCCCCGCGTGGCCCTCGGCGGACTCGCGCTCGTCGGAGGCTTCGGCTTCCTCGGACGCCGCCACGGGCTCACCACCGACCAGGTCGAACGTCTGGAGGTGGTCCGTGCCGACGGCAGCGTGGTCCATGCGAGCGCGGGCGAGGCGCCGGACCTCTACTGGGCGCTGCGCGGCTCGGGCACCGCCGGCTTCGGCATCGTCACCCGGCTGACGCTGCGAACGTTTCCCCTGGAGGCGCTCACCGTCGTCAACGGCAGGTGGGCCCCGACGGAGGCCGCCGGGCTGATGGAGCTCTGGCAACGGCACGCGCCCGACGCGGAGGACGACGTCAACCTGGAGCTGGGCCTCGTCGCGCCGGACGACCCGGAGCTGCCGACCTACGTGGAGCTCTTCGGCGTCATCCTCGGCAGTGAGGCCGGTGCAGCGAACCACCTGAGAGCGTGGGAGCGCCACCTGGGGCCGCTGGCCTCCGGACTGCGCACGTGGCGGCTGCCTCCGGCCGAGGCGGCGGACTACCTCGTCGGGCTCCTCGACCACGAGACGGCACCGGCGTGGATGCCCAGCCTCCCCTACAGGCACACGGGCTACCAGTTCACCCGCTCCAACTTCTTCGACGAGCCCCTGGCGCCGGAGTCCATCCAGGCCTGCGTCGAGCAGTTCCAGGCCGACCGTCGCTACGCCCAGCACCGCGAGCTGGAGCTCATCCCCTGGGGCGGTGCGTATGCACGCTCCAACGAGGGCTCCAGCTTCATCCACCGCAAGGCGCGCATGATGCTCCGCCACACCGGCACGGTGGGCTCGCGGTCGTCGGAAGCGCTGCGTGAGCATGCGCGCGGGTGGGTGGATGCCTCGCAGGCCACCGTGCGCCGTCACGCCAATGGCCATGTCTACCAGGGCTACGCGGACCTGCGCCTGGACGACCCTCACCGTGCCTATTACGGGGACAGCCTTCCGCGGCTCCGGCACCTCAAGCACGAGTACGACCCGCACGACGTCTTCCGCCACGCCCAGAGCCTTCCTCCGCGGTGAGCACGCCGTCCCGGGTCCGCTTGTTCAAGTCCAAAACACAACGCATCCAGCCGCGTCGGCTCCCAGGTGGCGCCGTGGTACGAGCGGGGACGTGCTCACCATTCGCACGTCCCAGATGCAGGCCTTCGTCACGCAGCGCGAGCGTGTCTTTGCGCAGTGGGCCCTGCCCCACCTGTTGCGGCGCGCCCCCGGGGCCCTCGCGGCGCTTCCAGGCCCGGAGCAGGAACGACGCGTCATGCTGGCCATTCGCCGGGCTCGGACCTGGGGCCTGTGGACGGGTGAAGGGCTCCTCGAGTTCGTCTCGCTGATGTTCGAGGTGGCCCCCAGGTTCGACGAGCACCCCGTCGTGCAGGCCCTCCTGCACGACGCGGAGCAGCCACCGGATGCGTCCGTCCACCTGCTGCGCTTCCGGCTGGAGCCGGGCGCGGTCGCCGAGCTGCGGCAGCGGTACGAAGACGCCCACTGGGAATGACGCGCCTGGGTGCACGCCGTCGCCGGAGCCCGCGGACATGACCTTGCCCCCCTACCCTCCCATCCGGTCCGAAGACTTCGCGGACTTCTCGGACGCGCCGTCCACAGGCATCCAGGCGACGTGCGACCTCCCGGACAACTCGTGCTCGCTGACGGGCCTTGCCATCACGTTCCGCGAGGCCCTGTTCCAGAATCAGAAACCTCATTTCTGGACGGAGCGGGGGCATGCCCCGGTCGGCCTGTGCGAGCCGGGCCGCTATCACGTCCCGATGAGGGCGCCGGGGACACGAGGGTTCCTGGGCGACTACGCGGTGGTCGTCTCCATCGAGAACCCGGAGCGGGTCGCCAGCGTGCTCATCCGGGTGATGAAGCCCCACGCGGACGTGCCGCTGGTGTCCTTTTCCGTCGCCCCAGCCAATGCGGCACAGGGAGTCCCGCTGTCCACCCTCCAGGATGTCCTGCTCCCCGGGAATGGGCCCTACAAGCTCGTCGTGAAGCTCATTCCCACCGCGGAGACCATCTTCGTGAAGCAGGGCACCGGCTGGGTCTACCTCGACGATGACGCGCCCACCTTCGGCTTCGAGTTCGAGTTCGTCCGGCCGGAGTACCTGGACGAGCGCCTCACGGACTCCCAGGCGCTGCACAACCTCGCCGTCCCGGACCTCGAAAAATGGAGGAAGGCGCTGGAAGCGCTCAAGGCCGGTCCGGAACTGACGCCGGAGACCGACTTCGAAATCTCCAGGGAAGAAGATGCCGACCACTATTCGATTACACAGTTGAAGTCGGGGAGCTTCCTCGTGCGCTACAGGCAGCTCGGCTGGGACATGAAGATTCACTACGACTCGGGCTGCATCGAGGTGAATGGCGCGCCCCGCACCCGGCGTGGCCATGAGCCGCTCGCGGGAATCATCCAGAAGCACATCTTCGGCATCGCGCAGAGCATCGGCCTGGCGCCGAACATCGACCCTCGAACGGGCAATGGGGCAGGTCACCTGCACATCGGCCTGAAGCCCACCTTCTGGACGAACCCGCTGCTGCGCTACAACTTCCTGGTGAGTTTCTTCAACTTCGCCACATGGGGCTGCGGCGTCTTCTACCGGGACTTCGGCCAGGCGTACCCGCTGCTCGTCTCCGTGGCGCCCGAAGAGGTCCAGGCGTTCTTCAAGGCCAGGGGTGGCATGCTGCCCCATGACCGGTTCTTCAACGAGTTCGAGCTCAAGTTCTACCAGGGCCGGGCCTTCCTCAAGGCCGAGTACACGGTCTCAGACACGCAGAAGTACCAGAGCCTGTCCGTGCAGAACCTCGCCCGCTACAGCCGCAAGGAGACGTTCGAGATTCGCGCGCTGCGCTCGCAGACCTCCTTCAAGGGCTTCGACGTGCTGATGGAGCTGGTGGAGCGGAAGCTCGACTCGCTGCGTCCCCTGGAGGCCCGCCTCGAGGTGAAGCCGAAGTCGGGCGAGCGACTGAAGGCGCTCCGCGAATACATCTCAAAGCGTCAGAGCCAGGGCCAGCTCACCAAGGAGGTGGACTACTACCGGGGCTGCGCCACCACTGGCGATCCGGAGCTGGAGGGCCGGTGTGACGAGCTGTGCCAGGAGCATGGCCTCGAGGAGCTCGAGGAGTACCTCGCGGGCACGGGCATGACGGTGGAGCAGCTGCGCGACAACCTCCGGCTCATGGGCCCGCCCGGGCCCGGCCCGGCGACGCAGCACTAGATGATGACGGGAAACGTCCTGAACGGTCTGCTGGCGGGCGCGCTCGTGGCCTTCGAGCAGCGCGAAGAGGAGGAAGTCCTCCGGCTCCTGCTGGACGCGTGGCGCGAATCGCGCTCGGTGCGCATCGCGACACTCGTGCAGAAGCTGTCGGACCGGCTCACCGTCGGGCTGCCACCGTGCGAGCGCCTGTCCACGGCGTTTTCCGGCGAGCAGCCCCGGCCCACCGGCGTTCCGCGCATCCTCAATTGGCTCCTGAGTGTCGCGAACGAGGGCAACGCGGAGACGCTCGAGCGCCAGCTCCGGAGCGCCCGGAGGTGGCCCGAGGACCCCCGGCTCATTCCAGTGCTGCGGACCATCGCGCGCTGGCCTGTCGCTCGGGATGCGGAGGTCATCGCGGCGCTTCGAGACCTCTTGCTCCAGCTGAGGGACCCACGCACGGCCGATGACCTTCAGGCGCTGCTCCAGGCCATGGGCTCGTGGACCACCTATGAAGAGGCGCTGGCCCGCCTCCAGGAGAGGAAGGATGCTCCGCCAGCGCACTCGCTGGACGTCGCACTGGACTCGGAGGCCCGGGACGCATGCGAGGCGCTGGAGAGGGCCCTCGCCCTGCGCGAGGAGGCCGAGGCACGCCAGCTTCCCTTGCGGGACATGCTCCTGGCGCGCGTGTACGCCCACCCGGACGATGACAGCGCGCGGCTCGTCCTGGCGGACCACCTGCTGGAGCAGGGCGACCCGCTGGGAGAGTTCATCATGCTCCAGTGCTCGGCGCAGCCGGACGAGGCCCGCATCCGTGAGCTGCTGGCCCAGCACGGGGCGGCGTGGCAGGCCCCGCTGGGGCCACTCGTCCGCCCCGATTCCACCCGCTTCGAGCGGGGCTTCCCGGCTGCGGTCCGGGGGTTCCTCGAATGGAAGAGGCCCGCCCCCGGGCCGGCCTGGGGCACGGTGCGGGAAATCAACGGGGAGTTGATAAGGGGGCCCTCGGCCGCGGGCTGGTTCGCGCACCCGCACCTGCACGCCGTGACGTACCTCCGTAGGATGCAGTCCTCCGTCGTCCCAGCTCTCGGGGCATACCCCCTGTCGGTGCGGCGGCTGGAGCTGTCCTGCTGGAGCCGCATCGAGGAGACACTGTTTCTCAGGCTGTCCACGCTGCCGCACCTGACGTGGGTGGAGCTGACGGAGGCGCACTCGCGCGACGTGGCGCTGTGCGCCAGCTCGCCCCTGGCCAGCCGGCTGGAGCGCTTCACGGCCAGGAGGGAGAACGCCTGGTCCCTGGAGGCAACGCCCTCGGAGGCGGTGACGGTGTCGGTGACGCTGTTGAGCGAGGAGGGCGTCGACGAGCTCGCGCAGGCCATCCGTGCCGCGGTGGGCTTCGGCACCCGGGGCCTGCGCCTGGTTTCGCGGCCCCGGCTCGAAGGCTCGAACCGGCGGCTGCTGGAAGAAGCAGCCGCCGCCTATGCGCACATCGAGTGGGTGTGAAGCCTCACCCCTTACGGCGCCTCGAGGAAACCCTTCGGCGTCTGGCCCTTCAGGAATGGCTCGATGAAGGCGTGAAGCAGCTCCGGCTGGCTGATGACGGCGGTGTGTGCCGTCGCCGGCATGACCGCCAGCCGCGAGGGGGACAGCGGCTTGCCCATGTCGCCGGGGCCGCCGCCGCCGAGGAGCCGGAACATGGCGACGGAGTGCTCGAGCGTCGCGACGTCGGCGTCACCGGTGATGATGAGGACGGGCGTCTCGAGCGCCTTCACGTCCTTCTCCCACGCCATCGGCTCCTTCTCGAGCTGGATGAGCTTCTTGACCAGCGCGGGGAAGCCCTTCGGATTGGCCGCGAGCTTCGGGTACTCCTTCGCGAAGGGCATCTCGAGGAACATCTCCACCGTCATCTTCGGGATGAACTCCCTGAACTCGGGCTGCCAGCCCTGGATGTCGTACGCGACAGACGCCGCGACGAGCTTGTTCACCTTCTCCGGATGGCGGATGGCGAGCTGCAATCCGGCCGCGGACCCCATCGAGTAGCCGAACACGTCGGCCTTCTTCAGCCCGACCGCGTCCATGAAGGCGGCCACGTCGTCCGCGAGGTTCTGATACGTGATGGGCCTGTCGATGTCGGTGGTGCGGCCGTGTCCCTGGAACTCGAGCGCGTAGACCTTATGGCTCTTCGCGAGCTTCGGGATGATGGCGCCCATCGTCGGGATGTTCATGTAGGCGCCGTGCAGCACGACCAGCGGCTCGCCCTTGCCCGAGACCTCGTAATAGACCTGCATCCCGTTCACCTGGACCCGAGCGCCCTTCGCTTGTGCGTCGGCAGCGGTGGAGGTGAGGAGCAGGGTCACAGCCATCAAAGCAGCGTGGAGCATCGTCAGACGCATTTGGGTCTCCCTTTCACCGAGGCGTCGAATGACGCGGGCGCGGATCGACAAGCGACGATTCTTTTTTCGCCGTCGCCCTCGCGAGCAGCCTGGCGGGCGGCTGTCCGGTCACCGCCCGGCGCACGGGAGGGTGACTGTGAACGTGGAGCCGACGCCGGGCACGCTCTGGACCTGGATGGAACCGCCGTGCGCCTCCGCAATCCTGCGGCTGAGGTACAGGCCAAGCCCCAGCCCGCCATAGTTCTTGGACACGCCGCGCTCGAAGCGCTCGAAGATGCGGCCCTGCCGCACCGGGGTGATACCGATTCCGTGGTCCCTGACCACGAGCCGCGCGCTCTCCGCCTCCTTGCCGACGGAGACCTCGATGGGCTTGCCCGGCCCGAACTTGAGGGCGTTGTGGAGCAGGTGGGTCACCACCTGCTCGAGCCGCGCGGCGTCCCACTGCCCCACCACCGGCGCGGCGCACGTGAAAGACACCCTGCAGCCGGCCGCGGTCAGCTCGGGCTCCAGGCGCTCCACCCTGGTGCGCACCAGCGCGCCGAGCTCGACCTCCCCCCGCTCCAGCTCCAGCCGTCCCTGCTCGATGCGCGTCACGTCGAGGATCTCCCCGGTGAGCTGCTCGAGCCTGTCGGTCTTGCTCAGCACCCGGTTGAGGCTGCGGTTCAGCGTCTCCGCCGAGACGGTCCTCCCGGACGCGGCCGCGCGGAGCAGGCCCTCCACCGAAAGCCTGAGCGAGGTCACCGGCGTGCGGAGCTCGTGCGAGGCCACGGTGAGGAACTCCTCCCGCAGGCGCAGCGCCCACTGCGTCTCCGCGAGGAGGCGCGAGTTGTCGATGGCCAGCGCCGCGCGGCGGCCCAATTCCACCGCCAGCTCCACGTCGGCCGTCCCGAACCAGTGCGCGGTGGCCGCGACGAACGTCAAGGCCCCGAGCGGCGTGTCTCGGGCGACCAGCGGAACGATGAGCACGCTGCGCGTGCCCAGCTGGTGGATGAGCGCGGCGTGGTGCTCGTCGAGCGTGAAGGCCCGGATCTGCTCGTCGGAGAGGGCCGGCAGGTGGATGAGGGCCCCGCCCTGGAGCACGCGCGTCACCGGCGTGGCCGTGCCGATGCGCGCGGGGTAGCGCTCCGAAAGCTCACGCAGGAGCGGCTGCTTCCGCGGGTCGCGGTGTGCGCCCGCCAGGCGCATCACCGTGCCCCCCTGGTTGAGGTCGATGACCGCCCACTCGGCGAACGAGCGCGCGCACAGGCGGGTCAGCGCGTCGAACATGCCCTCGTCGTCGAGCGTCGAGGAGATGAGCGCGGTCGCCTCGCCGAGCAGGAGCGCACGCCGCCCGGCCGCCTCGGCCTCCACGCGGCCGGCATGCTCGCGCTCGAGGAGGAGCGCGTTCTCGATGGAGATGGCCGCCTGGGCCGCGAGCAGCTCGAGCGCCAGCAGGCGCTCGGGCGTGAAGCTGCCGGGGACCAGGTCGTTCTCGAGGTAGAGGAAGGCGACGAGCTCCGCCTGCCTGCGGATGGGCAGACAGAGGACGGACCGCGGGCGCGTCCGCGCGAAGTACGGGTCTGCCGAGAACCGCTCCGCGTCGGCGGCCGCGTCGGCAAGCAGCACGTGCTCCCGGGTCCGCTGCGCGTACTGCAGGATGGACGCCGGGACGCGTGCCGCCAGCCCCTGCGGGGCCGTGCTGAACAGCATGCCCGGCGCCCCCTCCTCGCCCACGGCGGACTCGGCCGCGACCTCGAGCTCGCCCTCGCGGGACATGACGAGGAGGGCCCGGCGCGCCCCGCCCTGCTCGAGGACGACCTGCAAGAGCGTGCGCAAGAGCCGCTCGCGGACCATCTCGCCGGAGATGCTCTGCGAGGCCTTGACCACCGAGAGCAGGTCGAACTGCTCGGGTCGGGCCGCGAAGATGGCCGCGGGGCCGAGCGGACCTGGTTCGTGAAGGTGCGCGTGGCGCCGGGCAAGCTGCCTCACCTTGGCTTCCGCGCCCCACCGGACGTAACAGTCTCGAGCTTCCCGAAGATAGGCGGCGGTGATGGTCTCGAAGCGCCGCTCCCGGTAGAACGCCGCGGCGAGCTCGTTGGCCACGCCCTCCCAGTGGACGAAGCCATTGGCCCGCGCCGCCCGGATGGCCTCCTCGTAGCACCGCTCGGCCTGGAGCGCGTCTCCCGTGATTCGGGCAAGCTCCGCGGACACGAGGGCGTGCTTCGTGAGGAAGTTCTCCGGGCAGCTCTCTGCCCAGAGGGCGAGCTTCTGGCTGTAGCCCTCGAGCGTCTTCGCAATCTCCCGCTGCTCGGCCTCCGTCCTCCGCGGGTGGATGCGGGCGAGCAGAAGGGCGTGGAAGAAATAGAAGGTCGCCTCCATGGGCATGGCCATCGCGGCGCTGAGCGTCTTCTTCGCTTCGTCCGCGTGATGGAGCGCCTCGGCGTCGTCTCCGGCGAGATAGGCCGTGATGAGCTTCATCGTGTGGAAGAAGACGAGGCCGCACCCGAAGGCCGCCTCGGTAATCTTCGCGAGGCACGGGGCCTCCTGGAACGCGTCGTCCTCGAAGGACGTCCTCCCGCGCGTCTGCCCCTTCAGGCACGTGAGGAACTGCTGCTCCAGCCGGATGGTCTGGTAGATGGGTTCGTTGCGGGAGTCCCGAGCAAAGGCCGCGTAGCTCTGCGAGAACCTGAGGACATCATCGATGGCATCGCCCCGCTCGATGGCCTGCCAGACAATCTGGAACGCGATGGCGTTCGCGAAGACCAGGTCGCCCGCATCCAGGCATGCGAGGAATCCCCGCTCCAGGATGGGGAAGTCCGTCGAGATGTGCCGGCTCCAGAAGTTGATGTGGTCGCCGTGGAGGTGCATGACCGTGCCTCGTCGGCTGATGTCGCCGAGCTTCTGGTTGAGCCTGATGGACATCTCCGAGAACTCGTACGCGACCCGAGGCTCATCGTAGAGGGAGACGAGCATCACCCCGTAGCAGCTGTACCCCATGCAGGACTCGTAGGTGTGGCCGAACCGGAGGGAGTGATTGACGAGCTTCAGGATGACGAGCGGGAAGACCTGGGGCCGGCTGCCGATGTAGGCCGCAGGGGCCATGTTCGAGAACAGACCGATGACGGCCCTGACTTTCGGGTCGGTGGCCTCGGCGGCCTCCGCGAGGTCCGCGATGCGGCGCCCGCCCAGGTTGACCTGGATGGCCATGGCCTCGGCGTGGGTCGCCTCGCTCAGCAGCGCGTCGTCCTCGGGGATGTCCACACCGAAGAGCTGAAGGGCCTTGAGGCCCATCGCCACCGCCTCGTCGTATCGACCCGCGACGTGGCAGAGCTTCAGGCGGAGCTCGTACACCAGGGCCTTGTCGAAGTCGGTCCTCGCCCGGGCAAGGAGGAGGTCGAACAGGGCCTCGGCCTGCTCGAACGCGCCGCCCAGGTACTCGCACTCCGCGAGCTCGCGGAAGAGGGGAAACGCGAAGTCGTAGCGGGACTTCCAGGCATCCTCGGGCAGGAGGGCCGCCGCGATGGCGAGGAAGCCCTTCGCGGAGGCATAGGCGATGGATGCCTTGGCCTTCCTTCCCGCGAGGAAGTCGAGCCTCGCGAGCGCGTCCCTCTCCGCCGGGTCGGTGATGAGGGACAGGCCGTGGTTGAGCTGGCTGACGACGTCGAAGATGCGCTCCTCGATGCTCCGGGCGTCCAGGCTCGCCAGCAGCAGCCGCCCGATCCTCAGATGGACGCCCCGCTTCCTGGCGTCCTCGATGAGCACATAGGCCCCCTGTTGGACCCGGTCGTGCAGGAACGTGTAGACGTCGCCCTGCTGAAGCACCAGCCCTTCCCGGACCGCGTCCGAGAGCTCGCGCGCGACCTGCTCGCCCGATTGGTTGGAGATGACGGCCAGGGTGTGCAGGTTCGTGGTGTTTCCGACGCACGCGGCCAGCTTCAACACCTCCTGGGTGGCAGGTGGAAGGCGCTTGAGCTTGCGGACCATGAGGTCGACGACGTTGTCGGTGAAGCCCTTGGCGTGGATCTTCGCCACGTCCCAGCGCCATCGAGCGTTGCCGCGGTCGAACTCCAGCAGGCCCTCCTCGTGGAGCGTGGTGAGGAACTGGATGGCGAAGAAGGGATTGCCGGCGGTCTTCTCATGGACGAGGCGGGCCAGGGGCGCGGCGGAGCCGGGGGGGCAGCGCAGGGCATCCGCGAGGAACTGTCCCAGGTGCTCGACGGAGAGGGGGGCGAGGACGAGCTCACGGACGCGTGCGTCGGACTCGCGGAGGTTGTCGAGCGTGAGCGCGAGGGGGTGGGAGGGGCCCACCTCGTTGTCGCGGTACGCGCCCAGCAGGAGGAGGTAGCGGGTCTGCGGGTGGAGGACGAGCTCCTCGAGGAGCTTCAAGCTCCCGGAGTCGAGCCATTGAAGGTCGTCGAGGAACAGGGCGAGGGGGTGCTCCTTGCGCGCGAAGACGCTGATGAACTGGCGGAACACCCAGTGGAAGCGGTTCTGCGCTTCGAGCGGAGGGAGGGAAGGAAGCGCGGGCTGAGGGCCGAGGATGAGCTCCACGTGAGGAATGATGTCGATGATGAGCTGCGCGCTGGCGCCGAGCGCCTGTCGCAGCAGCTCCTTCCAGGCCACCACGCTCGCTTCGCTTTCGGTGAGGATCTGATCGATGAGCTCGGCGAACGCCTGGGCGAAAGTGGAGTACGGCACGTCGCGCCGGTACTGGTCGACCTTGCCGGAGATGAAGAACCCGCGCTCCTGCACGATGGGCCTGTGCAGCTCACGGACCAGCGAAGACTTGCCGATGCCAGAATACCCAGACACCAGGACGAGCTCCGGGGTCCCCTGCTCCACGACCCGCCCGAAGGCACGAAGGAGCTCGGTGCTCTCGGCCTCGCGGCCATAGAGCTGATGGGAGAGCTCGAGGCGGTCCGAGACATCGTGCGTTCCCAGGGCAAAGGGCGCGAGCGTGCCTTTCGCCTGCCAGTCGGACAGACAGCGCTCGAGGTCGTGCTGGAGCCCGCGCGCGGTCTGGTACCGCTCCTCCGCCAGCTTGGCCAGGAGCTTGAGGACGATGTCCGAGAGGACGCCCGCGAGGCGGGGAACGAGTGCGGAGGGGGCGAGCGGGGTTCGGGCAACGTGGCAGTGCACCCATTCCAGGGGGTCGCGCGCAACGAAGGGAAGGCGCCCTGTGAGCAGCTCGTAGAAGGTGACGCCGAGGGCATAGAGGTCGGAGCGGCTGTCGACGGAGCGGTTCATCCAGCCCGTCTGCTCGGGCGACATGTAGGGGAGCGTCCCCTCGACGAGCCGGGCGGCGCGAGGTGGGGGCTGCGCCCGGGGGCTGCGTACGGCGATGCTGAAGTTCCAGACCTTGAGTTCGCCACTCCCGGGGTCGAAGAGGATGTTCCCCGGATTGAGCTTCTTGTGGATGACGCAGCGCTCGTGGATGTCAGCGACAATCCCGGCCAGACGCACCGCCAGACGAAGGAAGTCCCCGACGGGCATGGGCGCACCCACGAACATCTCGAGCGGAGCGCCTGGGAAGTCCTCGAGCTCGAGCGCCGGCCGCCCCTCGAACGTCGAGAGGGCGAGCGGCTCGACGATGGCCAGGCCCGCGAGCGCACGACCTACCTCGTATTCCTTCCGCAGCCGCTCGACGTCCTCCGGGCGGCTGTACTCAGGCTCGAGGACCTTGAGGAGGATGGCGCGCCCATCAGAGGTCCGCACGGCGTGGTGGACGGCCGCCCGGTGCCCTGCATGGAGCCGGTCGCCCAGCGCATACGCCTGGAGCTCTGGTTTCATCATCCTCCCAATACCCCCAAGGTAATCAGGAGGGCCGGACTTCAGGCCTTCACCGGTCTGCCGCGCTCGAAGTGCCGCTCGAGGCCAGCACCGCAACCCGGTGAGCTTGCCGGGCTGCTGAATGTGGAGGCGGCGGGAATCGAACCCGCGGACTGGGGAGGACGGCCCCTTCCATGGGGAACACGACAGGCGCGAGCGACGCTCAGCCGGGATATACTGCCCCACGAGGAGGAACGCTCTTGAGCGATGTCCCCAGCGACGCGTCACACCGCCGAGGAGGCTTCATCGTGGGCGCAGCCCTGATGCAGGCGTTGGTGGCACCGTACCTGTTGCTCGCCGGGCTGATGGCCGCTGAGATGTCGGCGGTGCTGTCTGCGGTCCTGTTGGCCAGCGGGGGTGCGGTTGCCGTGGCCACCCTGTTCCTGTTCCGCCGCAGGGTCTGGGCCTGGCGCCTCTCGTCAGCTCTCGCGGTGCTGGCCTTCGTCGCGGGCGGGGCGTTGGCGTTCATGTCTCCCCACTGGCTGGGGGGAATTCATGCCGTGGGCGCAGCCATCATCCTGGCGGCCTTGTGGGCAGGCCGCCGCGCGGTCATGAGCCAGCGGGCACCGAGCTCCGCGTAGGGACGGCTTCAGCGCGAGTCGGTAACACAGAATGTCTCAATCCCTGTCGCGGGCACAGCAATCCCAGCCACAAGGATGTGACAGATTCAAACCAGACTTCATGGGGCACTCAGATACAGCAGCAACCCTGGCGCTCAACAAGCCGGCCACCGGCTCTACCGCCTGCAACAGCAGCGAAACGCCGGCCAAGGCGGTCAACGGCAGCGTCTCCGGGGGCAACACCGACAAGTTCTGCTCGTTGACCTCTCCGGCGTGGCTCCAGGTCGATCTCGGCTCGGTGCAGACGGTCAGCCGAAGGAACCGCTGGCGTGGGCTCCGTCCTCATCCCCGGGACGCCGTGCTCGCCGCCGCCTCCGCCGCTCACCCCGAGCGATTCCCGCGCGGCGCACCCAAGCCGCAGGCGCTACCCAACGCCGTCTGGATCAACAACCCCGCCCGGCTGGCCACCTCACACCTGAAGATGCGGAAGAAGGCTCGCGAAACGAGAGGGGCCGGGCCCGAAGTGAATCGGACCCGGCCCGGGGCTCAGTGAATCAACAGGGATGATGTCTCAGGGCGCCGCGACGCCGTAGACGGTGGTGGTCGCCAGCACGCTGCCGCCCGTCTTCGCCGTGCGGATGCTGAACACGTAGGACTGGTTGACCCCGATCCAGGTCGCGTCAATGCACGCCTGACCGGGGTCGCTCTCCTTCGTGAACAGCTGCTCGGCCGCGCCGTTCGCGCTGACCTTGATCCAGACGGGGTACGGCAGGCCCGACGTGTTCCAGCAGATCTTCGACGTGCCATGCGAGGCGCCCGCCGGGACGGTGACCGTCTGGGGCGTGCCCCAGATGTTGGCGGTGCTCGGGGTGGGCGAGCACGAAACCGCGTTCGGGCAGCCGCCCGCGCAGCCCGTGCTACAGGCGAAGCCGAGCTGGGTGTAGCCAGGAGGACACAGCGGACCGCAGACGATGAGCTCCTGCTCCGTCGTCTCCAGCGTGGACTCGGGCTCGACACCCTCTCCCTCTCCGCCCGCGCAACCCGCGAACACCAGGACACTGAGAACCGCGACACTTCCAAGGACTCCGCTCAACGTGTTCTTGAACATCCAATTCTCCCAGGGCTGGCGCAGAAGCGCCCCTCATTCGCAGGGGACCTTCCCCCACGAACAAGAGAGACACCGCGCGAGCGAGCTATGCAGGGAGTTCTCGCCTTCCGCTCGAGCCGCAACTTTCCCGAGGGCGCCACTCAGCGGGCCGGCCGCGGCTCGGGGTGCGGCGTCAACCCGCGCAGCGGTGTGTCCTGGCCGATGGCGATGAAGGGCGCCCAGAAATAGGGGTGCGGATGCTTCCGGCGCTGCGTCCTCATCGCCTCGCGCAGGGCCGTGATGCGCCCCTGCCCCGCCAGCAGGTTGCGGTAGTAGCCCTCCATGAGCTCCCGCGTCGTCTCGTCATTGACGCTCCACAGGCTCGCCACCACCGCCTCCGCCCCCGCCATCACGAACGCCCGGCGCAGACCGTAGACACCCTGGCCCCGCTTGATGTCGCCCAGGCCCGTGTCGCAGGCCGACAACACCACCAGCTGGGTGCCCCACAGATCGAGCCCAGCCAGCTCCAGGGCCGTCACCAGGGAATCCTCCCGGCGAGCTCCGCCGGGCCGCGCGGACTCCGCCCGTGCTCCCGCCAGCACCAGATACGAGCGAAGCAAGGGATCCGGAAGACGCAGCGATTTGTCCGCCTCGCTGAGCGCGCAGCATGCCACCACGGCGCGCGTGCCCACCCCGGTGGGGGCATCCTCTCGGAAGAAGCCGTGGGTCGCGACATGGAGGAGCCCCGGCGTGCGCAGCTTCAGCAGCGCCTCCTTGGTCGCCGCGCGGCCCAACAGCAGTTGCGCCTGCGGGAACAGGCGCTGGATGGCCTCCGCCTCCTTGCGAGCCCCGGGCAGAGGCGGGAATGGCTGATCCACCCCTGCCGTGCGCATGGCGGAGAAGAAGTGCTCGATGGCACCCGAGCGCTCGCCAGGGCGGGGCTCCACCAGCCCCGGGCGCCCAGCGAGTGGAGCGTCGAAGTCGGGGTCCGCCACGACGACGACCGAGCTCTCGGGGACAACGTCCTCGAGGCGAGGCAGCAAGTCCCTTCCCGAGGTGAGGTAGGCAAGCTCGAAGCCCTCCTCGAGGAGGTGGCGGCCATCGTGCAGCACCCCGAGGGGCACGAGGGAGAGCTGTCCATCCGTCGAGAGAAACAATCTCCTCGCCTTGCCGAGCCGCGGCACCAGGGGACGAAAGGCCAGCCTGTAGAGCTCCCTGGCAGCGGACTGGTAGTCGCTCACGTGGCGCGCCAGCACGCGATGCAGCCGCATGACGGCGCGGTCCACCGTCTCTGCCGGGCCCAGATCGACGGCTTGCGTGTGGCCATCCCCGAAGAGCAGGAGCGCGAGGTAGCGCGGCCCGCTCGAGCCCGGCAAGGCCGGAGCCGCGGGACTGGGGACGAGCGGGCCGTCATCGTAGGCCACGAACTCGACGAGCACACCGTCCTGGGGAAGCGCTGCCGCGACGCGGGCAACGAGCTCGGCGGGAGGTGGCCGCGTGACATGCGCCCGCAGCGGTGCCGAGCGCCGGGTGAGGTCGGCCTCCAGTCTGTCGCTCTGGGCAGCGAGCTCCTTGAGGTGCTGCTGATACTCAGTGGGCGGACGCGAGCCAGGCCCCGCGAGCGACTCCTCCGCGATGCGGGTCCGCAAGGCGCGCAAGAGTTCGAAGGCCTCGTGGTCCTCCGGCCCCAGGCTCCGAGAGACGATCTGGGAGGTGCCGGCGACCTCCTCGACGGAGCGTCCCTTGCGAAGGAGGGCGGCGGTCAGCGCGAGATGCCGGACACGTGCATCGTCCGGGTGAGCACGAACGAGCGCATAGAGCTGCTCCTCGCTCTTGCGGAGCAGACGCAAGAAGCTCTCCAAGCCTCGTTCGGAGAAGCCGAAAATCTCCTGGCGCAGATCCGCCTCGGAGACAGCCAATGCTCTCTCGAGGAGCGGCAGAGCCTCGGCAAGGCGCCGCTGCGCGAGGCGGAGGAGGGCCAGGTCGTGGAGCGATGCGGCGACGTCCGGGTGCGCGCCTCCCAGCACCGCCTCCCGGATCTCCAACGCCCGTTCGTGCAGCGGCTCGGCCCGCGAGTACTGCCCCTGGTTGAAATAGAGCCCCGCGAGATGGTGGAGCGAGATGGCCACCGTGGGGTGATTCCCACCAAGCGCCCGTTCGCGGATGGCCAGGCCCCGCAGGTGCAGGGGCTCCGCTCGCGCGAAGTCTCCCTGGCTCACGTAGACGTTCGCGAGCTTGTGGAGTGCCTCGGCGACGTCCGGATGATCTGGACCGACCGCCTGTTCCCGGACCGCTACGGACCGCGCATAGAGAGGCTCGGCCTGCGCGTAGCTGCCCTGCGCGGAGTAGAGGTTGGCAAGGCCGACCAGCGAGAAGGCGAGGAGGGGATGACTCTCTCCGAGCGTCGTCTGGCAGATCTCGATGGCGCGCAGTGAGAACCCCACTCCCCGCTCGTATTGCCCCTGGCGGTGGTACAGCTCGGAGAGCCCGTTGAGCACATCGACCAGCTCGGCGTGGTTTTTGCCAAGGGCATCTTCCTGAATCCCGAGCACGCGTTGATACAATGGCTCCGCCCGTGCGTAGTGCCCTTGATACATGGCGAGGCTGGCGAGGTTGTAGAGCGCGTCGGCGACCTCGGGATGCTTGTCACCGAGCGCCGCTGTCCAGATGGCAATGGCGCGCTGATACAACGACTCGGCCCGGGGGTACCTTCCCTGATGCACATAGGCATTGGCGAGGTTGTTGAGCGACCTGGCGACGTCGGGATGGTCCTTGCCATGGGTTGCTTCCTTGAGCGCGATCGCGCGCTCATACAACGGCTCGGCCCGCGCGTACTGCCCCTGCTTCATGTAGACGCTGGCGAGGTTGTTGAATGAGAAGGCGATATCCGGATGATTTCCGGGGAGGACCTTCTCCCGCACCGCGAGCGCTCGCTCATGGAGCGATGCGGCCCGCGCAACCTGGCCCTGCTGCAGGTAGAGGTTGCCCAGATTGTTCAGCGTGGCGGCGACATCGGGATGGTCCTTGCCGAGCACTTCCTCCCGAATCGCCAGCGCCCGCATGTACAGCTGCTCGGCCCGCTCACGCTGCCCCTGCTTCAGGAAGAGGGTCGCGAGCGTGTGGAGCGATTCAGCGACTTCAGTGTGGTGCCCACCGAAGGCTGCTTCACGAAGCGCGAGTGCGCGCTGAAGCAGGAGCTCGGCTCGAGCATAGCTTCCCTGAAACAACTGAATGGCACCGAGCAGATTGAGGCACCGGGCGACCTCGGGGTGCCTGTCACCGAGCGCGGCCTCTCGCAGTTCCAGCGCGCGTTCGAGCAACGGCGCCGCCTCCGCGTAGTGGCCCGCCTCCTTCTGCCGCAGCCCCTGCTCATAGGCCTGTTGCGCCTCTGCCAGGCGTGCGTCTCCCCCTCCCCTGTCCATCGTGGCGCACGCCGAGCTGCCCAGGAGCAGCAACACCGCCCTCAACAGGGCTTGCTGAAGGACCCTCTTCATGCCGCTCGTCCTGGCGGTGCGCCTCACGGAGAGCCTCGCGGAACGGAGGCCGGCTCGCTCTTCCCGTAGGAGCGATTTCGCAGCAGCACCGCCCCGGCGCGGGCCCCCTTGCGGAGCACCTGGCAGCGGTCCCCCTCCCCCAGGTCCTTCTCGCCTGGCTCGAAGAGCGCGGGACACTCCTCCAAGATGCGCTCCATGGCACTCCCATCTCGCGTCCGCGAGAGGCACCACGCCCCATCGCCCGTCCATGCGGCCTCGAATGAGGCCCGCCCCGGCTCCCAGCCCGCTGCCGCCTCCCTCGTCCGCGCCAGCACCCCCATGCCGTCGTACAGGTCGATCGGCGTGTCCTCTCGCGTGTGGCTGCGTCCGTTCCCGCAGTAGTCCGCGCGCGCCATCCGCGTGCAGGCCTGGTGCAGCTCTTCCAGCGAGTGCCCTGCCCTCCTGCCCCAAGGCTTGTAGCCCCACCCGATACACTTGGAGATCACCCCGTTCTCACAGGCAAAGGTGAACTGCCCTGCCTGCTCATGCCGCGCGCCCTGCTCATCCCATACGCCAGGCACGGCCAACGCCCGGGGCGAGGGCACGCGGTGGGTCGCCACGCACGGGTTCTCCCATTTCGAGCTCTCCGCGTTCCACACCTGGATCTGGTACCACATGACGCCCGGCTCCTCGGCGGTCGCCTCCGCACCGCACAGCGCCACCTCCACCGGCTGACCGTCACTCGACCTGCCCCACAGCACCGCGCCGACCAGGGCCTCGGGTTCACGCGCTGGAGCCACCAACCGCCCCTCTTCCAGGCGCACGCCTTTCACCGTCACCTCCCCGAGCCGCACGCGACCCAGCTCGACCGAGGCCAGGATGCTGCTCGTCTCGCTCCGCTCGTCCTTGCGTCCCGTCCCCCACAGCAACGTGCCCTGCGGCCAGACCTTGCGCTCGGGAGCCTGGGGCTGACAGGGAGGAACAGACACGGCCGCCCTGGCCCGGGTTGGCGCGGGTGCCCGAGCGGGCCCGGGCGTCGGAGCGGGCGCGGACGCCCAGGCAACCTCGGCAATCACGATGTATGAGAGAATCAGAAGGGGTCTCATCCTGGACGTCCTCGCGCTCGGCAACGCGGTCCGCGTGCCGTTTCCTGGGAAGAGACGCGGTGCAGCCGGGCTATGCAACCACTCGCCATCGGTGCTCACCGGGCCGGGAGCGAGGCGCAGGCGCGTACGCCAATCCGGGCATCTCGGAGCCTGGAGGTGCTGGCCTGGCGACTGGCCACCAGGGCGCCGGTCTCGCCGTAGTACCAGGCCCCCCCTCGAAGGACGATCTCCCCGAAGCCGCCCTGGGTGGGCCGGGTCATCTCGAAGGCATTTCCGGCCATGTCCTCGAGACCAAAGGGGCTGAGGGAGGACGGATGTGAGCCCACCTCGTCAGGCCCGTAGGCATCAGGCCGGAAGGCGTAGGTGGCATCGATGTTGGCGTCGTCCTTCTGGAAGCGGTTGCCGTGCGGGAACCTGCGCGCGTCCGCCCCCCTGGCCGCACGCGTCCACTCGAGCTCACCGCACAAGCGAGCACCTGGCAGCCGCCCGGTGCGGTCGAGCCAGGAGAGGTAGCCCGCGACGTCGTCGGCCGAGACGCCCAGGAGGGGAAAGCGTCGCCAGTCCTGCTCCGCGCGAGCCTTCCGACCTGGGTAGCGGATGGGCTCGCCAACGCGCGCGGTGAGGACGGCCCCGCTCACGAGATGGAGGGAGAAGCTCCAGGCTCCATCCGGCAGTTGCCGCAACGCCACGGCGCTGTCGCCGTTGAAGCTCGGCTTCTCGAGGATGCTCCGTTCGGGCGCATCCGCTGGCAAGGTGTCGAGGTACGTCAGCCAGTCCCCCAGCGTCACCTCGGTCCGCCCGATGAGATAGCCCTCCTCGAGGCAGCTCGAATGCAGGGGTGCGCTCTCCAGCATCGTCCGCAGCTCTTCCACGTCCGCGCTCCCTTCCAGGCTGCAACCGGGCGGAATGTAGACGTAGCCCTCGGGTACCCCCGTGGGGAGCCTGAGGGTGACACGCTCGTGCTCCCCTCGCTCGAGCAGGAGGGGCAGCTCGACCGGCGCATATCCCTCCCGCGAGATGCGGAGCTGATAGGAGCCCGGTGACGCGCTCCGCCACACGAGCGGCGTCGGTCCGAGTGACTCCGAGGGAGGCAGGGGCTCTCGCCTCAGCCTCTCCGGGTCGTCCACGTAGCGTGTGAGCTCGACACTCGCGCCTGGCGGCTCGGTCACCAGGACCAGCTCCGCGGGAGCATCGATCTCCTTCCGCAACGCCTCGCCCTCGACCGTCAACCGCCTGAGGCGCTGGATGAGCCGGGTGAGCTCCTCTCTCTGGTGAAAGCGCTCGGCCAGCAGGATGCGCTCATAGGTGAGCTGGATGAGGAGTTGTCGTGCGTCCTCCTGATCGCGGGCGCGTTCGAGGGCGTTCTCGATGGCTCGCTCCGCCTCCGCATAGGAGGCCTCGGCCTGCCTGCGCTCTTCGAGTGCCTGCCCCCATACCTCCTCGGCATGCCACCATCGCTCTTGTGGGTCCAGCGGCGCGCCCGGGTCACCGAGGTGCCGGCCCTTGAACAACGCCATCGCTTCCTCGCGGCCCTCACTGGCGCTCTGACCGTGCTTCTTCGCCTGGGCGAGAGCGCCCCTGGCCTCCGCCACCCGAGCGCTCACGAAGCCCTGGAGTTCCTGGTGCTGCCTCAGACGCGGCACGCCATAGAAGCCCGCCACGATGAGCACGAGGACCAGCGCGGCGAACCAGCGACGCTGGGACTGACGACGCACGGCGCGCCGGGAGGCGCGGAGGAAGTCCTGCTCCCGGGCCCCCAGCGTGAGGCTGTCGAGCGCTCTCGCCTCCTCCAGTTGACGCTCTCTCCACAGAAGGTCCTCGGCGCACCCGAGGCGCTCCCACTCGGCCCCGGCGGTCTCGATGCGCTGACGCAGCGCACGCTGACCCGCATCCTCGTCGAGCCATTGGCGCAACGTGCCCCAGCTCGCGATGAGCGCCTCGTGGGCAATCTCGTAGCTCGCCCGCTCCCCCGCCTTGCGCACATGCAGCAGGCGCCCCTCGACGAGCGCGCGGAGGGCGGTGCGTGCCTCCTCCGAAGCCGCGGTGAGTTCCTCCTCGCCGCGCTCATTGCGAGTGCCCTCCGCGGTGATGAGGCGCCCGAGCAGTCGGCGCGCGGCCTGCTGCTCGGCTTGGCCGAGGTGCGCGAGCACCCTGTCGGCATGACGCGACAGCGCGCCAGCCACTCCGCCCATCTCGTCGAGCGCCGCCCGGGTGATGCACCCCCTGGCGGCGTCGCGGCGCTCCCAGAGTTCAGCCAGCGCGAACTGGAGCAGGGGCAGACTGCCCGCATCTCGCGCCGTGGCCTCGACCAGGGTCTGGACCAGCGCCTCGGACTCGAAGACCACCCCCCTGCGGCGAGCGGGTCCGATGATGGCCTCGCGCACCCGTTCCGGGGAGAGAGGCTTGAGCAGGTAGAGCGCCTGCTCGACCACATCATCCAGCCCCGACAGCGCCCCGACCCGCGCGAGGAAGTCGCCCCGCACCGCGAGGAGCACTCGCACCCCCGCCGCCGGCAGGGCGAGCTCTCCCAGAAGACGCGCGAAGCGCGCCGCTTCAGCGGGCTCACTCAAGGTGATCAACTCCTCGAGCTGGTCGATGAAGAGGAGCAGGCCGCGCCCCTCCTGGTGGGCTGCTCGCAAGGCGGGCCCGAGCTGCTCCGGCGTCTCAGTGAACCAGCGCCCCAGCTCGGCCTCCGTGCGCTCCAGGACGGGTGCCAGTAGCGCCGCGAGCCTCGCGAGCGGACGGCGGCCGGGCCCCAGCGTCAGCGTGGAGAACTCGCGATACTCGCTGAGCGCCCCTTGCTCGACGCGCGGGAGGACGCCCGCACGACAGAGCGAGGACTTCCCCACACCCGAGTCTCCCGCCACGAGGACCAGAGGTTGGCGGCGCAAGCGCTCGAGCACGGCGAGGATCTCTCCGTCACGCCCGAAGAAGAGCGAGCGGTGCTCGGCTTCGAAGGGAGCCAGGCCCGGGTATGGATTCTCGGCGGGCAGCACGTCCGGCTCACGCAGACCGCCCAGCCTTTCGAGCTCGGCGCCGAGCGCGTCAGCCGAGACGAAGCGCATGCTCGGATCGACGGCGAGGCACCTCTCCACGAGCGCGGCGAAGTCGAGGTCGATGCCCGGCACGGCTGCCGTGAGCGAAGGCCCGCCTCCGCGCGCCAGTCCCTCCGTCGCCCCGGCTGAACCCGGAGCCGGAGGAGGAAGCGTGCCCGTACAGAGCTCATGGAGCACCAGACCGAGAGCATAGAGATCGCTCTGGGGCGTCGCCGCCCCCTCATGGAAGAGCTCGGGTGCCATGTAGCGCGGCGTGCCCACGGCGGCGCGTGCACCGCTCGGTCCCACCGACGCACTCTCATCCACGAGCTCCGCCAGGCCAAAGTCGAGCAGCTTGACCTCACCCTCCTCGGTGAGAAAGACGTTGGACGG
Source organism: Pyxidicoccus xibeiensis (assembly GCF_024198175.1). Taxonomy (NCBI): domain Bacteria; kingdom Pseudomonadati; phylum Myxococcota; class Myxococcia; order Myxococcales; family Myxococcaceae; genus Pyxidicoccus; species Pyxidicoccus xibeiensis. Next base: position 131,863 of record NZ_JAJVKV010000011.1, read on the forward strand.
CTTGAGGTCACGGTGCAGCACGCCCTGACGATGAGCCGCCGAGAGCCCTCGGGTCAGCCCCCGCGCCAGCCTGAGGACGCGTCGCCATGGCAGGGGCACGGCCAGACCCGCCAGGCTCTGTCCGGCCAAGTACTCGGAGACGAGATACGGATGCCCCCCCACCTCACCCACACGAAACAGGGTGACGACGTTGGGGTGCTGCAACCGGGCGATGGCGCGCGCCTCGTTGTGGAAGCGCGAGCGGATACGTGCGTTGGGCTGCTGCGCCGCGATGAACTTCACCGCCACCCGCCGATCCAGGAAGCGATCGTGCGCGAGATAGACGACGCCCATGGCGCCGCGCCCCAGGAAGCGCTCGAGTCGGAACTCATCGAACTCGGTGGGGGGAGTCCAGCCGACGGCCGGTGGCTCGGGGGCCGTCTCAGCCAGAGAGAAGTTCGACGGGTGGACAAGCTCCATGCGCAGCTCGCCTCGGACGACCGTGACGAAGAGCGCACGACAGTGCGGGCACTTCGCGGTGTGGCGATGGATCCGGGCCAGCTCATCCACTGTCAGCTGTCCATCGATCAGGCGAGCCAGGAGCTCATCCGTCAGACATGCCGACTCCACCTCTTCGGAAGAACGCGCCATCCACAGCTCGGAGGAAGACTGAGAATCGGGTTGGAACACCCGCGGCATTATCCTAGTCTCATCTGGTACGGCGGGCGTAAGTCAGGCGTGTGGAGCCACATGACCGAGTTCGAGAACTTGCTCCGTCGCGCATGGGAGGAGGGCCGTGACGCATGGCCCCAGGTGACGTTGCCCGCCGAAGTCTTCGTGCGCCACCTGTCCAGGGTGCTGCCCGAGGTCAACGAAGCGCCCTCGTCCTCGGAGCTGCTCGGGCAGCTGGCTCTCGAAGACCTCTACCTGGCTTGTGCCTGCGTCCACGGCGTGCCGGAAGCCACCGAGGCCCTGGAGCGCGACTACCTTGCAAAGCTGCCGGCGCTGATCGCGTACCTCAAGCTCCCCACCCCCATCCTCGAGGATCTGTGCCAGATGGTCCGCATCCATCTGCTGCTCGGCACCTCGGAGTCCGGGCCACGACTGGCCGAGTACACAGGCCGCGGAGCACTGCTGAGCTGGCTTCGTGTCATCGCCGCACGCATGGCGCTCAGGCTGGGCCCCCCGACCCGGGAGACCTCCGAGGAGAACGTCCTCGCGGCCCTGGAGAGCCTGCAGTCCCCCGACCCGGACGCGGATCTCGACCTCATCAAGCGTCGCTACCGCCCCATGTTCCTCCAGGCCGTCCGCGAAGCCTTCGACGCGCTGTCGAGCGAGCATCGCCACCTGCTGCGGCTCCACTTCGTGGATCGGCTACCGACGACCCGGATGGCGCCGTTGTTTGGCGTGGACCAGTCGACGATCTCGCGCTGGATCAAAAGCGCACGACAGGCCGTCTACGAGGATACGAAGCACCGCCTCAAGGAGCGCCTCCGCCTGTCCTCGCGCGAGTTCGACAGCCTCGTCACCACGCTCGAGAGCCAGCTCGACTTGAGCTTCAGCGAGATCCTCGACAATGACGAGCCAGAGAAGAAATAGGAGAGGAACGTGGTGGTGCCCCGTGCCGTCCGGGACGTCGGAATCGCCACGGGAACACCGCCCATGGCTCGCACCGCCGTCACGTCCGCCAGCCCCCGGACCACGTTGACGCCCCGTGGCGATTGAGCACGGGCATCTGGAGGCTCAGCGCGCCTCTTGAGCCCTCGGCACCTTCGCAAAGACGGAGCTGGCGGAGCGGCGCGAGATTCGTTGATAGCGCGCATACGCCTCCACGAGCGCGGTGCGCAGCTCCGTGGCCTCGGTGGGCCCATGCCGTGCAACGGTGGTGGCCAATGCCTCCAGGAGGTAGGCCTCGGGCGCCATGAGCGTCCGGGTGAGCGCGACGGGCCTGGCGCCCAGTGACTTCAGCACCGGACCAAAGAACTGCTCACTCATGCAGGCCAGGACGACGACGGGCCTTGGCGTGGCACCCGCAGGGGACTCCACCCTGGGCGGAGGGCGGTCCATGAGCCGGTCATGTCCGGCCCACACCACCAGGTCGGCCTGACTCGCGCCCGCCGCCGCACGCAGGAAGTCCTCCAGCGCGGTGTCAATCCGGTCTCCCGCATAGGCGTGGAGCAGGAGCCGAACCGGCCGCTCTCCCGGGGCGGCGGTCCGCTCGAGGACCAGCTCGCGCAACACCGCGGAATCCGCCGCTCCGTCCTGGCGACTCCGCACCTTGAACCCGGGGGCCCGGGAGAGGAATCGCTCCGCCCCATACATCGCGCCCCAGTAGAGGTTCGTCTCCAGGGAGCGAGGGTTGCCCGCCGGCTCGCGACCACACGCAATCAAGGCGTTGTCACACAACGGGACGAACACCTCGACCTCCACCTCGGCCACGGGCGGCGCGGTCAGCAGGCTCAGCAACATGAGGGTCAGCAGGACGGGCCTCCAGCGGTGACTCCTTGAGACGCCCCTGGCAGGCCATCCGTTCCCGCGGCCGCGAAGGAATGCCCCGCCGAGCGACGGGCGACGCGTGGAGGCCTCCCCTCAGCGAGGTGGAAGGCCGGCCCGTCACCACCCAGGACGTGCTCGAAATCGCGCTCGCGCTGGAGGGCCTGCGCCAAAAGCCCGGCATGCACGCGGCCGGCGTGGTGATTGCCGGTGCCTCGCGACCTTCGGGCGCTCTCTGCTCAGTGGAGGCGGCGGGAATCGAAGCCGCACTGGCGGATTTAGTCCCTACTCGGACCACAGGCTGCCCGCCCGGTTTTCCCTCTGAGAATGGGAGATGCCTTCCGTCCGGGTGAGTCCAGGCCCGTCCATTCGATTTGGTTCTTTTTTGGTCCCGTGAGGTAGCCGGGCCACCCGCTGAATCAGCGATGCGGGGCACTGCGTCGCGGTGCGTTCACCCTACATCCAAAGTCCTTCGGACGAAGCACCGTAACCGTACAGACCCCCAAGTCCCTAGCACGCCGCGCGGGTTGAGCTTGAGCTAGAGGCATGCCGAATCCGGGGGCGCTGCTTGGCCGCTCACATGTCCAGAACCCCTGAGATGGTGCTTGGCACGGGCCCTGGCTGCCGCTGCGCACCGGCACGGCACTACGGCCCGAGGTTGCGCTCGGCGGGGATGGCGTCCACCGCGCACCGGGCAGGCTCAACGGCTCCGAGGTAGTGCTCGGCTCGGGCCCTGGCTGCCACATTTGTGGCATGCCAGCGGGCAAGGCGCGCAGGGGCTGCCCAACACGGTGAAGGCGTAGGGGCTACTTCTCCACCTGCTCTAGGCTCCATGTGAACCGGTGACGGTTTCCCTTCTTGTCGCGCACCATGATGTCCCCCTCAGGCAGCTTGCCACCCGCCACGTCGAACCTGAAGAGGGTCGCCGCATGCTTCGGGCCGTCTGCCATGATGCTCCGGGAGAAGTAGACCTCACCAGCGTAAAGGCTGCACTCGTAAAGGGGCATAGGTCGCATTCTGCCACGGCCTGCATTTACCGCTCGGCCGTGGGCCTGGGGCAGGGCATCCGCGCAGCAGCGGGCATTAGTCAGAGACGTGGGCGAGTTGGTGGCAGACGAACTCCTCCAGCGCCCCCCAGGATCCCAGCCCTTCGGAGCACTCGAAGCAGAACACCCGCCAGTGCTCCACGACGTCATTCCCCGCCCCTGTCCGAACGACAAGGGGCGACCATGGCTTGCATGGCTCGCCGTCCGTCCACTTCCTGAATCCGAAGGGGCGTCGGCACCGGGCGCAGGTGCGTAGATCAAGGCAACGCGGCCCCCAGCGTCGGACGAGTTCGGACATTGCGGGGTCAAGCTGCTTCAGTTCCTCAAGCACCATCATTTGGTTCTCCTCTCCCGCTCGTGTCGGGTCGTTGTGATGGTCGCTACGGTGCGGGCCCTTTCCCGACTACTGCAAGCCCCTCCTGGCGCCTGCCTGCCGGGAGAGCGCCCCGCCCCCACGGCCGGCATCCACCGCTGGGCCGTTGAGTTTGTCCGTGCGCGGTGGAGGCCACCAATGCCGAGCGCTACCTGGGAGCCGTGAAACTTGCCCGGCATGCGGTGGTAGCCACGGCCTACGCCGAGCACCACCTCGGGCCGCAGAGCCCTCCCGGCGCGCAGCGGCAGCCAGCACCGGCACCGGGAACCACCTCGGAGCCGAGGAACATGCCCCTAAACCTCTTCAAACTTCGTTCCCGTGGCGCCCATGCGCTCAAGTGCGTCGCGGATCTCCTCACGAACGATCAATGCGATGGGCCAGCCCCAGGTGCGGAACACCTTCGCGTCACCTACCTGCGAAGCGTCAATCCGCATTCCCCAAACGTCTCGGTACTCTCCAACCTTCTCAGGGCGCCCGTCCTCCGGCGTCCACATCAGGATCTCCTCGGTGGCCTTGTCGTCAATGCATCGAATCAGCTTGGTTGCCACGAGAATGCAGAACTGCTCAGTCTGGCCCGCGACCTCCACGGGAAAGAGCTGCACGTCATCGGGAGCAAGATCCGCGAAGACGGATGCCACCTTGGCGTGGACTACCGGGGTTGAACGGGCCGCTAACGAGAAGTCGAGTGCTGCTCCGGGTAGATACATCGGGAGCTTTATGCGGCCCGGAGCGCCAATAGGAATCCCGTCAGTGAACACCCATGGTTCACTCAACGCTCGGCCTTCAGCGTCAGTCGGGGTGCCGAGCAGCCACCGGCCTGGAATGGTCATGTCGTCGCTCAGGTCAAAGTAGCGCTTGGGCATGCGGACCATTGTGTCGCCCCTATGCTCCCGTCACCAGTCTGTTGAGGATGGTGCCGGGAGTGGCGATCTCCTGCCCCAACTTGTCGAGTTCTGCGGTCAGCGCTTCGCGGCACTGCTCCATGGTGCGGCAGTTTCGCGTTGCCGCGTCCAGGCGCCGGAAAATGCGTTGATGGTACGCCAGTGGGTGGGGCCCCTTGTGACCTTTGACGCGGACGATGTTGGCTGGGTCGTCCAGCGACATGCCCGCCCTGTCGAAAATCTCCTGAAACCGGGGTGACCATGGGCCTTCATTGTTCGTGGCTTTCCACCACTTGTTCGTGGCGATGTGGTGGTCGTGGCCCTCCGCATCCACCGGGGCGGCAGCCGTGCCCCCCATGGCCCGTGCCGTCATGGCCACCGCGCTGGGTGCCAGTGCCACGGTGACAGCCTCGCCCGACACAGCCACCGCGCCCACTTCGCCCACGGCGACAAGGCGGATGCCTGCCCGCCCCCCGGCCAGTGCCGCCGCCTGGGCTGAGCCGGGCAGCGTGGGCACCTTGCTGGCGAACCCCGCAGCCGTGTTACCGACGGCCACCGTCGCAATCAGCGCGAAGGCACGTGCCGCATTCCGGCCCATCACCTTGCCGTAGCGCTCGCCTGCGTCCCGGAGTTCGTCAAACGTGGTGGCCCGGTCCGCTTCTTCCACCAGCCGTTTGAAGCCCTCGATCAGCGTCCAGAAGGTGTCCACCCCGAGGTAGACAATGGCTGTCGCCGTCATCACAGCAGCCAGGCCCTTGCTTACCGGCTCGGGCACCGACCAGAGGACCAAGTAGAGGGTCATGGTCCACAGCGCCGCCGAAAGCGCCGCGTGCGGGTCGGCCATGCCCCTGAAGGCGTCCAACATCTCTTCCAGGACCACGCCCTGGGCCAAGGCCATGGCCAGCGCATAGCGCCCGTCTCCGGTCACCGTGGGGCTGTCCACCAACAGGCGCAGACAGTCGCCCTTGCGTCCAGTGCGCTCGCACCAACGCAGATAGGCCCGCGTCAGCTCCACCTCCGCTAGCGGCATGTCGGAGGTCAGTGCAGCCCCCTCCTGCGGCGTCATCTGCCGGGTGCGCGGGTTGAAGAGGTACGTGCCGCTGCGGGCCTCCACGCCCAAGAGGTTCCGCGCGGCCCGCTGGGGATTGGCCGAGGGCCGCATCTGCCACACCAGCCTCGCCACGGCTTCTTTGAACTCGCGCCGCTCCACCTCCACCGGTCCGGCTTCGCCGCTGTGAGGCGTGAAGACGACCGGCGGCCCCCGGCCCGTCTCCAAGCGCACCACGCGCCCCGAAGCACAGCCCGTCAACCAAACCAGCAGCAGCAGCGCGGCAGCGCGATGCATTTTCATCCAGCCCCCAGCGGGAAAGGACTCCATCCTCCGAAACGAGGTCGGGCCACGGCCAGAACCCAGCGGATGGGCCTCCCACAGAGGTGTGTGCGCCGAGCGCTCCCCAGGGGAAGGTGTCCGCCGCCAATCTGGAACGGGCTCCAGAAGCATGGCGGCGGGTACGTGGGCGTGTCCCCGTCGAACCCGATCACCGAATTCGAGATGAAACGCTCACCGATGCGCCGATGTGGTGCCCGCCCGGTGCGCGGTGGCCGCCTGCGTCCATCCCGAGCGCCACCTTGGGCCCAAGTGCCCACCCGGTGCGTAGTAGAGGCCTGCGCCCGTGCTGAGCACCACCTCGGATCCATGGTGCCCGCCCGTGCCGCGCGGCACCTCGGGCCGGGCTGCCCGCCCAGTGTGTGGTAGCGCCAACGCCCATGCTGAGCGCCACTTCGGGTCGTGGTGCCCGCCCGTTGCGTGGTGTGGTGTCCGCCAGCGTCCATGCTGAGCGCCACCTCGGAGCCGTGATGTCTGCCCGGTGCGTGTCCGCCGCGCGCGTTCATGCCAAGTACGACCTCGGGTCGTGGCGCCGTGCCGGTACGCGGTGGCCACCAGCGCCCGTGCCGAGCGCCACCTCGGAGCCGAGGTGTCTGCCCGGTAGGTGGTGGCCGCCAGCGTCCGCGCCGAGCACCACCTCGGCGCCGTAGAGCTTACCCGCGCCGAGCACCACCTCGGCGCCGTGGTACCTGTCCGGTGCGCGGTGGCAGTCAGCGCGTAACTGATCGCCGTGCCCCTGTGAAAGGAGCGGCCTGCCGAGCCGGAGAAGGACGAGAGGTGGTCGCTGCGTCAGCGTCCCGCGCGCCCTGCTTTCTCGCTGAGTAGAACACGGCTGTCCGTCTGGCAGCTCATGGGCGGTGGCCGCCCCATCACAAAGACGGCGGGCAGTGAGGTAACCTGCCCCTCATGGCTACAGAGGCTCATCGCGAGTTCTGCCGTCGTCAGCATCGTGTGCTTGGACACTACCTCAGCCTCGAATCGTGGCGACGAGGCTTGGAGTGCATTGTCTTGACGCGGAAGGATCTGGAATCCTTCTTGGGACTGGAACGCATCAAGAAAGAGCGGGTCAATTGGTTCATGGCGGATCTACAGCCTTGGTTCCCGCATCAGGTGCGCCACAACACCACGAAGGCGCCAGATTCCTTCCACTCGATCTACTTGTCGCGAGTGCCCATTCAAGAGCACCTCCCTCCTGGCTCAATGTCGGTGGAGAAGAGGCTCGCGCTGATGGCCGCAGATGCACCGAAGGCCAAGCTATTCCTTTCGGATGACGTGACGCATCGTCCCAGTGAAGAGGAGATCGTGTCCCGATTGGCTCGACTGGCCGCTGGTCTGGAACCCCTGTAGTTCCTACGCAACCCAAGAACCGCATTTTGCGAATCTTGTCGCCGACCGACTCGCGGTGTTCGCCCTATCACCATGGGGCTGGGGCGAACATGTGCAAGAGGGTTGTAGGCCGGGCGGGCGGCCTCACGGCGGAGCTGGTGTAGAGCGACAGCAAAATTGACCCCCTCCCCGGGCCTGCAAACCAGGGAGGTAGGCATCAATGGAAGGGACAGCAGTAGTAGCCCTCCGCTCGACAGCGGAGGAGGCAATGGTCGAGCAGGAAGTGGTGCGGCAGATGCGCGTGCTGGCGGGGGCGGGCTGGGGCGCCAAGCGCATCGCGCGCGAGGTGGGCGTGGCGCGCAACACGGTGAAGCGCTACCTGCGTGCGGGCCGTGCGGTCGACAGGCAGGTCCGACCCAAGGCCCGGCGGCTCACCCCGACGGAGCAGCAACGGGCGGTGGAACTCTGGGATTCGGCCGCCGAAGGCAACACCGTGGTCGTCCGGGCGCTGCTGGCACAGGAGGGCGTGGAGGCCAGCGTGCGCACCGTGCAACGCGCGGTGGAGAAGCGGCGGCGCCAGGTGCACGCGGCGCAGGTGGCCACGGTGCGCTTCGAGACGAGGCCAGGGCAGCAGATGCAGGTGGACTTCGGCGAGAAGAAGGTGCGGCTGGGCGGGCAGGTGGTGAAGGTCTTCCTGCTGGTGGCGGTGCTCTCGTTCTCACGACGCCTCTTCGTGCGCGCCTTGCTCAACCAGCGCGGAGACGACTGGCGCGAGGGCGTGGCCGCGGCCTTCGTGCACTTCGGCGGCGTGCCGCTGGAGGTGCTTTCGGACAATGCCCGTCCCCTGGTTGAAGAGAACAATCGGCAGGCGGGCACCGTGCGTTTCCACCCGGCCTGGGTGCAGTTCTGCCGGGACTGGGACGTGACGCCCAAGGCGTGCGGGCCCTACCGCGCTCGCACCAAGGGCAAGACGGAGTCAGGGGTGAAGTACGTCAAACGCAACGCGCTGGCGGGCCGGGACTTCGAGTCCTTCGGCGCGCTGGAAGCCCACCTGGCGCAGTGGATGGGCGAGGCGGACGCGCGCGTGCATGGCACCACGCACGAACCTCCCCTGTGTTGATGGTCTCCAGGAAGCGCGGATTCCCGGTCATCCGTCAGCCGCTCGTCGACAGTCAGCTCGCCTTGCCCACGTAGCAGGCGCACGCCGCATAGCTCGCAGGGCATCACGTACAGGTTGCGCCGCCGAGCCGCCTCGCGGTCTGCACATGCCAGGTACCGCGCCCCTACCGTGCGCTCGTAGGTGATGACCTCGCCCGGCTCAATGGGAAGGGAGCACGCGGCACACGGGGCGCGCCTCTTAGCGGTCATGGTTGGCAGCTCAGCGCCCTCGCTCGACGAGCATCAGGCGCAGGTCGGCTAGAGCACGCACGAGCATCCAGTCGACTCGGCTCTTCGGCGCTCCCCAGGCTTCGGCCACGGAACGCACAGACTGAGCCGCACGGTTGATGCCGAAGACGCGGGAGACCAGCTCACGTCGGTCGGGGGCAAGGTGGCGCACTGCTTCGAAGACCCGGGCCCGGCGCTCGGCCGCGAGCGGATGCTTCGCAGCTCGTGAGTTAATTGAGTGGCGCACGTCGCTCACTGTGCGGTCAGCCTTGTGCTTCGTGGGGTCGGTCGTACAGCGGCATCGCGTAGGAACTCCGGAAAGCATTGCCCGTGCTTGCAGTCGGCGGCCATGCCCGGGCACACTCGGCCCGCTACCGCCGCCTGTGTAGCTGCATCGGTCACGCGTTGAACCAGAACTTTGGGGAGCAAGTCGCCCACCATCGAAATGCGTGCGCTTTGTGACGGTGGTTCGGCCGGTTCTTCCTGCGTGCTCGTCGCGCCGTTGTATCGCCGAGCATGCGTCAACCGTGGCCAGCGTCAAAAGCGCGGCGCCGAAAACCCCTAAACGCGCGCACCTCACAGGCGCTCACCTCTCCCTTATCCCTACTCCTACATCAACTTTTCTCTATGGGGTTATAGGAACAGAGGAATGACGAGTTGACGTGGCACAACCGCTTCACGGTGCCACTCGTGCCGGGCAGGCCAGCATCTGAATCCGCATTCGGGCCGCAATCCGCTGTGTGAACCATACGCGAAAAGCGCACGCATTTAGAGTGCTGTCAGCACCCACGATCCGGCGTGGCAGAACAGCGGTTACCGCTGGACGCACGTCGAGCTGAACGACGAGCAGCTCGCGCAGGTCGAGCAGTCGCGCAAGGAGTGCAAGCTCCCGACGCTCGCCGACGCGCTCAAGTAGCGGCTGCGGTGGCCGAGCTACACAGCTCGGCCGTGTGACAGTGAGGGGCGTCGCCCCGCCCCTCACGTCATACGTCGACACCCTTGGAGTGGGAGTGCCCCAGAGACGGACGGCCCGACATGTCCCACTTGCCCATACCCCGCAGGTTCTTGTCAGTTTCGCGTCGGGCTCTTCGTCGGCAGGCTGTTCTACAATCTGGCAGACCCAGGAGAGCAGCTTGTCGCCGACCAACCAGCAGTTTGAAGTCGTGGCGAATTTCTACGACGACTTGATCGATGCCTACCGCGCCGAACTTGCGAAGCTCGGGCACCCCACCGACCCCAACGACACCCCCGAGCAGGTTCACCGGCGATACCTCAACCTGCTAAGCCGTCGAATTCGAGCGGCCCCACGCAGAACGCACACGGCTCGTGATTTCGTTGGCCCGGCCGCGCATCAAGGCGCGATAGATGAAATCATCCGCAAGGCAAGCCAGGGTGAAGACCTCAATCCTCACCTGAGCAAGTCGATCGCCAAGGATGCGGATTTCTACGATCAGGCGCTCAACTACTGGGGAATTCATCATCTTCACCTGGGGAAAGCGCTTGAGCCCAACAGCGGCTTCATTGAACGTACGGGCCCGCTACTGTTTGCGCGCATAACCGCAAACGACTTCTACCTGATTGGCATTTTCAAGCACGGAGATTGGGCGGAAGGAAGGATCCTGGAAGTCCTCCACGCAAACTGGCCCGAGTCAATTCAGCAATTCCGACTCAATGGCATTCTGGGTCTCGAAGCGCCAACTACAAACGCGGAACATAAGATGGCGCAAAAGAAGCATTTCAATCTCCCGCTGCGGGTGGCGGACGGGACGGTGTATGCGCCGCTCGGAGGCGGTATTACGCCGCTCGGTATATCGCCAAACATTGTCTTCAGGGGAGATCGAGAGAAGGCATACATGGAGGACTTGGAGCGACTCACGAAGGCCAATGCCTCGCTCCTCGTCGACAAGGCGCGAGAAAACGGCCACTCCATCGGAACGAACCTGCACCTTAAGCTTACGCTCGACGAGAACCGCTTCCCTTTGATTACCGACACGATCTCTGGCGCTAAGTTCCAAATCTCGATCGATCCGCCGCCTCGACCCTGAACTGAGCGATGCTGGCGGATCTGCATTACACGCAACGCTAACGCTGACCCTCAACTCTCCCACTGACACAGAACAAGAACTGTCTCACTGAGAGGGTTGAGGCTTGAAGATTTGGTCGTTTGACACTGAGACCCACCGTAAGCGCGGGGGACTGATTTCGCCTCCGCTCGTGTGCGGCAGCATTGCGACGCGCGAGCCCGGAAGTGAGCGCCTACTCGACAAGGCGCAGACTCGGCACTTTTTCAGCAACACGATCGCCGACCCCGACGTTCACCTCGTCGGCGCAAACCTCACTTACGACCTCGGGGTGATGGCTGCGGACAACCCGCGGCTGATTGCTCCCATCTTCGACGCGCTCGACGCGGGCCGGCTGCATGACGTGGCCATTCGCGAAGCGTTGATCGACATCGCGAGGTGCCTGCACGGCGTAGACCCGACGACCGGGCGCAAGCTCGACGATGACGAAGGCGCCCGCTACCCGCTCGCGCTGCTCGTGAAGCGGAAGACGCTCTATGAGCCGATCCGGTTGAAGCAGGTGCGGGGGGCACATCGGGAAAGCGCTGCGGATCCGCCGTGCCGCTCTGGTAGAGTCCAGCCCCGGTAAGGGACGCGGTCCTGACGACAGGTGTCGACGATGAGCGTCAGGCTGCGGCGGTGGAAGAACAAGGCAGGGAAGTCTGAGGAGGCATGGACCGTGGACGTGGTGTTTCAGTTTCTGGACGGGAGGGAGAAGCGAGTCACTAAGACTTCGCCCGTGCAGACCCGTCGCGGCGCTGAGCAATACGAACGCGAGCTGCGGGCCTCCCTCCTCAACGGGACTTTCGGAAAGGAGAAGTGCGGCGAGGAAAGCGCGATCACGCTCGCGGAGTTCACCCCGCGTTTCCTCACCTACAGCGAGAACAACAACAAACATTCGAGCGTCGTCAGCAAGGGGCAGATCCTTGCCGACCATGTCGTTCCGTTCTTCGGGAAGATGGCGCTCACGAGCATCGGCCCGGCCGAGATCGAAGACTTCAAGGCGCTGATGCGGAAGAAGATGTCAGCAGCTCGCGCCCGGAAGGAAGCCCCCACAAAGGCGGCGATTCGGAAGCGGCAGGACGTAGAGGCCAAGCCCCTGAGCTTGAAGACCATCAACAACGTTCTGAACGTGCTTCACAAGCTGCTGACGCTCGCGGAAGAGCAGCGGGTCATCCCGCAGGCCCCGCGCGTGAAGCTCTTCGGGAAGGTGCCGAAGGCTGCCTTCGACTTCCTGAACTTCGACGAAGCCGAGCGGCTTGTCGCCGCCGCTGACCCGGAGTGGCGTCCCGTGCTGCTCGTCGCCCTCAAGGCGGGGCTGCGGCTGGGGGAGCTAATCGGGCTCCAGTGGACCGACCTGGACTGGCAGCGGAGCACCCTTCACGTTCGCCGGACTATCTGGCGCGGGGTGGAGGGCTTGCCGAAGGGCGGGCGCGAGCGGGCGGTCGAGCTGCCTGCGTCCGTGGTGGATGCCCTCAAGGCACACCGCCACCTTCGGGGCCGCTTCGTGTTCTGCCACGAGGACGGACTGCAGCTCACCGAAGGGACGTTGAAGGCGCCGCTACGTCGGGCGCTCCGGGCGGCGGGCATCACCCGCGAGCAGGGGCAAATCGGCTGGCACGACCTGCGGCACACCTACGGGAGCCACCTCGCGATGAAGGGGGTTCCGCTGAAGGTGATTCAGGAGCTGATGGGGCACGCGACCATCGAAATGACGATGCGCTACGCCCACCTGAGCCCCGAGACCCGGAAGCAGGCTGTCGCGGTGCTCGACGCGCCCTTTGCGACGGCACGCGACATAGACGCAACACGGCTGGAAGGTGCTGCTAACCAGCCGTGATCACGGCCTAAAAATGTGGAGGCGGCGGGAATCGAACCCGCCGCCGGAAGCTTCCGGCGCGACCGCTCCAGCGCATGCCAGCCGAGCCACGAAGGCGTCAGAAGCGCCCGTCCACCGCGAACAACGCGCCGCCTCGCATCGGCACCATGGACACCCGCGGCAGGTGCCGCAGGTCCGGGTCCGTGGTCCACTGATGCACGAGGTGCTCGGTGGCGCTCTCCGTGTACCAGGCGCGCAACAGGTACGAGACGCCGCCAACCGCGGCGACCAGCGACGCGATTTCTCCGCTCACCACCGTCTCGTGGCCGGCCCCCTTCGAGCGCTGGTACTCGGCGACGAACAGCGTCACCGCGCCCGAGCCCAGGTAGAGCCAGCCCAGCGTCTCCAGGGTGCGCCCTATCCTCCGCTCCTGCGCGAGGAAGCGGTTGAGGCGGTAGTCCACGCGGGCCACGGTGCGGCCCGGGTCCGCCGCCGGGTCTGCCTCGGCGGCGCTGAACTCCTGGAGGAGGGCCTCCGGGTCCTCCTTGCGCAGCTGCTGCACGAGGTCCGCGCCATTGAAGAACACCCCCAGGCCCAGGTTGCCGACCCCCTGCAGGCGCGAGGTGGTGTCTCCCTGCACCAGCAGGATTGCGCTGGAGCCCACCGCCGACACCAGGGACGCACCGAAGAGAATCTTCTGCGTCCGCCGCCGGTCCCGCTCCACCGCGCCGAAGGTCTCCAGCAGCTGCCGCATCCGCTCCCGGTCCGCCAGGGAAATGCCATACACCGGCGCCGGCTCCGAACGTCTCGCCTGCTCGAAGGCGGCCAGGGCCTGGGGGCCGAAGGGCGTCGCGAAGAGCTGGCGCAGCTGCTCCTGCACGCCGCGCGCGACCGCGGGCACGGGCCCCGGAGCGAAGCCCGCCAGCTCCACCGACGTGTCGGGTACGACGTCCTCCAGCGTCCAGGCCCTCGCGGCGTCGGGCGCCCCCAGGCGCTCCACCTCCATGCCTCGCGCCACCCCGGCGGGCAGCCGCAGCGCCAGCGGGACACCGGCCTCCTTGTTCAGGTCCGCCCACCGCAGCCCCTGGGCGTCGCGCAGCGTGAGCCGCACCGAGGGCGCGGCGTCTACCTTCAGCGTCACCGCCGAGCGCACCGCGCGCAGGTCCACCAGCGTCGCCTGCGCGCTGCGCCCCGGCCCGAGCGCGAAGAGGCGGGGCCGGAACAGGGGGTTGGGAATCTCCTGCGCGGCGATGCTCGCGAAGGCCTCCATCTCCACGTAGGTGATGCGCCCGTCCGCGTCCGCGTCCGCGGCCCCCATCAGCCCCGCACGCACCACGTGGCTGAAGACGCCTGACTGCAGCTCGGACCACTCATACACCTCGGCTTCGGCGCTGGTGGACAGCAGCACGCCCACCGCGGGCAGCCGCTCGCCCAGTTGCTGCGTCATGTCCTTCGGGGTGGCGTAGCGCCGCCCGCCCGCCTTGCGCGGGCTCACCACGAAGAAGGAGTTGCAGCTGTCCAGCAACACGTGGGCGCGCGTGGCGTCCACCTGCCGCAGCAGCGCCTGCAGGTCCTCCGAGTCGAAGGCCCGGTCGGCGAGCTCCAGGAAGCCGCGCCCCTTGTCCACGTCGCCGTGGCCGGCGAAGACGAAGTAGAAGTCCACCTCTCGCCCGGAGCGCTTCACCTCGGCGATACGCGCGGCCAGCGTCCGGGCCGCGTCCGCCACGTTCTCGTAGGTGGGGATGCGTGCCAGCGGCACCAGCGCCGGGAAGAGCCGGCGGGTGTCCGTGTCCAGCTCGGTGAGGAGCACCAGTCCCCCGGGCTCCGCCAGCATGGAGAAGACCTCGTGGTACTTCGCCCCGTCGTCGTCCGCGTACTGCAGCGTGGCCCGGCCCGGCGCGTAGCTGCGGTTGTTGGACACCACCAGCGCGAACACCGCCGGCGGCGAGGACGGCAGCTCCTGCGCCGAGGCGGCGGTGGACAGCGTGAGCGCGAGGGCAAACGACAGCAGGGACCTCAAGGCCTCGCCCCCGGCCCCGCCAGCACGACGGACAGCGACTCCACCGAGGCCTCCGGCCACCGCTGTCGCAGCGCCTCGGGGGTGCGGGCCTCCGGGGCGAGCGACTCGATGTCCCTTACGCCCAGCGGCGCACGGGTGACGACAGACACGAGCCGCAGCGGCCCCGGCGCGGGCTCCTCCAGCACCACCACCTCCTCCAGCGTCCGCGCCTCCGGGGCTGCCTCCAGCTGCACCGACGGCTCGTTCGCGTCCTCGTGCAGGTGGGCGGGATGGAGCCAGTGCACCTCCCCCCGCGCGTCCTGGGCGAAGGCCAGCAGGAACACCGGGCCGCGCGCATCGACGTTGCGGTAGCGCACCCCGAAGCCCGCCTCCGCCGGCACCACGGCGCCGGGGGCCAGCGGCGTAGTGCCCGTCAGCGGCGTGTGGAAGGTGACGCCCACGCTGCGTCCCAGCGACGACGCCGCCGCGGTGCCACGCGCCAGCGCCGTCCCCTCTCCATGCGGAGGCCCTGGCACGGGCCGCAGGAAGAGCACCGCGAGTCCCGCGGCGAGCGCGGCGGCCACGGCCCCTCCCGCCCAGGGACGGTTCCACCGGGCGCGGGCGCGCTGCTCGGCGGGGCCCGCACGCACCCGGCGCAGCACCCGCGCCACCGCCTCATCGGTGGAAGACGCCGGCTCCAGCGGCGCGGCGATCCGGGCCGCCAGGGCCTCGGTGTCCCGCAGCCCGCGCTGACAGTGCGCGCAGCCGCGGGCATGGGCCCGCAGGGCCTGCGCCTGTTCCTCGGGGAGCTGCCGGTCGACGAGCTGCAACCAGACCGACGGCTCGGGGCATGGCGACGTCACGGACGACCTCCAGACACACTGGCACGGAGCTTCTTCAGGCCATGGAACACGCGCGAGCGCATGGTGGCCTCGTTGCGCCCGACGATGCGGGCAAGCTCCGCGTAGTCGAGCTCCTGGTCGAAGCGCAGCAGCAGCGCCTCGCGGAACTTCTCCGGCAGCGCCATCATCGCCTCTCGCACGCGCCGCTGCTGCTCGCGCTCCAGCAGCTGGTCCACCACGTCCGCCTGGTCCGGCGAGGCCACCGCCTCCAGCCCGGCAGCGGGGGCCTCCTCGTGCCACCGGCCGCGCCGGCCCGAGTCCCGCACGCGCTTGCGGCACAGGTTGCGAGCGAGGGTGAGCATGAAGACGACGAAGGGTGCGCGCGGCTGGTAGTCACGGCGCGCCTCCCAGACGCGCACCAGCGTCTCCTGTGCCAGCTCGTCGCCCTCGGCGGCGCTGCCCACGGACTTGCCGCAGTAGCGCGCCAGGCGCGCGTGGTGCCGGCGCACGAGCTGCTCGAAGGCCTGCTCGGAGCCAGCGGCGGAAAGGAGCATCAGCTCCTCATCCGTGCGCGAGTCGAGCCGTCGCCGGGCGTCCCCGGGAAAGGGGACCACCCTGGGTGAGTCACTGGTGGAATCCGTCATGGCGGGGCGCGCGGCAGCCTAATGGAAACACCTAGAGAACGGAAAAGCCGCCGGAGATGCCCAGCACCACGCCGCCGGGCCGCGAAAAGCGCAGCACCTGCTCCTCCAGCTCGGTCAGCGGGCGCTGGCTGCCCGCCCGGTATCGCGGGGTGTCCAAGCGGAAGGCCCAGCCCGCCTCGAAGGCCAGCCATCCGCGAGAGCCCAGGTCGTGGCGCCAGCCCAGTGAGGCGTTGGCGGTGGTGACATCGGAGCGGGTGACGTAGACGCCCTCCTCCTCCCCGCCGACCCAGGCATCGCGCCCGAGGTTGTGCGCCAGCGCGCCCTGGAGGAAGAACGCGCGCGAGACGCCCAGGGGATAGACGCGCGCGTGCGCCGTGAGGCGCGGGCCCCACAGCCCTCCGCCCAGGCCTGTGCCCACGGAGAGGAAGTCCACCAGTCGCAGGTCGGCCGCCAGGCCGAAGCCGGTGAAGTACCCGATGCCTCCGGCGTTGTTGAAGCCGAAGCTGCCGCCCACGTCGAGCCGGTGGCCATACGCCGGTGTATTGAGGACGGAGCCCGGGGCGCCGGAGGGCCTGGGCTCCGCGGCCCGGGCCCGCGTGGACAGGGTGAGCGAGGCGAGCAGCACGGCAACCGTGGCGCGGGCGGTCTTCATGGAAGGGGGCTCCCGGGGCCCGCCCAGCGGGCCCGTATACGTCGTGACTGCGCGAAGAATCCCCAGGGGCCTCCCGCGTTTAAAAAATCGTTCCGGGCTCATTCCATGAGCTCGGACCCTCAATCCACCTGCTGGTGCAAATCCGTTTAAACAAATGCGCTCCCTCGGGATTCATGCGTGCGGCGCACGTCGTAGGCATCGACTGAATCCGGCGCACATCAGGGAGACGTGACATGCGGAGTGACGAGAAGCGGAAGCGGAGTGCGTGGTGGCTCGTGGCAGCGGCGCTGTGGCAGGCCTGTGGCGCGCCAGTCGAGCCGGAAGCAACGGCTGCAGAGGCTGCTGTCACCACCACCGTGGCTGCATTGGAGGTGTCCCAGGCCCAGGAGGCGGACCTCGTCCAGCGGCTCCAGGCCGTGCCGGGCGTGCTGTCCGTCGTCGAGCGGCCCTCGACGGTTCCGGGGACGCGCTTCTTCCACCTGGGCTTCGAGGTGCCCACCGACCACCGGCGCCCGTCCGGGGAGCGCTTCACGCTGCGAGCGACGCTGCTGCACCGCTCGGAGAGTGCACCCATGGTGCTCTACTCCGGCGGGTACGCCCTCTCCTCCTACTCGTCCGAATACGAGCCCACCTGGCTGCTGGGGGCCAACCAGCTCTCCGTCGAGTATCGCTACTTCGGCGAGTCCTTCCCCCTGTCGCGTGACTGGAGGCGGCTGGACGTGTGGCAGGCCGCGGCGGACTTCCACCAGCTCGTCCAGGCCTTCAAGCCCCTGTACCCGGCCCGCTGGCTGAACACCGGTGGCAGCAAGGGAGGCATGGCGGCCGTCCACCACCGCTTCTTCTACCCGCGCGACGTGGACGCCACGGTGGCCTATGTCGCGCCCAGCTCGCACGGCCTCAGCGACCCGCGCTACATCGGCTTCCTGGAGAGGGTGGGCGACGCGGCCTGCCGGGAGCGGCTGAAGGGCCTCCAGCGCACGGCCCTGGAGCGCCGCGAGGAGATGCTGCCGTACGTGGAGGACCTCGCGGAGTCGTATGAAGACTCCTTCCACCTCCTCGGCACCGACCGGGCCTTCGAGTTCGCCGTCCTCGAGTTCCCCTTCGCCTTCTGGCAGTACGGCTCCGCGGAGTGGTGCGACTACCTCCCCGAGCCGGAGACCGTCTCCACGGACGAGCTGTTCGAGCTGCTCGATGATGTGTCCGACATCCTCTACACGTACGGGGACCTCGCGCTCGGGGCCTACGCTGGCTACTACTACCAGTCCGCCACGGAGCTGGGCGGGCCGGGCTACCCGGATGCCCACCTGAAGGACCTGCTGCGCTACCGGGGCCAGGACGTGTCCGCCGTCTACCTGCCGTTCCAGGTGACGGAGCCGTACAACCCGCTGGTGCCGCTGCTGGCCGAGCTCTGGGTCCACCATGCGGGCCAGCGCATCATGTTCCTCTACGGAGACCAGGACCCGTGGTCCGCCGCGGCCTTCAGCGTGCGGGAGCGCAACGACTCCTGGCGCTTCACCGTTCCCAACGCCAACCACAGCAACGCGCGCATCCGCCGCCTGCCCGATGCCGAGCGCGCGCTCGCGGCCCAGCGCCTTTCCGAGTGGATGAACGCTCCCGTGAGACCCATGCCAGCGCAGGGCGCGCTCACCGCGTTCTCGGTGGCGGAGGACGGCCCCGTGAACGAGCCCACCGAGGGACGCCGGCGGAGGTAGGCTCACACGCCGCCCTCCCCCGGCACGCGGCCGGCTCCCCCCGCGGTCAGGCGGGAGTATCGACCGCTTCCGAGCGCCTGTAACGCTGCGTGCCTAGAGCGTCTTGCAGAGGGTCGCACCGATGAGGCCGGGCTCCCAGTCCTTGATGACGCAGCCCGCCCCCGGGCCCTTCATCGTTCCGCGCCCTGACAGACGCTGGATGTCCCACCTGCCGAGCGTGGCGCAAATCTCACTCTGCCGGGCCCGGGCCTCCTGCGGGGACAGCTCGGCCGTCCCGGGCGCGCACGGTCCGTCTCCGTCCACCACGGTGAAGGGGAAGCCCGTGGGCTCGCAGAGCGACCACCCCATGGGCTGCGTGTCCTGCTGACGGATGACGCAGCCCGCGCCATACCCCACCATCGAGCCGCCTCCCGTCAGCCGGACGATGTCCCACTTGCCCAGGTACGCGCAGAGCTCGGTGCGTCTGGCGACCGCGGTCTCCGGGCTCATGAGGGCGGCATTCGTCGGGCACAGGTTGTCGCCTTGCGACTTGAAGTAGGCCGGCATCGGCCGCGGCATGCAGACGCTCGCCCCCATCGCGCGGAAGTCGAGGTCCTGCACGGTGCAGCCATGACCGGAGCCGACCATCGAGCCCCCACCCGCCAGGCGGACGATGTCCCAGGTGCCGAGCTGCGCGCAGAGCGCCTCCTGATGGGTGCGCGCATCCGCCACCGGCATCAGGTACTCGTTCGGCGGGCACACGGTGTCTCCGCGGATGGAGTGGATGTCTCCCACCAGGGCAGCGTGGCTCCGGGCAGTCTGGTCCGCCGTGGCCTCCGGGGTGCTCATGCCCTCACCGCAGGCGGTCATCGTCAACGACACCAGACAGCCGAGCAGACTCTTCTTCATGTGCATCTCCGGGTATGCCGCGGGCGCCTTCGCGTCCGTGGCGGGGAACGGAGATGCACCTGAGCAAGGGCGGGACCAGGGCACCCGCAGGGGGAGACCCGCACGGAAATCATGAGGTTGGAACACGCGAGACGTCGGCGGACGGGGTGATGGCGGAGCGAACGTGCCAGTCCTGGCACGCGCGCCGCGCGCTCCAGCGGACGCGGATGTCAGTGCCCTCCGAGCGGGCGGCACCGCTCCGGTCAGTCCACGGGAGTGAGCCCCTCGGCCTTGAAGCCGTCGCCCTCCATCCCCCTATCGAAGTGCGCCTCGACAGGATGGTGCCACTGAGGGTCGTGGCGCACCGTCACTTCGACGGAGGACGCGTCGAGGGCCCGCGCCACGCGCTCGAAGAGCACGTCGACAGTGGGTGCGGTCGCCTCGGTGAATCCTGGCGTGGGGACCGCCCCCTGGCCGACGTAGGTCACCGATACGACCTGCTGCTCGTTCACCTCGATGCGCCAGGGGCCCCCGCCGGGCGCAAAGCCCGTCGCGGTGTAGTCGAATCGGTAGCGGCTCGGCCGCACCGTCTCCCAGGCCCTGCGCTCGGAGTCCACCTGCTCCCGCTCGCCGTCCGTACACCCCACCGCCCCAACGATGAGAGCCCCGGTAAGTACCCGGATGACGGCCCTCCTGCTCCAGCCAGACCGCGTCATGCTGCCTTCCTCGCAATGCATCTCCAGGCGGCCGGCCCCGCACCCAACACGCACGGGTGTGCCAGATATCCCTTCTGCCTGTCGAGGGGGGCGATCCATACACCGTCATCCCAGCGGAGGACCCGCACGGTCACCTGCTCGCCGGGATGGACTTCCCGCTCACCCGCGAGCCCAGTGAGCTACTGCCAAGGCACAGGTGTCGCCGAGAGCAGGCGCGCGGCGCGACGTCCAGCGCCGCGCGCCCGGGTCAGGACCGCTGTGATGCCGCTCGAAGCTCAGCCGCGGCGACCCCAGCAGGCGCCCTGGTAGGACCAGCCACGCTGGAAGCAGAAGTTCTGGGCCTTCTCCCCGCACTCTCCATGGCTGATGTACCAGCAGGCGGAGAGCCCGGAGCCCGAGGCGGCCCAGCCGGTGTCCATCCAGTAGTTGGTGCCCGAGCAGTTCGCCAGACACCGGCGGCCGCCGGCCTCCCAGCCCTCACAGATGGCGTGCGCGCCGGGACCGCAGACATTCTGCTCCGCCTCGCCGAGGTTCTCCTCGGGCACATGGGCCGACACCTCGCTCGCGGCCGGCTCCTCCTGCTCGACCCCGCAACCGGTGGTCAGGGCGACGGCGACACAGAGCATCAATCCAGAGAAGAAAGACCTACGCATGTGTACCTCTTCAGGTTCAGGGCTGTGGGTTGATGGGTACAGCCACCGACGGATTGAACGCGGATTACGTGGATGGATCACCTTCCCGCTCTATTTCTGGGTTTTCGCCCTCGACCCAGGGGGCCGCATGTCGCGCCTGGGCAGCTAGAAGGCCCTCCCCCGGCATGTCGGTTGCCGGCCACCTGCTGACCGGGGGTCAACACCCGCCGGCGCGGCACACAAAGATTGCTTGAGGCCAACCCGGAATACCGGGAAAGAGGTGACACACCCAGGAGCGTCTCAATGCACCTTCGTCACCTGCCCGTCGTCGTTCGCCGCACCGGACTGGCCTTGTTCCTCGCCACCGCCGTGGCCTGTGGAGTGCAACCGGAGCACGAGTCCGAGCCCCCAACGCAGACCGCCGCGCTGGTCGCGGGCACCCGGCTCATCGGCGTGCAGTCCGGCCGTTGCCTCGACGTGGCCCAGAACAGCCAGACGTCAGGGCAGGGGCTCAACATCTATGACTGCCACGGGCAGGGGAACCAGCGGTTCCTGTTCACGCCCGAGGGCGAGCTGCGCGTGTTCGACGGTGCCTGGTGCGTCCAGCCCGCGACCGCCAGCGCCGGGGCCCGGGCCGTCATCGGCGCCTGCACCGGGGCGGCGAGCCAGCGGTGGGTCCGCAACGCCAACGGCACGGTGGTCCACACTTCGTCCTCGCTGTGCCTCGACGTGTCCGGCCAGGCCACCGCCAACAGCTCGCCGGTCGTCGTCTGGAATTGCAACGGCCAGACGAACCAGCAGTGGTCGCTGCCGCCCGACACCCAGCCCCCCACCGTGCCCACGGGGCTCACCCTGTCCAACGTGACGTGCAACTCGGCCACACTGTCGTGGTCCGCGTCCACGGACAACGAGGGGGTCGCCTTCTATGACGTCTACCACGACGGCCAGCTCATGAAGAGCGTGTCCGGCGCCACGGTGTCCACCGGGCTGACCGTGGTCCCCGGCGCGACGTGGGGCCTGTATGTGAATGCACGGGACGCGGCGGGCAATGTCTCTCAAGGCAGCGCCACGCTCTCCATCACCCCGCCGCCGTGCCAGACGGACACCCAGCCGCCCACCGTCCCCACCGGCGTCACCGCCACCGCCTCGGGCACCAGCGTGACGGTGAGCTGGACTGCGTCGACCGACAACCAGGGCGTGACGGCGTACGACGTGTTCCGAGGAGGCGTGAAGGTCGGGACGGTGTCCGGCTCGCCGCCCGGGACGTCTTTCTCCGACAGCGGCCTCTCCCCGAATACGGCCTATTCCTACGCCGTGCTCGCCCGTGACGCCCAGGGCAATGCGTCCGCCCGGAGCTCGGCCGTGACGGTCACCACCGGCCAGGCCTGCGCGAACCCCGTCTGCTCCGTCACCCAGGTCACCACCGACACGGACATCCCGTGGGGCCTGGTGCACCTGCCGGACGGCACGGTGCTCTACGGCCGCCGGGACGCGCAGAACATCGTTCGCCTGGACCCGGCGACGGGACAGAAGACGTCGGTGGGCACCGTCCCCAACGTGCAGAGCACCGACGGCGAGGGCGGGCTGATGGGGCTGGCCATCTCCCCCTCCTTCTCCACCGACCGCTGGCTGTACGTGATGCACACGTCCCCCACCGACAACCGCATCGTGCGCCTGCGGTACGAGAATGGCGCCCTCAACATCGCCTCGCTCCAGGTGCTGCTGCAGGGCATCGGCCGCAACAAGTTCCACAACGGCGGGCGCCTGCGCTTCGGACCGGACGGGAAGCTCTACGCGGCGACGGGTGATGCCCAGAACGGCGCCTACGCGCAGGACATCAACAACCTGGCCGGCAAGGTGCTGCGGCTCAACACCGACGGCACGGTCCCGTCCGACAACCCCTTCGGCAACTACGTGTGGAGCTATGGCCACCGCAACCCGCAGGGGCTGGCCTTCGACTCCCAGGGGCGCCTCTGGGAGCAGGAGTTCGGCAACTCGGTGATGGACGAGACCAACCTCATCCAGAAGGGCGGGAACTACGGCTGGCCGAACTGTGAGGGGACGGTGTCCCAGGGCGGCTCGGGCTGCGCGACGGCCGGGTACATCGCCCCCAAGCGGACCTACCCCACGTCGGAAGGCTCCTGCTCCGGCATCACGGTGGTCCGCGACGCGCTCTACGTGGCCTGCGCCCGCGGCTCACGCCTCTACCGCGGGGTCATCAGCGGCACCGAGCTGACCAACGTGCAGCAGTTCTTCGTCGGCACCTACGGCCGGCTGCGCACCGTCGAGCCGACGCTCGACGGCAACCTGTGGCTGACCACCACCAACCAGGGCGACAAGGACAGCATCCCCGACAACAGCAACGAGAAGATCTTCCGCGTCCTTCTCGGGCAGTAGGGAGCGTCCGAGGGCCGCCGGAGCGGCTACTGCGGGCGGATGATGGTCAGGTCCCCCGGGTATCCCGCGGATGCCCAGGGGAGCCCCTTCGCATCCAGCCGGAACCCGCTGAGCATCTCGCCCGCGATGAACTGCTCCGGCTCCCACCCCGTGGCGCGGCGCCTCCGGTACACGCCTTCCGCGTCACCGGAGCCCCGCCGCTGCCAGGCCACCCAGGGCTCCCCGTCGGCATCGAGCTCGAGCAAGGGCGGGCCGAGGTACAGCAGCTCCGTCGCGGCCTGGATGCGCTCCGGCGTCCCCCAGTCGCCCAGCGAGAGGTCTCCATTCCACCGGGAGACGAAGAGCATCCCGGTGGCGCGGTCCGGGGCGCTTTCCCGCCAGGCGACCACCACGTCGTCTTCCCCCTCGCCCTTGATGGCGAGGTCCCACGTGCTGCCCTGCTCCGTGCCGCGCAGCAACCGGCCCATGCGGTGCCAGCGCCCATTCGCGTACCTCGTCACGAAGACGTGCTGCGCGTCGTCTTCCCGGGAAGGAAACCCCGACCAGGCCACGAACACGGTGCCGCCTTCCACGGTGATGGCCGGGTGCCCCGCGTACGTCTGGAGCTCGGGAATGGCTCCCCGAGGGTCTCCCAGGGGCTCCCAGGCCGTGTCGCTCCAGCGCATCACCCGGAGCCCGCCAGCGCCGTCCGGGTAGACGAGGAAGGGGCGCCCCCACCAGTCCAGCGCCAGTTGGAACCGGGGATGGGTGTCCCGGGTGTCCAACGGCGCTCCCAGGCGGACCCATGACATGCCGTCATGCTTCACCACGTGAATCCACGAGGTGGAGTCCTGGGTCTCGCTCCAGGCGAGCACCAGGGCGCTTCCGAGCCGGGAGGTCGCGAGCCGCGGCAGCTCGGGCGCTACCGCCCGCGCATGGGGCTCACGCGGCGCGGGGAGCGGCTCCCATGCCGTACCGTTCCAGCGGTTGACTCCGAGCTGCGGCACGACGCCAAACGACTCGGTGGTGACGAAGGCGAGGACCGGCCGGCCCTCTGGAAACTGCTCCGTGGCCAGGGAATGCAGGTAGTGGGAGGGGTTGTGCCACAGGTCTCCGACCCGACTGAAGGGCCAGTAGCGGATGCGATGGCTGTGCACCCCCACGCCTTGATTGCCGGCCCGGTCCTTCAGCTTCACCTGGGACAGGTCGACGTGCAGGATGGCCGGTGGACGCAGGGGTGAGGCCGGCACCAGCCGGAGGACCTTCCCATCCTCGCTGAGCACCACCTGGTGCGCGACCGAGAACCCCCTGTCGTCGCGCAGCACGGTGGGCGAGACCTCGAGCGACCCGGCCAGGAGGGGTTCGGAGATGCCAATCTCCGGAGCCTCGTGCACGTGGGGAAAGGACCCGTCCGGACGAGAGAGGCCCACCACGGGAGGCGTGCGGTCCACGACGACCGTGGCGCTCCGGCTGGTGACGCTCTGCTCTCCGAGCACGGCCCGCGCGGCGAAGGTGACAAGGCCCTGCGCATGGGTGGCACAGTCCACGGCGTGCCGGTACGGAGGGGTGAGGTCGCTGACGGACGGCTCGGGGTCGCCCTCCGCCTGGGTGACCAGCTCCACCTTGTCCGGGTTGCCTTCGACGTGGACGGACAGCGTCCACTGGCCCTCCCGGCAGAACTCCGGCCCCTCCGTGCTCAGGGTGACGAGGAGCTGACCACCGGACGTGTCGTCCGTCTTGGGAGAGGACGTCGGCTCCGACTTCAAGGAGTCACAGGCAAGGGAGCCCAGTGCCGTGCAGAGCAGCAGGGGCACCCAGGTGCAGCGGGTGAGGCCGGGTTTCATGGGGGACGCTCCGGGAGGCAGTCGCGAGACCTCTCTTGGACACGCGACGCCGCCAGGTTGGGACGTCAGCGCACCCAACCCAGGCCGAGGCTGCCGCCCAGCGACAGCGCGGAGCCAGCGCCCGCATCCGCGCGCGACCAGGTGTGCCCCGCATTGCCGAGGACCGACAGCCGGAGCGGCCCGTGCACTCGCAGCCACGCTCCCACCGTCGCTCCCACCTGGGGTTGCAGGGCGAGCCCCACCTCTCCGGTGGAGGGCTGCCGCTGGCGGGACAGGGTGGCGCCGGCATCCAGGGAGACGTGGAGCTGGAGCCCATGCCAGTCCCGCGTGAGATGCCCCAGGCCCAGCCGCGCCGTGGCGTCGTATTGCTCGAGGTCCCCGGAGGGATGCGCTCCCCGGCGAACGTCCAGCACGGCCGTCGTCAGGTTCACCCCGGACTCCTTCCAGGAATGCTGGAGCGCGGCCGTGGCGCCCACCATGGGCCCGAAGGATGGGATGAGCGGACGTCCCACGCTGGGGCCCAGGTGAAGCCTCCACCTCGGCGGCAGCGCACCCTTGAGCACGTTCGTCTCCAGGCGCTGGGGACGCAGCTGCGAGCGCGTCAGCTCCGCGCGGCCCGCGTCGGGGACCTGCACGCGCGCCTCCATGGCGGTGTGCTCGCTCCGCGTGGTGAGGATGTAGCCGCCCGCGGGCAGCGCCAGCGTGGTCGCCCCCGCGCCCTTGCGCACGTGCCCGAGGACGGGCTCTCCCGAGAGGGTGGACACCGTCCAGTCCCCGGGCTCCTCGATGGCGAGCGTCAGCAGCGACGTCGCCCGCGCGGGCGAGGAGAGGACGAGGTCCCCCTTCCCCTGGAGGTCGAAGCGGAAGCTGGGGTGCTGCGTCCCCGCGCGGGACAGGAGCGAGGACTCCACCGTGCGCGCGTAGGAGTACGTATAGGCCTCGGCGAGCGTGACGCGTCCGTCCCCCGACACGTCCGCCGCCCCGCGCAGCGCCGCGACCAGGTGGTGCGTGAAGACGGAGCCCGCGAGCGCATCCGACTCCTGCGCGGACTCGTCCGCGGCGGACGCGGTGATGATGACGCGCCCGGACAGCTCCTGCCGCTCCAGGTTCACCAGCACGCCTGGAATGGGCTTGAGCCCCTTGAGGCGCGCCGCTTCACCCGACTGGCACGAGTCCACCACCAGCAGGGCGACGCTCACGGGCGCGGCCTCCAGGAAGCGGACCACCTCGTGCAGCGGCAGGCGCGTACCGGACAGGTGCAGCTCGCCCGCGTCCGCGTGGCTGGAGACGTAGACGAAGAGCTGGTCTCCCTGCCGGGCCTGGGCCCGGAGGTAGCGCTCGAAGCGGGCCAGCGCGTCGCGCACCGCGTCCGCGTCGGAGCCGAGCACCACCAGGCCGTCCTCGCGCCGCAGCCCGCCCACCTCCCGCAGCACGCCGAGCACCGCGAGGGCGTCGCGCTCCGCGTAGCGCAGCGGCACATTCGCAGCAGTGCCACGGTTGTTGCCCACCACGAGCGCGAACCGGCGCGGGCCCGCTCCCACCTCCGTGGCCCCGGGCTGCGTGGCCACCATGGCCGCCAGCAGCAGCGCGAGCGTCATGGCCGGGCCTCGACGCCGAGCGCCACCGCCGCGTGCGCGGAGCCCGGGGGAAGCCCCGAGGGCTCGTGGCAGGCCACCTCCACCGAGGCGCCAGGGCACCGCGGCCCGTGCGTGGCCAGCCAGGCGCGGACCTCGTCGAACCGCAGCGGCGTGTCCGAATAGATGGCATGCACCACGAAGTCTCCCCGGGTGACCTGGAACAGGGGCGCGGGCTGCTCGGCGACCAGCTCGCCGCTGCGCCCCGCCCCCGCCGGCCACAGTGCCTCCACCTGCCCCCCCACGTCCATGGAGACGACCAGCGCATAGGGCCGGCCCCCGCTCCTCAGCCGGAGCGCGACCGCATCCCCTTCCTTCAGCGCGGGGTTCACCTGGCCGTCCTCCAGCCGGAACAGCTCCACTGCGGGAGGCCCCTTCACCCGCGTCCCCTGCCCCCCGGCGGGCGCGGCGCCCTCCGCCCCCGTGGACGGTCCGGCCTGGCCCCCTGCGTCGACTGGCGGCGTCCCCTGGACCACCACCACCGCCAGCGTGGCCAGCGCGGGGACGAGCAGCCACGCGGAGAACCAGGAGGTGGTGGGCCGGGACGGGCGCTGCGCCGCCTCCGCCAGGAGCCGGGCCCGGACGCGCGAGAAGTGGGGCCCGGCCTGGACCGACTCCGCGTGGGCCCCCAGCCGCGCCAGCCGCTCCCGGCAGGCGCCACAGGACTCCAGGTGGGGCGACCTCGGGCCGCCGGCCAGCACCTCGTCCAGGGCGAAGTCCGACAGGTGTTCACTCATGCGGCACCTCCTTGCGCACCACCGGGCTCGCGGGCTCACCCAGCGCGCGGGCCCGCACGCTGATGCGCTGCACCTCGCGCACGATGGTCTTCCGGGAGAGGCCCAGGACCTGGGCAATCTCCTCCTGGGACATCCCGTCCAGGTAGTACAGCGTGGCCACCGTCAGGCCGCGCTCATCCAGCTCGCGCGCCAGCTTCAACAGGAAGTCCCGGCACTCGGTGGACGCCAGCCCATCCACGGAGCCCTCCGTCCCCTCCCCCTCCGGCGCCACGTCCCTCAGCGCTCGCGAGCGGAGCATGTTGAGGCAGACGTTGGTGGTCACCCGGTAGATGAACGTCATCGGCCGGGCCTCGCGCCGGAAGTCGTCCGCTGACTGGAGGAGGCGGACACACGACTCCTGCACCGCGTCCCACGCGTCCGCCTCCCGCTGCAGCAAGGCGAAGGCCCTCCGGTACATCCCAGGTGCGTACCGGTCGTACAGGTCCTGTATTTCCGCGGGGCTCAGCCCTGAACGCATCTTCGCCAGCTTGGACACGCGAACCGGAATTATTGGGACATGGGGGCCGCGCGGGAGGAGCTGCGCACGGCGCGCACCGAGTTGCTCACCTTCTCGCCCACCGAGGTGGTCTGGGGCATCGGGGACCGGAGCGCACAGCCGTCCAGGTGGCCACGCTGCGCATCGCGCCGGGCTCCAACGTGTGCCTGCTCCAGGACGAGTCGGCCCTCAACGCGGTGTTCGCCGCGGGCACCGTCCAGCCCAGGCCTGACGGCTCGCGGCCGCCCGTGCGGCTCCGGCTGCGGCGGAGCCTCCTCGGGCAGACAGGGACGTTCTCCGCCGCGGCCGAAGAGGTGACGGCGGACTTCTCGTTCGCGGCGGACGAGGTCACCCGGCCCGACCTGGTGCCGGGTACCTTCCGGCTGTGCGCATTCAACCCGCAAGCCGTCGCCGTCAGCGCGAAGCTGGACCTGCGGACGAGCTGAGGCTGGCGCCGCGCCCGCGGAGGCTGGTGCCACCGGCACCGGCTCGAGCCGGGCCCGCCGCCCGTGAAGCAGGCGGCGGACCCGTGGACTTCAGCACCTGGCAGAAGTGACTGCGGGTGTTGCAGCAGCGGAGGTGCCTCCGCCTTCAGCGGTGGCTGCTACCTCGCCGTCATCCGCCACGTCTTGCTCTCGGAGCTGCCGCCCTTGCCGTCCTGGGCGATGACCTTCCAGAAGTAGTCCTTGCCGGACTCCAGCGTCACCGTGCGGGTGAGCGCCTGCGTCGGCTGCGCCTCACATGCCTGGAAGGTGAAGGCGGTATTCACACCCCAGACGCAGTGCCGGTAGAGGACCGCGTCCTGGTTCGGGTCGAAGGTGGGCTCCCACTTGAAGGACACCGTCGCGGGAGCGACGGAGAAGTCCCTCGGTGACACCAGCCCCACGGCCCCGGGGTTGCGGTTGGCTTCCACCCGCTCGGACTCCGCGAACGTGTGGGCGAAGATGGGGTCGCCCGTGGCGGCCACGTCCTGCGCGCACTGCTGGCGCCGCACCTCGTTCGTGACGCCCCGGCAGAGCTCCAGCGCCCGCTGCATCGACAGCGCCGGCAGCGCCGGCACGATGGGAATCCCCGGGGGCGCCTTGGCGATGCTGCACGAGCTCGCGTTGTACGCCGGCCAGCCCTGGAGCGTGTACGACGCGGTGGAGTACCCGGCCGGGTAGTCGAACAGCGACGTGGAGTCCTTCACCCGCCAGGAGTCCCCGAACCTCGCATACAGGTCGACGTAGCGGTCGTAGAGGCTCGTCGGGCGGGAGCCTGGCTGCGTGCCGTCGGAGAGCGTCGGCAGCCAGTTGCCCGGGGCGATGGCGCCGAGCAGGCCGTCCGTGGCGCGGGCATGCTGCACGCTGACGTTCATGTACCAGAGCTGGTAGTGCGCCCACCAATCGACGGTGATGATGATGCGCGTCCCACCCGGCGTCTCAATCTGGATGCCGCCCTGAGAAGGCGTCCGGAGGATGCGTCCCCCGGAGGGGAGCAGCAGCTCCGTGCCGAGCTGCACGGGCCGTCCATCGACGCGCAGCTCCAAGCCCTCCCGCCGCTCGGGGTTCATCTGGTAGGTGATTCGGTGCGGGCCGGCGCGCACCGCCACCGCCGTCATGATGCTCACACACGAGGTCAGCCCGGTGTGCGCGTCCGGGCCCACGGGCCCCTGTGTCTGCACGGGGGTGTGCCGCGCCTGGATTTCCGTCCCCGGGTCGCGCAGCAGCACGAACTCGCCGGCGCTCTGGAAGTCGTAGCGCACGCCATCAATCGTCGTCAGGTGCGGGTCCCCCCAGGTGGAGGGGTTGCCACCCACAATCCAGCGGCGAATCGTGTCGACATCCGCGGCGCTCAGCGGCGGCCCGCCACACGGCATCATGCCGCCCGGGCAGTCCTCCGACGTGCGGGTGATGCGGTCGAACAGCATCCCCGTCAGGCTGGTCGCCATGGGCTGCGCGAGGCCGTACGACTGCGCGAGCGGGTCCACGCCGGGGCCGACCTGGTTCTCCGCGAGGTTCAGGTACGTGCCGTAGTTCACGTACGGCGGGTAGTCGAGCCCGCCGTGGCACTCGACGCAGCCCTTGTTGAAGATGCGCTGCACGTCCGTGTACGTGGGCACGGCACTCGCCAGGGGCAGCGTCCCCAGCGAGGCATTCACCGCCGGAATCAGGTTGGCACAGGTGAAGGACGTGAGGCCGGGGAACGGGTCCGCGGTCAGGTTGGCCTGGAGCACCGACTGGAGGGTGCTGGTGTACGAGTTGAACACGTCGGCGAAGGCATAGGTGCGCGACCGGCCGCGCACGCCCATGGACCACTTGTCCACCGAGACCCCGAGCGGCTCGAGGAAGTAGCGGTACAGGGCCATCCGCGTCGTGTTGCTGTAGATCTCCCGGTCCACGAAGATGCCGCCCATCACCGTCCCGTCAGGGCCAATCTCATCGATGGGCCGGCGGAACACCTCCTGCCGGAGCCGGGGGAACGAGGTCACCGTCCCCGCGCTGGTCGCCGCGCCATGCTGCTGGACGAGGCCGTTCACCACCGGCAGGGTGGTGATGGTGTACAGGTCACCGGTCCGGTCGAGGTTGAACTTCTGGATGTCGACCTTCCTGCGCGGCACGCTCTTGGTGCGCACCGTGGTGTCATTGAACACGTCGGCGATGCCCAGGCCGCCGTGCCGCGCCGTGAAGAACGCCTGGCTGAACGTCAGGCTCCCGGCGGAGCTGATGACCTGATTGTTCGGCGTGTCGATGGTGAAGCAGCCCTTGGTGATGGCCAGGGCCACGGGCCGGGGGTCGATGAGCACGTTGCCGGTAGCCCAGCGGTGGGTCGCGAGCTCGTCGGCGACGCGCTGCTGGTTGAGGTTGCCGTCGAGGCCGCCAGCAAGGTCGAACAGCTGGACGCCGCGCCCCTCACCACCGCTGAGCTGCGAGAGGTGGTACAGCACGACGAAGGTCCCACCGCGAATGACGGAGCTGGTCGGGCCCAACAACGTGTTGTCGAAGTTGTACGCGGTGTTGATGGAGGCGACGGAGCCCACCGGGGCGGGCTCGAGCGTCACCGGAGGCGACGTGTCGAACGACAGCCGGGGCGTGCCGTCACCCGCGCCACCCTGGAAGCGGGTGATGCGGTCCGCGACGGGGACCCCGGGGGGCTGCAGGCGAAGCTGCTCCACCAGCGAGCGGATGGCGTGGCTGGAGCTCCACGTCCAGGGGTTGTAGAGCCTGCGGAACGCGGCCGTGTCCAGCGAGCCCTGATACAGCCGGTCCCGGTTGAACGGGAGCATGCCGCCCCAGCTGTCATACGGGTCCCAGTTGGGCTTGTTCTTCGTCTGGATGACGCCCACGGGCAGGCCCGTCGTTCCCGGGAGGTCCGACGTGTTGAGCACGTTCCGCGTCGAGTGGCAGCTCGAGCACTTCACGTCGTCCTTCTCAATCGTGCGCGTGCGCGGAGGAATGGAGCCCATCGCCGGGATGGTCTTCAGGATGATTTCGTGGAAGCGGAAGTTCTTCGTGGCCGCATCCCACTGCATGTACTCGATGACGTCCGGGTGCGAGCCCGGGTACGCGGAGTGCTGGACGGGCCCGATGGAGAAGACGGACTTCGCGTTGATGCTCGACAGCAGGATGCGCGGGTGCTCGGCGGTGCCCGTCTGCAGGCTCTCCGAGCGCGTCATCAGGATGGCGCTCTGCCGGTACTGCAGGGGCAGCGCGGCGACGAAGCGGGCCACGCTGTCGACGTTGTTGTTGAGGGGGTCGATGAGGTACGCCTCGATCTCCTCGGGCGTGATGTTGCTCGGGTCCGCGGCCACGAGCGGGTTGATGCCGGAGGAGAGGTTGAAGGTCGCCTTCACCGACCGCGCCTGGCTCGTCGACAGGGTGCAGGTCAGCGTCATGCCGGAGCAGTCCGGTGAGGACAGGGGGTCGGCGTCGGCATCGGTGTTCCAGCCACCGAAGGTGGAACCCGAGGCGGGCGTGGCCGTGAGCGTCACGGTGGTCGACCCGAAGGGCTCGTCACAGTCGCCGCCGAGGTCGGTGCAGCTGATGCCCGTCCCCGTGATGGAGCCCGAGCCGAGCCCCATCGTCATGACCTTCATGGGCACGGCCTCCGCGCTGAGCGCGAACAGCGAGGACGCGAGCAGCACGCCCAGGAGTGCTGGACGGTTCGGGGGTGATGAAGCTGCGAGGAGTCTGCTGAATCTCATTCGGATTCCGTGGGTGCGCCCAGAGCACTGCCGAGCGTGAAGCGCTGAAAGGTGGACAAACGCTGCAAGCGCGCAGCCGGCCCCAACCCTGCGAAACCACTGGATGACGCACTGGACCATGTAACCCTTCGTGCCACAGGCCTTCACTGAGCGTGGCATCCATGGACACAGGCGGGGCCGGGGGCGGCCGTGGTTCCAGTGGCTGCGTTCCTCATGCAACCCAGTTGAAGCATCCGGACGTTCGGTCGCCCGGGACTGAAGCGGCGCCGGCCGGCCGCTGTTCAAGAGCCAGGGAGAAGGTCCATGCGACTGTCACGCTCAGGTCTGCACGCCGGTTGGCTCGTACTCGCGTTGCTCGGCTGTTCAGCTCCACCCCGGGACGAGAGGGCTCCCAGCGCGGCGGCCGCCTCCGCGAGCACGTGCGCGAGCCTGACCGCGCCGCAGCCGCAATTGCTGGCTTCCGCTACCTTCGTGCCCTCCGACGGGCTGGCCTACGTGACGCTCACCCTCACACCCCGGGACGCGATTGGAGCGCCGCTGGGGCCGGGGCTGCACGTCGAGGTGCTGAGCAGCGACGGGCTCGTCACCCTGGGCGGCACGGGAACCTCGGCGTGCACGGTCAATGCTCCGTCCGCGACCTGCCTGAAGGCGGTGGACTCGGGAGCCGGGAGCTACGTCGTCACGGCGAGGAGCTCGACGGCGCTGTCGGTGCCGACGACCTTCTCCGCCACCGTCACCGATGCGAACGGCACGGTGACGCTTCCGGACACGGCGGACGTCACGTTCGACTCGAGCAGGTTCGAGGGCGGCGCGGGTTGCGGCGGCAGCTGTGGCACCACCGTCACCTCGGGAAATGTCACCATCACCGGCAGCCACGCGGGCGGCCGCAACCTCTACATCTCCGGGGGCACGGTGACATTCGATGCCACCACGGAGGGGCAGACCTTCGGTGACGTCTTCATCACCGGCGGCACGGTGACGCACCTGCAGGCCACCAACACGACCATGTACAAGCTCGACATCCTCACGGGCTCCTGGAACCTCCTGGGCGGCACGGTCAACACCATCAGCAAGGGATATGGCAAGACGTGCTATCCCAATGGCTCCTGCGCCAGCGGGAGCGGGCTGTTCAGCTTCGGTCCCAATGGCGCGCCCTCGTCCGCGCTGGCGGGGACGAGCGAGCTGTACGGCGCCAGCCACGGCGGCATGGGCTCCGGCAACTACCGCATCAACATGACCGCGGCCAGCAACGCCCACGCTGGCAACGCGGGAGCGACGTACGGCGACTACCGCGACCCGAGGTATCCCGGTGCCACCAACAGCACCTACTCGGCCTATCACGGGGGCGGCGTCGCCCGCATCACCTCGACGGGGACATGCGTGCTGGCCGGCACCGCCTCCATCACCGCGAGCGCTCCGTACAACGGCGCCGGAGGCTCCATCAACCTCCGCTGCGGAGGCATCACCTCGACGGGCTGGACGGGAACCCTCAATGCGGACGGCGGCCCTGGTTCGGGGAACTCGTCCATTCCCGTGGGTGCTGGCGGCGGCGGTCGCATCGCGCTGGTCAGCACCGGTGACGCCGCGACCCTCACCGGCGCGGTGAGCTACCCGCCCACGAACCTCACGGCCCGGGTCCACGCCTTCGGCGGCGCGCCGGCCAACTCCAGCTACGTGATTGGCGCTGGCGGCGCGGGGACCATCTACCTCAAGCACAGCGGGCTGACGTACGGCGACCTCATCATCGCCAGCAACTCCCCCGCGCATTACCAGAACGAGGGTACGACGCGGCTGCCCGCGATTGCCGGCACCCTCACCGCGAACGTCGCCGCGGGCGCCACCCAGCTCCCGGTCTCCATCGCCAGCACCAGCTTCAACGCGACCTACTACGAGAATGCCGGTGCGCCGCTGAACACGAACCCCTCGCTCACGCAGAACACGACCCCCTCGTCCTCGGCGGCCTACAACGGGGTGTTCGCGGGCGGCTGGCTGCGGCCCGACATCAACGCCGCGGGCGGAGCGCTGTTCGACCCGTCGAACCTCGTGAGCGTCACCACCAACGCGGTGGGCAGCCTGACGACCAGCCCCGTCCCATCCGACATCGCCGCGAGCGCGTTCTTCCGGAGCGTGGAGGTGCTGGACCACCTCGACGTGCTCGGCAATGCCATCCTCGAGACCAACGGTGACATCTACATCCTCTCGGGCAACACGACGAGCTCCGGAGCGGGCTCGATGACCGTGAACGGCCTGGTGCTCTTCGACACGACGAGCAACCAGACGGGCCGCATCCAGTACGCGGGCGGAGCGGTGAACGTCGTGCAGAGCACCCAGGTGATGCCTCCGGTGGCGGGCGGCACGCTCGTCGCGGACAACGTGTCGTTGGCGGGGGGCGCGCTCACCGTGCCCGCCATCGTCGCGTCCAACGACGTGGTCGTGTCGGGCGGCACGCTGACCACCAATTCGCTGAAGGCGACGCGCTATGCGCAGACGGCGGGTGGCCTCAGGCACTACCCGCCCATCTTCAAGACGTCGCCGGCCGCCGCGGTGGCGTACGGGCTCAACCTGACGCTCGCGGACACGTTCACGCTCACGGGAGGCTCGGTGGATGTCGCGGGGCTGGGCTATCCGATGGCGTGCGACCCGCAGGGCGCGCCGCTGACGGCCTGGGGCTTCGGAGCAAATGGCCCCCTGGCCGCGACCGGCGTGGCCAACGGCTATGGCGCGGGCCACGGCGGCGTCGGAGGCGGCTACACTGCCGGGTCGGTTCGCGGCATGGCCTATGGCGACTATCGGGACCCGCGGTATCCCGGGGGAGCGGCCGCGAGCGTGGGCGGCTCGCCGTCGTACCTCTCCTACCGGAGCAACGGCGGTGGGGTCTTCCGGCTCGATGCCGCCGGGGCCTGCACGCTGGGCGGGAGTACGCTCATCAAGGCTGGCGCGGTGACGAGCGGCGGCCAGTACGGCGCCGCGGGAGGCTCGGTCTCCATGCGCTGCGGAAGCTTCGACACCACGGGCTGGACTGGCTCCATCACCGCCAACGGGGCGAATGCGTACTCGGGCTCGCTCGGCGCGGTGCGCGCGGGCGGTGGCGGCCGGATTGCGCTGGTCAGCACGGGCGGAGCTTCGAGCTTCGTCGGAGCCCTCACCTATCCGCTCCCGACGAGCAGCACGCAGGTGCAGGCGCGGGGAGGCACCGGCATCAGCGCGGCGTACAGCGACGGTGGCGCGGGCACGGTGTTCCTCAAGCAAGGTGACGTGCCGTATGGGCAGCTGCTCATCAACAACAACAATCAGACGCACTACGCCGCGGGCGGGTACACGCCGCTCATCTCCATCGCGGGAACCCTCAGCAGCCCGGTCGCCGCCGGTGACACCACGATGGGGGTGACCATCACCAGCACGCCGCTCCACGGCTCGGCCGCCCTCAACCAGCGCCTCTCCGGCATCTGGCTGCGGCCCGACACCAGCGTGAACAGCGGCAACCTGCCCGCGGACAACCTGGTCACGGTCTCCGGCAATACCTTCGTCAGCTCGTCGCTGACCCAGCTGACGACCTCACCGGCCCTGGCCCCGGTGCCGGCGGGCGCGAGCTTCAAGAGCGCAGACCTCTTCAACGTCTACAACGTCGTGGGCGGCGCCATCACCCAGACGAACGGCGACATCTACATCGTCCCGTAGCAGCCCCCCGGCTCGACGCGGGGTGGCCGCACCGGGCAGCCGCTGATGATTTCCCTCCCGGGCGGCGGCGGTGCGCCTGCCGCACAAGAAGCGCTGAGCAGCACCGCCGCTCCAGCGGGATAGAGTGCCCGGCCATGAGAGTCCCGCTGGAGCTGCGCCGTGCCTACAAGCTGCTCAACCACGGCCCCACCACGCTCGTCGCGAGCGCCGCGCAGGGCCGCACCAACGTCATGGCCGCCGCCTGGGCCATGCCCATCGACTTCGAGCCTCCCAAGGTCTCCGTCGTCATCGCCGAGGGCACCCTCACGCGTGAGCTGGTGGATGCCTCGGGCGAGTTCACCCTCTGCGTCCCCACGTGCGCGCAGCTGGAGCAGGTCTATGCCGTGGGCTCGGTCACCGGCCGCGATGAGGACAAGTGGGCTGCCTCGGGGCTGAAGGCCCTCCCCGCCTCCCGCGTGCAGGCGCCGCTCGTGGAGGGCTGCGTGGGGTGGCTGGAGTGCCGCGTGCTCCCCGAGCCAGACGTCCAGCGCAAGTACGACCTGTTCATCGCCGAGGTCGTCGCCGCCTGGGTCGAGGACGCGGTGTGGAAGGACAATGGATGGGACTTCAGCGCTGGAGATGCCTACCGCCCCATCCACCATCTGGCCGGCGGCGTATTCTTTGCCACGGGTGAGCGGATGCAGGCGCACAAGCCCGAGGGTGGGAAGGGGTAGTGAGTCCTGCGCGCGCCCGTCGAGTGAGCGCAGCTCCTACCGCGTAGAGGGATGCGACCCGGCCAGACTCCCTGGCTGCTCCACGAGGGATGGAACTGGCGCCTGGCGTCTGAGGAGCTGCGCTACGGGCCCCCTTGATTCCCAGTTGGCCTGCCATTGAATGATGGCGCATCTGCTCATCGGGGCCACAGGCCTGACGTGTTCGTCTCCGTGCGAGGAATGCTTGCCACGCGCAATGCGAGGCATGAGGCCGCGCTCGAGGCGCCCCCATGGCGGCGGGGCGTCGTCCCGACCGCCCCCTCCGCGATGACACACCCCGCTCGAACTGCCCACACCCCGCAGGGCGGGTTTCACGCGGCCCTGCAATGACAGACAGCTCGAGCAGGTCGTCAGAGCCTCCTGGATGCCCCACCGGGGCCAGGAGGCATCCGGCGTCAGCCCGACGGCTGGTCTGCCAGCCGTGAGCCATGTCAAAGTTGCCGCAACCCCGTTACTCATGGAGCAGGACATGCATCAGCTGCTGTTGAAGAGTCTTCTGGCGGTGGTGGCGTGCGCGACCTTCGCCTGTGGCCCCTCCCGGCTTTCGGTGAAGGAGATGCGCGTGACCGCTCCCTCCCTCATGATCTCGAACAAGAGCCCCCGCACCGCCTACCTCGTTCTCGACCCCGCGAAGGTGCCGGCAGTGATGCCGGTGCTGGTGGACAACACCGACCGTGGAGGGAGGCTCGAGGATGTGCAGGCCTTCGTGCAGAGAGATCTCGTCAAGGTGTTCGGCAACTACTTCGACAAGGTGGAGGTGGTCGCTCCCGGTCAGCCCCTCCCGAGCACGCCACATGCGGTCATCGACGTGAAGGTCGAGCGTGTCGAGGTCCGCGTCGCGGGGGTCGTCGGAGGGACTTCCGTGGGGCATGCAGCAATGACCTGGGGGCTGGGGCTCAAGCTCTCCGAGGAGAACGAGTATCTCTTCTCGTTCGCCGGGGAGTCGGCAGGCACAGCGACGGGTGACGTCGGCGTGGTCTTCCGCTCGATGTTCGAGGAGGGCATCGCGGACATGCTCAGGGGCTACTCCGACAAGGACATCCACTCCAAGGTGTTGAGCGTGCCCTCGGCGGCCCCGACCGCGAAGTCGACTGACATCTAGGCCCTCCGCCACGGCCACGGTCCAGCCCGGAAGGACGCCGCCGGGCTGGACGTGCCCGGCTCCCAGAGAGCCGGGCACTACCTCCCGGCGTCAGCCGAACTCCACCACGCGCATGCCGAACAGCCGGTCCACGGCCAGCAGCAGGTCGTCGTTCACCTGCACCTTGATGGACGTGTTGCCGATGAGCGCCTCGCCCTCGCCGTGGAAGAGCACGCTGACGGCCACCGGCGTGGCGCCCGCGTACTTCTTCGCCAGCTCGTGCAGCTTCGCCACGCGCTCCTCCGTCAGCAGGTCCGCCGGCACGCGCAGCTCCAGCCGCTTGGTGCGCTTCTCGCGCACTTCCTTGAGGCTCTGGATGTCGTCGACGATGAGCTCCGGCGTCGGCGAGTCCTCGTCGCGCTGGCTGATCTGCACCGTCCCCGTCACCAGGATGGGGTCGTCCGACTTGAGCAGGTGCTCCCAGTTCTCGAAGCCCGGCTTGGGCCCCTGCTTCGCCCACTTGCCGTCCCGGCCCATCACGTTGCGCGTGCCTTCCTTGCCCGGGAAGCACACCAGCTCGATGGAGCCGGACAGGTCCTCAATCGTCACCCACGCCATGCGCTTGCCCGTCTTCGTGGGCCGCTCGCGCAGCACCGTGACGACGCCCGCCACCGTGAGCTTGTCGTCCTTGCGCGCCCGCTGCACCGCCGTAATCGGCTTCGCGTAGCGCTTGAGCTCCTTGTCGTACTGATGCAGCGGATGGCCGGACACGTAGAAGCCGATGGCCTCCTTCTCCAGCGCCAGCCGCTCCTTCTCCGACCACTCCTCCACCGCCACGTACTCGTCCTTCAGCCCGCCACCGCTGCCCGAGGCCGGGCCCGCCAGCATGCCGAACAACGAGCTCTGCCCCGCCGCCTTGTCCTTCTGGCTGGCCGAGCCGCGGTTGATGGCCTTCTCAATCGTGTCGAAGATCTGCCGGCGCGGGCGCTTCTCGAAGTCGAAGGAGCCCGCCTTCACCAGCGCCTCCAGCACCTTGCGGTTGACCTTGCGGCTGTCCACGCGCTCGCAGAAGTCGAAGAGGCTCTTGAAGGGGCCGTCCTTGCGCGCCTCCAGGATGGACTCGATGGCGCCCTCGCCCACGCCCTTGATGGCGCCGAGGCCGAAGCGAATCTTCCCCTCCACCGCGCCGAAGTGCAGGTCCGACTGATTGACGTCCGGCGGCAGCACCGCGAGGCCCGACTCGCGCGCCTCGCTGATGTGCTTCACCACCTTGTCGGTGTTGTCCTTCTCGGAAGAGAGAAGGGCCGCCATGAACTCGCACGGGTAATGCGCCTTCAGCCACGCGGTGTGGATGGTGACGAGGCCGTACGCCGCCGAGTGGCTCTTGTTGAAGCCGTACTCGGCGAACTTCTCCATCAGGTCGAAGATTTCGCCGGCGACCTTGAGGTCGACGCTGTTCTTCGCGCAGCCCTCGAGGAAGCCGGCGCGCTCGGCCTGCATGACCTCGGCCTTCTTCTTGCCCATGGCGCGGCGAAGCAGGTCCGCGCGGCCCAGGGTGTAGCCACCCAGGACCTGCGAGATCTGCATCACCTGCTCCTGGTACACGATGACGCCGTAGGTGTCCTTGAGCACCGGCTCCAGCGCGGGGTGCGGATACGACACCTTCTCCCGGCCGTGCTTGCGGTTGATGAAGACGTCCACCATGCCGGAGTCCAGCGGGCCCGGGCGGTAGAGCGCGCCGGCGGCGATGACGTCCTCGAAGCAGTTCGGCTTGAGCTTCACGACCATTTCCGTGAAGCCGCTCGACTCCATCTGGAAGACACCGGCCGTGTCCCCCTTGGCCATCAGCTCCCAGACCTTGTCGTCGTTGAGCGGAATCTCGTGCCGGGGGATGTGCTTGTCGTGGTTGCGCTTGACCAGGTCCAGCGCGTGCTGAATCACGGTGAGCGTCTTCAGGCCGAGGAAGTCGAACTTCACCAGGCCCGCCGCCTCCACCTCGTCCTTGGCGAACTGGGTGATGAGCGTCTTCTCACCCGGCGGCTGGTAGACGGGCACGAACTCCCACAGCGGCTTGTCGGCAATCACCACGCCGGCCGCGTGCATGCCGGGCTGCCGGTGCAGGCCCTCCAGCGCGAGCGCGATTTCGAGCACGTCCTTGGTGGTGACGGGCCGGCCTTCCACCTCGCCGAGGTTGGAGGGCGTCTCCATCATCTCCTTGAGGCGCGGCTCCATCTCGATGGCCTCCTTGAGCGTGATGTTGAGCACCTCGGGCACCAGCTTGGCGATGCGGTCACCCTCGCTGAACGGCAGCGCGAAGACGCGGCACACGTCGCGCAGCACGCTCTTGGCCTTGAGCGAGCCGAAGGTGATGATCTGCCCCACGTTCATCTCGCCGTACTTCCGGCCGACGTACTTGATGACCTCGTCGCGGCGGTCCTGGCAGAAGTCGATATCGAAGTCCGGCATCGACACGCGCTCCGGATTCAGGAAGCGCTCGAACAGGAGGTTGTACGGAATGGGGTCCACGTCGGTGATGCGCAGCGCGTAGGCCACCAGGCTGCCGGCGCCGGAGCCGCGGCCCGGGCCCACGGGGATGTTCTGCTTCTTCGCCCAGTTGATGAAGTCCTGGACGATGAGGAAGTACCCGCTGAAGCCCATCTTCTGGATGACGCCAATCTCCAGCTTGAGGCGGTCCTGGTACACCTCGCGGTCGATGGGGTACGTGACGGTGGCGGCCAGCTCGTTGAAGCGCTCGCGCAGGCCCTCGTAGGCCAGCTCCGCCATGTAGCTGTCCGGGGTGTGGCTGTCCGGCACCTTGAAGGTGGGCAGCATGGGCTTGCCCAGCTTCAGCTCCAGGTTGCACTGCTCGGCGATGCGCTGGGTGTTGTGGACGGCCTCGGGAATGTCCTTGAAGGCCTCCAGCATCTCCGCGGGGCTCGTGACGTAGAGCTTGTCCGTGGAGTGCTTCATGCGCTTGCCGTCCGCCAGCGTCTTGCCGCTGGCGATGCACATCAAGAGCTCGTGCGCGCGCGCGTCCTCGCGCTTGATGTAGTGCGCGTCCGCCGTGGCGCACAGCGGGATGTCCATGTCCCGCGAGAGCTGCTTGAGGTTCTCGTTGGCCTTCTCCTGCTCGGGCATCCCGTTGGACTGCACCTCCAGGAAGAAGTGCCCGGGCTCGAAGATGTCCTTGTATTCCTGCGCGGCGCGGCGGGCGTGGTCCATGTCGCCGCGGAAGCACGCGCTCGTCACTTCACCACCAAGGCACGCGGTGAGGGCGAAGAGCCCCTTGCTGTGCTCCGCGAGCACCTTCTTGTCGATGCGCGGGTGGTAGTAGAAGCCCTGCATGTACGCCGTGGACGAGAGGTAGCGGAGGTTGGCGTAGCCCTCCGCGTTCTTCGCCACGAGGATGAGGTGGTGGGAGACCTTCTCGGAGCGGTCCTCGCGCCCCTTGGGGCCGGCGACGTAGGCCTCCATGCCGAGGATGGGCTTGATGCCGGCGTCCTTGGCCTTCTTGTAGAAGTCGATGGCGCCGAACATGTTGCCGTGGTCCGTCACGGCAACGCTGGTCATCCCCTTCTCCTTCACCGTCTTGATGAGGTCCTTCATCCGAATCGCCCCATCGAGGAGCGAGTAGAGGGTGTGCAGGTGGAGGTGGGTAAAGGACATGGGCTCGTGCCACTCCAGGAAGCGGGATGCTGAACAGTAGGGCGGGGCTCCCCTGCTCGCCAGTCCAGTGTCGAGACTCTGGAGGTAGGCGACGGCGGAGCCGATAATTCGGCCTCGGAGCCCGTTCTGCCATGGGCGGAAGCCAGGGAGAAGAAAGTAACGGAGGGGCACGCCCTGCGCCCGCCTCCGTGCCACCTGGCGTGCGTCCGGTCATGGTCATTCGTGTCAGATTTCGGGGTGTTGCATCGCCGGGTGGATGCCCAGGGTGTGGGTCCATGGCATCCGCGGACCGCCCCACCCTCGCCCGTGCCCTCCTGCTCGGCTGCCGTGCGGGCCTGCTCGTCTTCCTGGCGCTCTACACGCTGTGCGCAGTCTTCAACATGAAGCTGGGCTACCAGGGGAACGAGAGCCAGGTCGTCTCGGAGTACGTCTGGAGCGAGTGGCGGGGCGTGGTGCTGGGGCAGGTGGCGCGGCTGATAGGGGCCTACACCGTGCTGGGGCTGGCCGCGGGCGCGTTCCTGGGCGCCGGCCTGTGGGCCGCGGGCGCCGGCCGGCGGGCCGTGTTCTGGGGCAGCGCGCTGGCGTGCCTCGGGGTGGACGTGCTGCTGGTGCTGGGGGACATGGCGCACCACCCGCACCTGTACGCGGCCACGCTGTACGAGCGCTCGGCCGTCACCCGCCAGGTCCTGCTGTCGGTGAGTGGCACCCCGCCCCTGGCCTGGGGGATGGCCGCGGCAGTGGCCCCCGCGCTGGCCGTCCTGGCCCTGCTCGCCCGGGCGCTGCGGGCCGCGCCCGGGCGCGCGCTGGCGGCAGGCGGTGCGCTGGCGGTGCTGCTGGGGATGGGCACGTTGGTGCGGGCCGCCGGGACGCCTCCCGAAAAGGCGGCGGCGCGCGCCAAGGGGCCCCACCTGCTCATCCTCTCCGCGGACGGGCTGCGCCCGGACCACTTCTCCGGCAACGGCTACCCGCGCCCCACCACGCCCAACATCGACCGGCTGCTGCGCGAGGGGACGCAGTTCCAGGAGACGGTGGTGCAGGTGCCGCGCACGGCGCCCTCCTGGACGACGCTGCTCACCTCGCAGTGGGCGGGCGAGCACCCCATCCGCCACACGCTGGTGGGGCGCGAGGCCCGGGAGCAGCCGCTCACCACGCTGGCCACCGCGCTGAACGAAGCGGGCTGGACGACGGCGGTGGTGGCGGACTACGCGGGGGACCACTTCTCCCGCCTGGACTACGGCTTCCAGCACGTGGAGGCGCCGGCCTTCCACTTCCCGGACCTCATCCGCCAGCGGATGCTCATCACCCACGTGCCCCTGCTGCCATGGACGGCGCTGGCCCCGGGCCTCTTCCCGGAGCGCGGCCAGTTCCCCGAGCTGACCGACCCGGCGCCGCTGCTCCGCCGCACGCGGCGCATGCTGGAGGGGATGCCCGCCGACGCGCCCTTCGCGCTCGTCGTCTTCGGCTCCACGCCGCACTTCCCCTACGCCGCGCCCTGGCCCGAGGAAGGCCGCTTCGTCGCGCCGGACTACACGGGCCCCTGGCGCTTCGGCACCACGCCGCGCATGGAGCAGCCTCCGGACGAGGCGCCGCCCACGCCCGAGGACG
This sequence comes from Pyxidicoccus xibeiensis, assembly GCF_024198175.1. Classification (NCBI taxonomy): domain Bacteria; kingdom Pseudomonadati; phylum Myxococcota; class Myxococcia; order Myxococcales; family Myxococcaceae; genus Pyxidicoccus; species Pyxidicoccus xibeiensis. The sequence continues at coordinate 174,768 of NZ_JAJVKV010000011.1, forward strand.
TGGAGGCGCTGGTGGCCAACTACGACGCGGGGCTGCGGGCCTTCGACGGGCTGGTGGGGGACGTGCGCGCGGAACTGGAGCGCCGCGGGCTGTGGGACTCCACGCTGGTGGTGGTGCTGTCGGACCATGGCGAGCACCTGGCGGACGAGGGCCGCGGCGTGGGCCATGGCGACCACCTGTGGGGCAGCGCCGCGCTGCGCGTGCCCTTCGTGCTGCGGCTGCCGGGACAGGTGGCCGAGGGGCACACGGTGAGGCAGCGCGCGCGGGCCTTGGACGTGGCGCCCACGCTGCTGGAGCTGCTCGGCGTGCCCTGGCCGGAGACGTTCCGGGGACGCTCGCTGGCGTCGCTCGTCCGGCCCGGCGCGGAGGACCTGGGGATGCCGGACGCGCCCGCGCTGGTGGAGTCGGACCTCTGGTTCAGCGACCGCGACGGCCAGCCCTATCAGCGGGTGCGCATCCCCTACCCGTGGGTCTACGAGACGGCCACCGTGGAACCCGAGACGGGCGACATCGCCCTCAAACCCGAGTGGGAAGCGCCCGTGCACGCGGCGCGGCACCGGGGCCTGTACCTGGGCCGCTGGAAGCTGCTGGAGCTGCCCACGCCCCGGGGCATCAAGGTGGAGCTGTACGACGTGGTGACGGACCCCGGCGAGGCGCACGACGTCAGCGCGGACCACCCGGAGGTGGTGCGCAACCTGCGCGAGCTGCTCGCCCGCGAGCGGCCGGTGCCGCGCATGCCCGAGGCCCGGGGCACGCGCTGACCCGCGGGCGCCACGCTTCACACTTCTTCACGCGCGGTACAGGCGCCCGACATGGGCGTTCGGCACATTGAGCACCGTCGCCACAGAGGCGAATCCACCCGGGGCCCCACGCGGGGTCCATCAGGAGAGTGCCATGTCCAAGAAGCTCGCCGTCGCCGGTTCCGCCGTCCTCGCCGTCGTCCTCCTCAGCGGCTTCGCGTTCCGGGGAGGCCACCATGGCTTCGGCCGGGACCCGGAGCGCATCAAGCAGATGGTCACCTGGAAGCTGAATGACAAGCTGGAGGACCTGGACGCATCCGAGGCGCAGACGAAGTCCATCAACGCCGTGAAGGACCGCCTGTTCGACGAAGGCGTGCAGCTCATGCAGGAGCAGCGCGCGGCGCGCACGGAGGCGCTGACGCAGCTCGAGTCGGCCAACCCCGACGCGCAGAAGCTGCACTCGCTGGTGGATGCGCGCATCGACGCGTTCCGCGCCTTCGCCCACAAGGCGACGGATGCCCTGCTGGAGGTGCACCGCACGCTGACCCCGGCGCAGCGCAACGAGCTGTTCACCGAGTACCGCGAGCACACCGGCCAGAAGTGAGGCCGTGTCGCACTGAACGCCCGCCCCCTGTACCCAGGTGGGAATGGGTGGGCGTCAAGGGGTGTGACGACTAGTCTTGATGCGTGAAATACGCCGACTACGCACAGCGCATCCGCTCCTTCGTTTCGCTCGCGGAGGTGGCCGAGTACGGCCACGTCACCGAGGGCGGGCAGGACTACCCGCTCTTCCGGCTCATCGTCCCGGGAGAGCGTTGGCTGGTCATCACCTCGGGCTTCCACGGGGAGGAGCCCGCGGGCCCGCTGACGCTGGCCGAACACTTCCCGGAGGTGGTGGCCTACGCCCGCGAGCGTGGCGTGGGCCTGCGCGTCTACCCGTGCATCAACCCCTCCGGCTTCGAGGCCGGCACCCGCTACAACCGCAGCGGTGAGAAACCCAACAACGACTTCCTCCGCTACGAGGTGGCCCCCGGCGAGTGGAAGGGAGAGCTGAGCCGCCCGCAGCCCATCCTCCGCTGGGTGCTGTACGACGGCGGGCCCAAGGAGACGCGCGCGGTGCGCTCGGACCTGGCGCGCTTCCCGCCTCCCAACGCGGCGCTCGACATCCACCAGGACAACTACCTGGGGGGGGCGGCGACGTACGCCTATACCTTCGGGGACAAGAATGCGTACCGGCCGCTGGTGGACGCCTGCGCCAGCCACGTCACCGTGGTGCGCAACCAGAAGGTGGACGAGAACAACGTCACCGACGCGGACGGCCTCATCGAGTACCACGACGGCAGCATCACCGACTGGTACATGCGCCAGGGCGTGCCCTACGCGGCGGCCCTGGAGACGACGACGCCCACGCCGCTGGCGACGTGCCATGCCGTGAATCTCATCTGGATTCGCGGCTTCATCGACCTGGCCGCGCGCGGAGGGCGGTGACGCCGAGCGCTGGGGCCCTCAGCTCTCGTCGCCCGCGGCGGCGAGCTGCTGGGCATCGACCCCGTCGAACTCGATATCGTTGTCCTGCGTCGTCCCGGTGATGGTGTAGCGCGCGGTCACACTGCTCCCCTTGCGGTTGATACAGGGCACACGGGCCAGCGGACTCCTGCCAATGGAGACCTGGGCGTAGACCCAGACCTCGGCGCCGTCAGGGACGCCATACTCGCTCGGCGCGGCGGTGTAAGACTTCCCCTTGGCATAGGGGTTCGACGTCGGCCTCGTCGTCTGCTCCCTGCCGTCCGCGTCGAAGTACACGAACCGCTGTGAGACCAGGAACAACCCCTCGTTCTTCAAGGTGATTTCGCCGACCTCGGGCAGGGGGAAGAGCTTGTCGTCGATGACCTGGTGATGCCACTTGTCGCCGGAGGCGTAGAGGTCGGCCAGGCGGCCCCTGGCGTCGCGGTACACCACATGGTTCTGGTTGGCGAAGATGAGGGTCGCCGGGTCGCCCTTCGCGCCCACGCTGTCACCCACCTTCTCATTCAGGCGCGTCATGCCCCACTTGCTGTCGCCCATGAAGTGGTACTGGTAGATGTCGTCGTTCTTCGAGCGGAAGAACACCCGCATGCGGTCGCCGTAGACGATGCCGCAGGGGTCGCCCTTCGCGCCGGGGGCGTCATCGACCTTTTCATCGAGCACCTCGGCCCGCCAGCCGTTGGCGTAGTAGACGTGTGAAATCGCGTCCCGCGTGTCGCGATACAGCACGTGCAGCTGCTTGTCGGTGGCCATCATGAAGGGCTCACCCGCCGCGGGCCTCGCGCCCTTCGCCACCGACATCAGCCAGTCGGACCTCCAGCCATCCTTCGGGTCCCTGTAGAGATGGTACAGGTCGCCACCGCTGAGGCGGAACACGAGGTGCAGTTGCCCGTAGTAGGCGAGGACGCTCGGCCTGCCCTCCGCGGCGGGGATGCCCGTCAGCGTCGTGGACAGGTTCTCGTAGCGCCAGCCGCGGTCCGTCCACACGAGCCGGGCAACCTGGTTCCGGGCGTCGCGGAAGAACACCTGCATGGCGTCGTCGTAGACGAGGGCTGTCGGGTCGCTGGCGGCCTCGGGCGCCCCCGTCAGGTCCGTCAGGTCGTCCTGGCGCCAGCCTTTCTCATGGACGTAGTAGACATGGATGACGTGGTTGCGCTCGTCGCGAAAGAGCGCGTGCCGCTGGCCCTCGGTCGTCAGCGCGAACGTCTCGCCGATGGCGGCGGGCGTGCCCCTCAGCCGGTTCGAGAGGTCCTGCTGGCGCCACTTCCGGACATCACTGTCGTAGAAGTCGTCGAGCACGCTGCCATTGGCCTGCGTGTAGACGACGTGCATCTGGGACGCGTACGTGATGCAGCTCGGCTTGCCGTAAATCGTTGCCATGAGGTCTGTCTTTCCGGGTCAGGGTGGGAGGCCGCCCCGGGGGAGGAGCGGCACGCCCACCCATGAGCAAGCGTCGTGCCCTGCCTGACTGCCCCCGGGGACACCACGGCTGGCGGGCTCGAGCACGCTGGCGGGCCGGTCTACGGCGGGCTCGCCGTGTCAGCTGACATGCCAGTGACGGCGGCTGACATGCCAGCCGGGGGGCACGCGTCCATGGCTTCCTGTAAGAAGACTCCTCGGCGGTCGCTCTGGCCTGCCCGCGTGAGGAGGTTCACGGAGATGGAGCGTCGCCCCCTGGGAAGGACGGGACTGCACGTCTCCGTGCTCGGCTTCGGCGCCGGGCACGTGGGCAGTCCGGACCTGGCGGAGGCAGATGCCGCCGCGCTGCTGCACGGCGTGCTGGACTCGGGCATCAACCTCATCGACACCGCGCCCGGGTACGGGCTGTCGGAGGAGCGCATCGGCCGGCACCTGCATGGCCGGCGGGGCGAGTTCATCCTGTCCACCAAGTGCGGCTACGGCGTGCCCGGCGTGGAGGACTGGACGCCCGAGTGCATCACCCGAGGCGTGGACCAGGCCCTCCAACGGCTGCGCACGGACGTGCTCGACGTGGTGCACTTCCACTCGTGTCCCGTGGAGGTGCTCCGGCGGCCCGGGCTGATTGAAGCGCTGGTCCGCGCCGTGGAGGCGGGCAAGGTCCGCGCCGCCGCCTACTCCGGGGACAACGCCGCGCTGGAGTACGCGCTGGGCACGGGCGCCTTCACGGTGGTGCAGACGTCCGTCAACGTGTTCGACCAGCGCGCCATCGACCGGGGCGTCGCGTGGGCGCGGGACAAGGGCGTGGGCGTCATCGCCAAGCGCCCCCTGGGCAACGCGCCCTGGCGCTTCGCCGAGCGGCCCGGCGCGCACGACATTGGCGAGTACTGGCACCGGATGCGGACCATGGGCCTGGACACGCGGGGCCTGGACTGGAGCGAAGTGACGCTGCGCTTCGCCGCGCACGTGCCCGGCGTGTCCACCTGCATCGTGGGCACCGGGCGGCTGGACAACCTGCGCCGCAACCTGCGCACGCTGGAGCACGGACCGCTTCCCCCGGACTTCGTCTACGTCATCCGCGAGGCCTTCCGGCGGAGCGACCAGGGCTGGGATGGGATGATTTGATGCAGCCCGTGCCCGATGATGAATCCACGGCCAATGTGCCACCGCCCGACGCCGATGCCCCGGGCTCCCGGCCGGTGCCCGCCCTGACCCTCGTCTCCCACCCCATGGTCCACCGGGTGGGCGAGCGGCTGTTGCTGGACGCGCTCCTCCAGGGCCGGGAGGTCGCGCTTTCGCGCAACGCGCCGCTCTTCACCCGTCCCGGAGCGGCCCTGGGCCTGCCGCTGGCGGACCCCTTCCTGAGCCGCAAGGCCCTGCGGCTCGGCCCGGGCGTCCGGGGCGGTGTCCGGCTGGAGGTGGAGGAAGGTGGCACCCGCGTGGTCGCCGGTGGCATCCCTGGTGAGCGCTGGGACTTCGGCCCCGAGGCACTGGCGGCAGGAGTGCCACTCGAGCTCGCGGGCCGGGTGGTGGTGCTGCTGCACCTGGTGGACGCCTCCGAGCCTGACTCACCGGACACCCTGGGCATGGTGGGGCAGAGCGCGGCGCTGGGGCGCGTGCGCGTGCGGGTGGCCCAGGTGGCGGACCTGGACGTGCCGGTGCTCATCCGCGGCGAGACGGGGACGGGCAAGGAGCTGGTGGCCCGGGCGCTCCACCAGCGCAGCCCCCGCCGGCAGGGGCCCTTCGTCAGCGTGAACCTGGGCACCCTCCCCCGCGAGCTGGCCGCCGCCGAGCTGTTCGGCGCGCAGCGCGGCGCATACACCGGCGCCACCCAGGCCCGAGAGGGCTTCTTCCGCGCCGCCCACGGCGGCACCCTCTTCCTGGACGAGGTGGGTGAGGCCTCGCCCGAGGTGCAGGTGCTGCTGCTGCGCGTGCTGGAGACCGGGGAGCTGTTCCCGGTGGGCGCCTCCACACCGGTGGCCACGAACGTGCGGCTGGTGACGGCCACGGACGCGCCCCTGGAGGAGCTCATCCAGCAGGGCCGCTTCCGCGCTCCGCTGCTGCACCGGCTGGCGGGCTACGAAATCCGCCTGCCTCCGCTGCGCCAGCGCCGCGAGGACATCAGCCTCCTCTTCCACCACTTCGCGCGCCAGGAGCTGGAGGTGCTCGGCGAGGCGCGGCGGCTGGTGACGGAGGACCCCCACGCCGAGCCCTGGCTGCCAGCGCCTCTGGCCTCCCTCCTCCTGCGCCACACCTGGCCCGGCAACATCCGCCAGCTTCGCAACGTGGCGCGCCAGCTCGTCATCACCAGCCGTGGCCAGCCACGCTTGAAGATGGACCCGCAGCTGGAGCAGGAGCTGGGGCCTGTCACCGCACCGGCTGCCGAGGTGGCCACGCCCCAGCCCGAGGGTGCCGAGCCCTCCCCGCCGCCGCGCCGCAAGCCCTCGGAGGTCTCGGAGGAGGAGCTGGTGGGTGCGCTGCGTGCGTGCGCGTGGGATTTGAAGGCCACCGCCGGCCGGCTCGGCATCACCCGTGCGTCCCTCTACAACCTCATCGACCGCAGCACCCGCATCCGCACCGTCCGCGACCTGGGCACCGAGGAAATTCGCCGGTGCTTCCAGGAATGCGGCGGCGACCTGGACGCGATGGTGCGGCGCCTGGAGGTGTCAGGGCGGGCGCTCCAGCGCCGCATCCGGGAGCTGGGGCTTGGGACCGAGGAGGAATGAGGTCCAAACGGCGACACCCTGGCATGTCAGCGGGGGCCTGACATGTCAGCCCTGGCGCCTGGCATGCATCCCCGTGCCGGGACGAGGCCCGTGCGTTGGCGCGGGGACAGGCAGACTCCAGCACCTGCGCGGCACGGGCATTGCTCAGCCCGTCACCCGCTAACATCCGCTCCAGGAACGCTCCCGCGAGGAGCCCTGGTGGGATGGCCATACCCGGAGGAGTCATCATGCAGGAGCCACGTACCGAGAGCGTTGTCGAGCTGGCGTCGGCCACCCCGTCGCCTGAGACGTCAGGCGAGGGCAGCCCACCCTCGCATACCGAGGACATCAACCTCGACACGCCCCGCCGCATGTCCTGGCACCTGACCCCCGACTCCAACCCCCGGCTCCTCATCGGCTCCAGGGTCACCTTCCGCAACGTCAGTGGATGGAAGGGTCCATTGACCCTGCAGTTCAAGGATTCATCCGGTAACGCGGTCTTCATCAATCGGTTGTTCGATACATCCTCCAATGAGAAGACCCTGGATGTGCATCCCAGTACGCCCACGACACTGGATGTCCGGATGGATGCTCCTCACGGCGCGTATCAGCTCCATGCCCGTATCAATGACTTTCAGGCCTGGCAGCGCCTGAGCGACATCGAGGTGATCTGCGATCCGAAGGAGCGGGACTGCACGGATTGAGGGCCGGGCCCGACACCTCCGCGGGTGCGCCTACTCGTCCAGTGCTCTCGTGAGGCTGGCACGCAGCGAGCGTGCCTCCGGTGAGCCGGGGCGGGCCGCCAGCACCTCGTCGGTCAGCGTCAGTCCCAGCCGGAGCATCGCCTGGAGCTCATGGCCGGACCGCCGCCGCGCGACGGCCCACTCCTGACAGGCCCTCGCGAAGGCGAGCCGCTCGTCCAGGGGCCATGCGCTCAGCTCGATGGCCTTGCGCCAGGCGCGCTCGGCCTCATCGAAGCGCGCGGCGCCCCGTGGGTCATCCCGTGCGTACCCGCGAGCACCAACCCCATGCACCAACGCCAGCGCATGCCAGACCTCCGCGCGCCGGGCACTGCCCTGAAGCGCCTGTCCGAGCGCCGCCTCGGCCAGGGCCAGGGCGGGACGCGGATTCCGCCCGCGCGCGAGGTCATGGGCCGCCAGGACCTGCTGCGCTCGCGCCTCCTGGACGAGCGCCGACACGTCCGCCGGTCTTTGCTCCCGGGCTGTCCTCGCGGCACGCAGCGCGGCCCGTGCGTCCGCTTCCGGGTCCCCTCCTCGCTCGTGGAGATACGTGGCCCGCAGGACGTGAGCGAGGGCGAGGTGGCCATGGGCCTCGGCCTGCCTGGGAGCAACCTCCAGGGCCCTGGCGAAGGCCCCCCTGGCCAGGTCCAGCAGCGCAAGAGGGTCCTCTCCCCGCGCCCACGCGTCGCGAGCCTGCTCCACGTGGACGAGGCCCAGGCCGAGGTGGACCTGGGGCACCTTGTCATCCAGCGCGAGCGCGTTTCGATGGGCCGCGAGCGCCGCTGACAGCGCCGGGCGGGCGTCCTCGCCCCGGTAGCGCAGCCAGCGGGCCCGGAACTCCTGGAGCTGTCCCTCGTTGAACCACGCCACCAGGTGCCGCGGGTTGAGGGCACGGGCCTTCTCCAGCGCTTGCGCGGCGCGCGCCAGGTCCCCCTCCACGTCGGCCGCGCGCGGAGTCGCGGCCCGCTTGAGGTACGCGCTGCCCAGGTTGACCCACAACCCGGTGACGCTCGCGTCCAGTCGCGTGGCGGCGACGAAGGCTTCCACGGCCTGGTCCCGGTGCGCGCGCGAGTCCTCTCCGGCCTCCTCCTCGTGGTCCGCCCATATCTTGAAGACGAGGCCCAGGTTGGAGTGGAACTCGTAGCCGCGCCCCTCGTCGCCGACCTTCTCGAAGGACTCCAGCGTCTGGCGGAGCAGCTCGCGCGGGTCCTCCCCCCGGCCCTCGCGGTAGCGCGCCCACTGCCACAGGACCAGGCCCTGCTCGTGCCAGGCCGTGCTCGACGCGGGCTCCAGCGAGGTGGCCCGCTTCGCGGCGGCCAGCGCCTCCTGGAGCGCCGGCTCCGCGTCCTCGCCCTGACGGGTGCGGTGCTCCGCCAGGCGACGGTGGTGGGCGGCCCGCAGCACGTGGGCCCGGGCATGGTCGGGTGAGAGGGTCAGCACCCGGTCGAGAGACTCCAGGGCCCGGGTGACGGGAAGCTGCACGTCGCCTCCGCCCGTGAGCCCCATCCGCAGGGCCAGCTGCTCCGCGCGGGCCAGGGCCAGGTGCGCCTCGGGAAGGCTCTCCGCCGTCGCCGCGGCGCGGGCATAGGCCTGACGCGCGGCCTCCAGGCTGGCCCGGGCCTGCTCACGGCGGCCCGCCGCCGAGTGCGCGCTCGCCTGAGCCCGCAGCACGTCGCCCCTGAGCAGCGGCGCCTCGAAGAACCACGGCAGCCGGTCTCCGAGCGCGTCCAGCCGGGCCAGCGCGTCCTCGTGATGCTCCTCGAGGAAGGCGATGAGCGCCTCCACGTACTCCGTGGAGGGGACCTCGGCGCCCCCGCCCTGCCTCAGCCAGGAGAGCGCCGGGTCGCGATGGCTGCGCGCCAGCTCCTGACGCCGCGCCTCGCGCTGGCGGGGCGACAGGGACTCCATGGCCTGGAGCTGCTCCTGGTAGAGCCGCGTCCAGGCCAGCGCCAGCGCATACGCGACCCGGGGCGTGCGGGAGCCGTGGGCCCACGCCGCCTCCAGGTGCTCGCGGGCGCGGGCCGCATCGCCCAGGGCGAGCCACCCACGCCCCAGCGCGGCGTGGCCGGGCCCCAGGGCCAGCTCGCCGCCCTGGTTCATCTCCGCCTCGATGTCCCCCAGGCGTTCCTTCAACCTCCGCTGCCCGGCACGGGTGTCATGCAGCCGGGCCAGGGCCTCGTAGCGGGCGCGGGACTCCACGTGCTCGGCCAGCTCGGAGAAGCGACGGGCGAGGTGCTCGCGCAGGTCCGCTTCACGGCGCGCCAGCACGGCCTGCACGCCCGCGCCAGCCGCCAGCACCAGCACCACCGCCGCCACGGACAGCGCGCGCCAGTGCTTGCGCGCCCGCTTGCGCAGCCGGTACCCGAGACCCGCCGCGCGGGCCCGGACAGGCTCGCCGTCGAGGAAGCGCCGCAGGTCCTCGGCCAGCGCGCGCGCCGAGTCGTAGCGGGCGCCCCTGTCTTTCTCCAGGCACTTGAGGGTGATGGCCTCCAGGTCCACGGGGATGTCCCGGTCCACGGCGCGCGGAGGGCGGGGCTCCTCGGTGGCGATGCGGCTGAGCACCTCCAGGTTGTTGGCGCCGTGGAGGGGAGGCTGCCCCGTCAGCAAGGCATAGAGCGTGGCGCCCAGGCTGTAGACGTCCGCGCGCCGGTCGAGCCGTGCCACCTCGCCGCGGGCCTGCTCCGGCGCCATGTAGTGCGGGGTGCCCAGCACCGCCCCGGTGGCCGTCGCCCCCCCGGTCCAGTCCCGGGCGAGGCCGAAGTCCATGACATAGGGCCGCAGCTGCCCATCCGGGGTGCGCTCCACCAGGATGTTGGAGGGCTTGAGGTCGCGATGGATGAGGCTGGCGCGGTGGGCCGCGTGCACACCCTCGGCGACCTGTGCGAGCAGCATCGCCTTCTGCTCGGAGGTGAGCTCCTCCCCCAGCTCCTGGAGAGGCCTCCCGTCCACGTACTGCATGGCGATGTAGGGATGCCCCTGGACCTCGCCCACCTCGTACACCTTGCAGACACGCTCATGGTCCACGCGGGCCTGGGCCTGGGCCTCGGCCACGAAGCGGCGCGCGAGCCCGGGGTCCTCGCCCCGCACGAACTTGAGGGCGACATTGCGGTTGAGCCTCGGGTCGAAGGCGAGGAACACACGCCCCATGCCACCGTGGCCCAGGAAGCGCACGGGCTGGTAGCGCTCCCAGCCGGGCACCGGGAAGGTGGAGACCTCCGAGCGCTCCGGGCCCGCCGGGAGGGGGCCCGCCGTGGAGGCCTGGACCGGCCCGCCGCCCGCGACGGCTCCGGCAGCTCCCAGGAGCGAGGCGAGCGTCTCTGCCGACAAGCGCTTGCGCTCGACCAGCAGGGTCAGGGGACTGCGCCCCAGGCGCAGGGCCTCCTCGCGCAGCGCCTCCGCCTCTTCATGGGAGAGCAGGCCCTCGAAGACAGCGACATGCAGCTCGGCTTCGTGTTCCTCGCGCATCCGCTGCCCCCGCGCTCAAGGCACGAGACGGCTCGACCCCGCCCGGCATGGAAGGTCTAGCACAGGGCCCGGGCAGTCCGGCGCGGACCGGGGCAGGCCCCGGAGACCTGACGTCTCCGGGGCCTCGCCCCTTCACTCGCGAGGGCTCGCCCCGGTGCGCGGCCGCCTCCGACGCGCGGCCAGGCCGAGGAGCGCGAGCACCGCCAGCGGCAGCGGCGCGAGGGCCGTGCTGCTGCAGCCGTGCTCACCGGGGTTCCCCAGGTCGTCCACGGACTCCGGGGCGGCCGGCTCCTCCTCCTGCTGGGGCGGAGTCGGGGCGGGCGGCGTAGGAACAGACGGAGTCGGCGCAGGCGCGGGCGCAGGCGCAGGGGGCGGAGTCGTGGTGTCCTCCACCTTCCCCGAAGGCCCGTCCCCCTGGAGCGCCACCGAGCCGCGACCTCCAGCCACGGCGTCCCTCCGCTCGAGCTCCCCCAGACGGTCCAGCAGGGCGACCGGGAGTGCCTCATCCTTCGGGGGCTCGCTCCCTGCGGCGGTGGCGCCGACCCTCACCGTGTGGCGCAGCACCCGGAAGTCGCTGGCCTCCAGCACCGTCCTCACCGAGACGCGGCCGATGTCGTCGATGGCCGGCGCGCCGGTGCGGAACGCGTAGTTGTTCGCAAGCTGGATTTCACTGCCGCCGGGCGGGCGGACCCAGACGCTGTAGCGCTTCGCGGGCAGGTCCGCGACGATGCGCACGTGGTACGTCTGTCCCGCGACGAAGGGCACGCGGGTGAGCACCGAGTAGCTCCCGCCATTGCGCACGTCGAAGTAGCCGTCCGGGTTCATGCGCACCGTCATCGCCAGGGACGCGTAGCCCGTCACGTTGGTGGAACTGTCCGCGTAGCCCACCGTGCCGTCCTGCGACGCGACGCGCGGGTTGACGTCGTACTCCAGCGTGCGCACGCCCGTGTTGCTCGAGCCGAGCAGGTGCTGGCTCTGGTAGAAGTCCGTCCGCGAGTACCAGGGGTACGGCGGCTTCGGGTTGAAGCGCAGCACCGCCTCCAGGAAGTAGTAGTCGCCGTAGATGAGCGCGGTGTCGATTTCCTTCCCCGCTGGCAGGTGCCCCACGCCGTGCAGCAGCAGGCCCGGGCTGTTGGTGCCCTCCGCGAAGTAGGTGGGCGTCATCAGCGTGTCCAGCGTACGCAGCGCCGCGTCCCGGTAGCGCGTCTTGCGCGTGGCGTCCGTCTCCAGCGTGCTCAGCTCCAGCAGCGCCGAGGCGGTGATGGCCGCGGCCGACGAGTCCTTCTGCGAGTCCGGCGCGTTGAAGTCCCACTTGGGCACCATGTCCGCCGGCACGTTGGCCAGGTACCAGTCCGTCACCTTGCGCGCCGCGTCCAGCATCCGCGCGTCACCCGTGTACCGGTACACCATGGTGTACCCGTAGATGAGCCACGCGTGCCCGCGCGCCCACGTGGAGCTGTCCGAGTAGCCCTGGAACGTCCCCTTCGAGCGGATGGCCCCCGTGGTGCGGTTGTAGTCCACGTAGTGGAAGGAGCTGCCGTCCGCCCGCACCGCGTCCTGCAGCGTGCGCAGCGCGTGGTTGATGGCCATCGTCTTCCACTCCGGGCGGCCGCCGTTCTGCGACGCCCACAGCAGCAGCTCCAGGTTCACCATGGTGTCGGTGACGAGCGGCGCCTGCCAGTCGGAGTTCCAGTCGCAGCAGTTGATGAAGCCGACCTGGGAGTTGTAGCGGGACGCGAGCGACTCGGCGGCGGTGAGCAGCACGCCCCGGTAGTACGTGTCCCCGGTGAGCCGGTACGCGTTGCCGAAGCTCAGGAACATCTTGAAGCCCAGGTCGTGCGTCTGCCGGTTCGTCTTCTGGAGCTCCAGGGGCCGCGTCCAGCGGTCCGCCCTGTCGCGCCAGAGGGGCTCGGCGCCCACCTGGTACATGAACCACATGCTTCCGGGGAAGAAGCCCTGCGTCCAGTCGATGAGGTCCGTGTTGGCCTCGCGAGACCACGTCCCGTCCGGAAGCCCCGCCTTGGGCGACCACGTCGCGTCCGGCATCTCCCGCGTGGTGTCCGCGAGCTGCGAGCGGGCGAAGCCAATGACCTTCACTGCATCTGTGTCGCTGAAGGCCTGTGCCTGGGGCACCACCGCCAGCATCAGCACGCACAGCGCCCCGATTCCTCGTCCTACGGACCGACCGGATGTCATCTGAAACCCTCCCCCTCGCCGCGCAAGGTGGCGGCGTACGCATGGTGAGACCAGGGGCACGCTCCGTCGTGCCGTCCGGCTGCCCGGTCGGCGACGTGGCGAGCCCGGGTGTCCATCCACGAGAGGGAATGGCCAGGGCAGATGTGAACGGCGAGGGTGCGAGCCCGCCTGCTGGGAGAGCAGCCGACTACCGTGAGGCAGCCACCACGCGGGACCACATGGTCAGGAGGTTACGGACGACAGGGCCTTCTGGAACTTCCGCCACCGGAGGCACGTCTACCTGGATGCCGTGCGAGGCCAGCCGGGTGAAGGGGTTGGCCGCGTCCTGCGTCTTCAGCGGAACGGACGGGTCCGCGGGCCGGAAGCCGAACGCCAGCGCCCGCTCCTGCACGGGGCGGCTGCGCAGGTAGCGCAGCCACTCCAGCGCGGCGGCCTTCTGCTTCGGCGTCACCCAGCTGCCCTGCAGCACCGCCGCCGGGTGGTCGCTCCAGAGCGTGAGGGCGGGGTAGTACACCTTCAGGTTGCCCCACCGCCCCTGCGCGTTGGAGATCTGCGAAATCGCCAGGTTCTCGTACACCACCGCGATGTCGTACTTGGACGGGCCGAAGCGGACCATGTCCGTCATGAAGGTGCCGGTGGACGTCTCGAAGCGGGTGACGCCCTTCTCCAGTTGCTTCACCCACTCCTGGTACTTCGGGTCCAGCAGGTCACCCACCGTCAGGCCGCTGCGCTTGTTGTAGTACTCCATCGTCGCCAGCAGCAGCGCCTGGAGCCCGGAGTTGGAGCGCGTCGGGTCCGTGTGGCCCAGCTTCACGAAGCCCCACTCCGGCTTGCCGCCGACCGCGGGCCAGCCCTGGTCGCTCGCCACCGCCTGGTGGATGGCCTTCCACGACACCGCCTTGCCCGCGTTGGCCTTCTGCAGCACCTCCGCCCGGTCCTCCCACACCACGAAGACCAGCGGGGTAATCACCAGCGGCTGCGGGGCCTCCTCGCCGTCGGTGGCGAACAGCGGCCCGCGCGAGGGGTCGGTGGCCCAGTCCGACTCCAGCATGCGCAGCACCGCGCTGTCGGCGGGGCTCCACACGGTGGGCTTCTCCCGGCCGTCGAGGATGCCCTGCGCCGCGTCCAGCGAGCCCCGGCCCACCAGGTTGAGCTTGATGGAGGGGTGCTCCTTCTGGAACGCCGCCGCCGCGGCCTCCACCCAGTCCTTCTTCTCCGTGCTGTAGAGGAAGGAAATCTCCGTCACCTCCCCGGGCCGGGTCGGCCGCGCGTCCTCCGCGGCACCGCCCCCCTGCTGGCCGGACGTGCCCGCGTTGCGCTGGGAGGACAGATAGAAGACCCCGCCGACCGCGGCGAGGAACCCGATGATGATGAGGACCTTGGGCTTCATGCTCCGACTCGCACCTCTTGGAAGGACTTCAGGGTCTCCTCGAAGACACCAATCTCGCCGTTCATCCGGCCGAGTTCCTCGTTGAGGTCCCCGTACATGCTTTCCGTCGCCTGCGCATCCAGCGCGTGCAGGCGCATCACCTTCGCGGGCAGCCCCTGGTAGGTGGCGGCGATGCGGGACAGGTTGGCCACCACCCGCTCACGCGCTGCGTCGATGTCCACCAGGGCGGCGAGCTGCTCTTCGCGCGCCGCGCGGGCGCTCTCGTACTGGGCGCGGGCCTCTGCGTCCCGGGTGCCCACGGCCTGCTCCGCCGACAGGCGGATCTGCTCCCGCACCGCCCCCAGGTCCACCGAGGCCAGGAAGCGCGCCAGCTCCTCGCCGCGCACGGCCAGCCGCGCCGCGCGCCCCTCCAGCTCGTGCAGGGAGGACAGGGCCATGCCCATGTGTGAGCGCACCGTCTCCGGGGACTCCTTCAGCGTGCGCTCCAGTTGCTCGTGCGCGGCGGCGATGGCGCGCACCGCGTCACGCACCCGCGGGTCCTTCAGCGAGTCCGGGGCCGGCAGGCGGACGGTGGCCTCGTCCTCCGGCCTGCCGCTCAGCACCTCGCGCCAGAAGGACGGGGAGGCCAGGTCCCACGCCACCAGCGCCGCGTAGGCCGCGCCGCCCAGCGCCAGCACGGGCCAGGACTGGAGCGCCGCCGCGCCCAGCGCCGAGGCCCCCGCCACCACCAGGTTCAGGGTGCCCCCCGCCGAGCGCAGCAGCACCCGGGGGAAGTGCTGTACCAGCGCTGACTCACGCTCGGCCATTCTCACCCCTGCCTCGTCCGCCGGCCATGCCTGGTCCCGTTCCCTTGCCTAGAAGAAGGAGGCCATGTCCCGGTACACCTGGACGATGTCCTCGACGCTGCCCTTCGCGCTGGAGCCCTTGCCCGCCTCGGCGATGCCCTCCAGCACCCCGCCCTCGGCGCCCTCGCCGTAGGCGATGGTGAAGACGCGCACCGCGGAGTCCTGCTCGTCGCTGGAGGTGAGCCCCGTCTTGAGCTGGGCCAGGGTGATGGCGCTGCTCTCGTCGCGGCCGTCCGTCATCACCATCACCGCGTGGATGCGCCCCGGGTGCTGGCGCGCGCGCGCCTGGGCCACCTTGTAGGCGGCCTCGGTGGCGCCGTACAGCGCCGTGCCGCCCGAGGCGATGGTGTTCTCGATGCGGCCGGCCAGGTCCGCGCGGCCCTTCGCGTCCAGCGCCATGGGGCCGACGGGCGGGTACACGTTGTTGTCGAAGAACAGCAGCGTCACCTCGTCGCGGTCGGACAGCGTCTCCAGGAAGCGCTTCGCGCCCACCTTCGCCTCGGCCAGCGGGCGGCCCTCCATGCTGCCGGACTTGTCGAAGACGAAGATGACGTCGGTGCTCTTCTTCGTCTGGCGCCACACGGCCAGCAGCTTCTCCAGCACGCCCGCCTCCGGCACCTCCAGCAGCGTCTGTGGCTGCTTGGGGTCCGCGCCGTGCGCGGCGTCCACCGGGGCGCCGATGGGCACCGCGGGGTCCGCCGGACGGAAGCCCAGCGCCAGCGCGCGCTCCTGCGCGGGCCGCGCCTTGAGGAAGCCCAGGAAGGCCTCGGCGGCCTCCTTCTCCTCGGGGCCCACCCACTCGGCGTCCAGCGTCGCGTACGGGTGGTCAGACCAGAAGGTGCCCTCCACCGGGTAGATGGACACCAGCGGGAAGGGCGCGTGCGTGTTCTTCGCGTAGGACTCGATGACCAGGTTCTCGTAGAGGACGGCCGCGGAGATGTAGCCCGGGCCGCGCTCCAGCATCTTGTCCGCGAAGAAGCCGGTGGACTTGCCGTAGTGCACCACCGTGCCCTCAATCTGCTTCAGCAGCTCCAGCGTCTTCGGCGCCTCCACGTCCGCCGCGCTCAGCCCGCGCGTCTTGGCCGCGCCCGCGTACGCCTCCGCCAGGACGGACAGGAGGCCGGAGTTGGAGAACTCCGGGTGGGTGTGGCCCAGCTTGAAGCGGCCCCACTCGGCATGCCCGTAGGCGGCCCAGCCCTGCTTGTTGCCAGCCACCTTCATCAAGTCCGCCCAGCCCAGGGGCTTGCCGGGCCAGCCGAGCGCCTCCGCCATCGGCTTCCACATGGCGATGACGATGGGCGACAGCAGCACCGGCTCGCCCTGCCCCACCAGCGGCTGCGTGCGGCCGGTGGCCTGCGTCCACGCGCTGTTGAGCAGCGGCATGTACGCGCTGGAGGCCGGGCTGTAGACGTGGGCCTTCAGCCGGCCGGAGGTGATTTCCTGCAGCGCCTCGCCGGAGCCCAGGGCCCTGCCCTCGACGCGGATGGGACGGCCGGACTTCGTGGTGGCGCCGCTGGCCTCGAAGGCGCGCGCCTGCTCCTCCAGCCACGTCTTCTTCTCGCTGCCGTAGGCCACGGTGAGCACCACCGCGTTCGCCGCGCGCGGAGCCGCGCCGCTGCTCGCGCTACCGTCCTCACCCGACGCGGGGCCGCCGCACTTGCAGGCCGCCAGGAACACCAGCGCGAGCCATCCCGCATGGAACTTCCACATTGGAACTCCTCCCCCTGCGTCGCCGGTCACCACTGTGAAACGTGCCGACGCCGTGCCACAAGGAGTCAACCGTTTAACTCACCTCGTCTTTGCACCCCTGTCACAGGGCCGTCACAGGACGGCGACATGCGCGAGACGACGCGGTGCCCCGTGACTCGTGCCCGGCTGCCCACCGGGCGTTCGTCAGAAGGTTGTTTGTGTTCAAAACGCGAGCCAGAATGCGGGGATGACAGCAATCTTTCGACGGCTGGCGCTGACGGGCCTGGGCGTGGCGCTGGGCGCCTGCGCGACGAAGGCCGCGCCCCCCACGCAGCGGTATGCGCTGGGCATGGCGCGGGCGGACTACCGGGACTACGCGGGGGCGAAGGCCAACCCGTGTGATGCCGAGCCCCGGTGGTTGTCGGACGAGCTGACGGCGGTCAACGGACTGCTGTCGCGCTTCCTGCAGGACACGGAGGCGCCGCAGCAGGCACAGCAGGCGGCGCTGCTCCAGGAGGCGACGCGGACCCTGCCTCCCGTGCTGAAGGTGCACGAGGGCACGCTGGCGGCCCTGCAGCAGTGTGGCTTCCGCCGCAGCGGCGCCTTTCCGGAGATTGCCCGGCGCGGCGCGGAGCTGCTGAAGGCCACGCAGGCCCGGCTGGCGGAGGCGCCCGCGGCGCTGGAGGCAGCGGCGCTGGGCGAGGCCCGCAAGCGGTGGCAGGAGGAGGCCCCCCAGCGGGAGGCCACCGCGCGAGGCAGCTGGTGCGCGGACAAGCCGCAGGTGGGCCAGGCCCTCCTGTACTACGCGCGCCAGGACGCGGAGGGCCGCACCGAGTGGCGCTTCTGCGACGGGCTCCGGGTGGAGCAGCCCGCGAATGGAGCGCCCCAGCTCGTCGAGCCCGAAGGCCTGTCAGCCCGCGACCGCCGGCGCATCCAGCCGCAGCGCTACCTGGATGCCGCGCGCGACTTCCCGCCCGAGGAGGTCGACCGGCAGCCGACGCGCGTGCCCGCCAAGGAGACCGCCCCGGAGAGCGCGTCGGGTGGCAACGGCTGAGCGGGCCTACGGGTTGTAGGTGACGACGACGTGGTTGCCCGTCACCAGCAGCCGGCTCGGCACGGCGCCGTGACCCTGGAGGGTCATGTCGAAGACGAGGGCCTGCTTCAGCGCGCGGTTGTTCATCTCGCTCTGCAGGCGGCTCTCCGCGCTGGAGTCGCGCTTCGCCTTGAGGCGGATGTCCGTGGCCTGGGCCCGGGCCAGCACCCGGCTGCCGTCCAGCGTGAGCTGGATTTCGAGGTCGGCGATGGCGCCCTTGGTGACGGCCTGCTCGAAGTCCTTCACCTGTCCCCGTGCGAAGGACGGGACGCTGCCGGTGTACTTCACCTTCTCGCCGCGCATGTGCGCCTTGCAGCTCAGCCGGTTGCGGGAGAGGAAGCGGAAGTCGGTCAGCCGCTCGACGATGATTTCGCCCCGGAGCTTGCTGTTGAAGTCGCGGCCGGGCATCCGGTACGGCACCGCCTGCGCGGCCATCCGCTCCAGCGACTCGGGCGTGAAGTAGAGCGAGAAGGCCCCGTTCGCCTTCGCGGGAGTCCTCAGCTCGTCGGCGTACGTGGCGGCCGCCTGCACGGACGCGTCGGCGGCCTGCACCTCGCGGGTGAGCTTCCGGTTCTCCTCCTCTAGGGAGCGCATGCGGACCTTCGGGTCCACCGCGCAGCCCGCGAGCAGCACCGTGGCGGCCAGCGCGCTCCAGGGGGCAAGGCGCGCGCTCATTGCGGAGTCACCTGGCAGTTGCCCGGGGACACCTTCCAGCCGCCCGTGGTGCGCGCGGCGGAGAAGCCCGGCGCCAGCTGGAAGGCGCGGTGCTGGAGCTTCAGGCGGGAGTGGACGCTGCCCGAGCGCGGCATGCCCCGCGCGGGCGCGCTGGCGGACATCACTCCGGCGCAGTCCAGGCCGCGCAGCCCGGCGGCGTTCTCCGCCTGGGTGGTGGCGCTGAAGGCCTGCTCGATTTCCGCCTGCTTGCGGCGCAGCTCCTCGCGCAGCTCCTGGTTGCGTGCCTCCAGGTCCTGCGCGCGCGCGTCCGTCGGGGCGTCTGCACCGCGCTTCGCGCCGCTGTCGGACGCACAGCCCGCCGCCAGCAGCGTCAGCGCCGCCAGCAGCACTCGTGAGGTGTGGCTCGTCATGCGCGCACGGTAGCACCGGCGCGCGGGCTCACGCCTCCAGGCGGGCCAGCCGCTTCGCCAGGTGCGCGTCGCTGCCCGCGTCGACGCCCTTCACCCAGGCCGCCACCGAGCCGCCCGCGGAGGTCAGCTGTGACTCCACATGCGGCCGCAGCTCCGCCCAGCGCTTCGCCCAGCCCTCTTCAGACAGGCTGCCGCTCACCCCGGGCCGCTCCGCCAGCAGCATGCCCAGGCGCAGCGCCAGCTCCGGTTCACCCAGCGCGGCGGTCTGGTTCGACACCACGGCGGCTGCCGGGGCCGCCTGGGCCGCGCGGCGCCAGAGCTCCGTGGCGCGGACGAAGGCTGCGGCGTCCACGGCGCCCAGCAGGGACAGGGCGTGCCGCAGCGGCAGGCGGCCTTCCTTCGGCGCCACCACCACCCGCTCCATCAGCGCGGTGAAGGTAGCGGCCAGCTCCGGGTGCGCGGCGGGGTCCACTCCGCCCAGGGCCCTCAGCGCGCGCCGCGCACGGCGGGCGCGGGAGGTGACTTCCCAGCTGCGCCAGCCGAGGCGGGCGCGCAGCGCGGCCAGGGCATCCGCGGCGGCCTTCACGGCCTCGGGGGTGGGCGTGGCCTTCGGCACGCGACGGGGCAGCGGCGGCTTCTCGGGCGTCTTGGGAGGAGGCGGCGTGGCGGCCTCCTCGGCGCCCGCGGACACCTCGCGGTAGCCCTCGCGCAGCTTCTCCGCGACCTTCTTCTCGTACTCCTTCCGGGCGGAGGCCTCGTCGGGGAACGCCTTCTCCTTGCGCTGCCCCGAGGTGCCGATGCGGCCGAACGTGACGGTGAAGGTGCTGCCGTTGAGCTCCGGCTCCCAGAACTTGGAGCTGCCACCCTCGACGAACTCGAACCTGCGCATGGCACATCCTCCTGGGGCCCGTCGGCGACGGGCCGCACGTTAGCGCACGCGGGGGCGCACCGCGCCTCAAAGTGTGCGCGGCGACTTCTCGCGGTGGTCCGCCTTCAGCTCGCGCAGGCCCTCTTCGATGCTCCTGCGGCCCTCGTAGCCCAGCTCGCGGCGCGCCTTCTCGTCGCTCACCGTCACCTCGCGCCCCATCAGCAGGAACTCGGTGCGGGACAGGGGCGGCCGGCCGCCCAGGTGGAGCGTGCCCCACAGCAGGTCGCCCAGGGTGGCCAGCAACGACGCCAGGCCCGCGGGCACCGAGCGCGTGCCCGCGTCCACACCCTGCGTCGCGAGGAGCTTGGTGATGAAGTCGCGGAACACCACCGGCTCGCCGTCGGTGAGGAAGTACGCCTCGCCGCCACGGCCCTTCTCCGCCGCCAGCAGCGCGCCCTCCACGCAGTTGGCCACGTGGCAGGTGGAGGAGAGGTAGCGCCCGCCGCCGAACCACATGAAGCGCTTCGAGCGCACCGCTTCCACGAACTCCGGAAGCAGCGACGTGTCACCGCGTCCCCAGACGAAGCGGGGCCGCACGGCCACGGTGGTGAACTCCGGGGAGTTGACGCTCAGCACGAGCCGCTCCGCCTCCGCCTTGGTGGAGGGATAGTCGCCGATGGGGCGCTCCGGCACCGGCCACGTCTCGTTCACCTTCACCAACTGCCTGCCATCCACCAGCACCGCCTCCGTGCTGATGTGCACGAAGCGCTTCACGCCCGCCGCGCGCGCCGCCTCCAGCACCCGCTCGGTGCCGCGCACGTTGGCCTCGTAGAACGCCTCGCGCGGGCCCCAGGACTTCACGTACGCGGCCGCGTGGAAGACGGTGTCGCAGCCCTCCATGCCGGGCCGCAGCTTGTCCGCGTCGGACAGGTCCCCCTCGAAGGGCTCGGCCCCCGCCTCCGTCACCGCCGCTACCGCCGTGGACGAGCGCGCCAGCGCGCGCACCGAGTCCCCGCGTGCCCTCAACGCCGTGATGAGGTTCCTGCCCACGAAGCCCGAACCGCCGGTGACGAACGCGCGCATCGACTGCTCCCCTGTCCTGAAGCCCACGCGCTCCTACCACCACCCGTGTCGCTCGCGGTAGCCTTCCGGGGAACTCCAGAGACGCCGAGGCCCCCGTGCTTGATGAAGACCTCCCCCTGGTCGGAATGACGGAGAGCCTGCACGTCAACTCCGCCCTCTTTGGCTTCGTCAGCCTGAGCAGGCTGGTCTTCCCGCGCCGCATCCGCGCCTGCTACCTGCTGGGAAGCCATGCGACGAGCGAGGCGGTGGAGGAGAGCGACGTAGACCTGACGGTCGTCTTCAAGGACCGCTTCCAGCCCGGAGAGCGCGAGCGGTGCGCCCACTTCCGTCAGGCACTGGCCGGGCTGACCCGGATTCCGCTCGACCTCACCGTGGTGGACGAGGCGCAGCTGCTGGAGGAAGGCGAGGTGAAGCTCAAGCGCGCCTCCCTGCTGGTGGCGGGAGAGGACATCCGCGACCAGGTGCCCACCATGTCCCCGGAGCGGTGGCTGCGCTACTGCATGCACGGGCCCTACTTCTTCATGGAGCGTGGCCGCGCCCGAGGCGAGGGCGAGCCCCTGCGCTATCCCCTGGGCCCTCCGGACCCGAATGGCGAGTTCCACGGCTACGACTTCCGCGAGACGCTGGACGCGAAGGGGCAGCTGTACCGGGGCTTCAAGGAGCTCGTCGCCCTGGCCACATGGCTGGCCGCCTCCGCGGTAGCGCGGACCGGACGCAGCACCGCCTCCACGCGCGAGGCCTTCGCCGCACACCGCGAGTACGTCAACGACGCGTGGACGCCCCTGTTCACGGACATCTACGCGTGCCGCGAGCGCTGGGGCTATCGGCTGCCCGAGGCCCGGGAGGACCGCGAGCACCTGCGCGCGCTCTGCGCACGGATGGTGGATGCGGAGAACCACTTCCTCGCGGGCTATCGCGAGTACCTGCTGACGGAGGTGCGGCGGGGCGCGCTGGCGGACCGGCTGCTCGCCGTCCAGCGCCTGGGCGACATCCTCTACCCCGATGACGAGGTGCGCGCCGCGCTGGAGTCACTGACGGGCTCGCCGGAGGACTCGCTTCGCGAGGCGGCCCGCGAAGCGCTCCGGAAGCGGAAGCAGTACGGCGCGCCCCCCACCCGCTAAGCCACCCGCGGCAGGTCCTGTCAGGAGCCTCACCGCCCAGGCCGAAAGCCTGGGCTTCTGCGCGATTCTGATTCCCGAGGGCCTAGCCGGCCCTCCTCGGCTCCTCGGCCGGGCGGGACCGCGCCAGGAGGGCTCGCAGCTTCGCGGCGAGCCCGTCCACGTGGGGCACGGAGACGAGGTTGAAGTGGTTGCCCGGCACCTCGTGGACCTCCACCCCGCCGCGCGCGAGCTCACTCCAGCCGAGGTCCGCCTCCCGGTCGGCCTCCCCCTCGGCGGCGCGCAGCAGCACCAGCGAGCAGTCGAAGGGCTTCGGCACGTACGTCAGCGAGGCCAGCCGGTTGCGCAGGTACATCCTCCACAGCTCCCGCACCGCCTCGCACGCCTCCGCGTCCACGCCATGGGCCACCTCGTCGCGTCCCTCCAGCACGGCCGCCAGCTCCACGAGGTCCACGTGCTCCAGCACCTCCACCGCCCTCTGGTGGGGACCGGCGAGCTTGCTCAGGTGGTGGGCGAACTCCAGCACCCGCTGCCCCTCCACGCCCTCACCGGCCTCTTGCTCCCGGCCCGTCGTGTCGATGATGACCAGCATCCCCACCTGCTCACCCTGCGCCTCCAGTCGCCGCGCCATCTCGTACGCGATGCGGCCTCCCAGGGACCAGCCGCCCAGGAAGTACGGGCCCTCAGGCTGCCGCTCGCGCACGGCCTGGAGGTAGCGCTCCGCCATCTCCTCCACGGTGTCGCCGGAGCCGCCGGTGGGCACCTGCAGCCCGTAGAAGGGCTGGTCCGGGTCCATGCGCCGGGCCAGCTCCAGGTAGGCCAGCACGTCGCCGCCCACTGGGTGCACGCAGTAGAAGGGCTGCGCGGCGCCGCCCTTCCTCAAGGTCACCAGCGGCGAGTCCGACGTGGTGCCCGCCTCGATGCGCGCGGCCAGCCCCTCCAGCGTCGGCGCCTCGAACAGGTCGATGACCGCGAGCTGCACCGCGAAGAGTGAGCACGCGCGCGCCACCACCTGCGTGGCCAGCAGCGAGTGGCCCCCCAGGTCGAAGAAGTCGTCGTGCACGCCCACGCGGGGTACGCCCAGCAGCTCCTTCCACAGCACGGCCAGCCGCTGCTCCGTCTCCGTGCGCGGCTCCACGTACCCCGCCTCCGAGCGCTTCCGCGACGGTGCCGGCAGGGCCTTCCGGTCCACCTTGCCGTTCGCCGTCAGCGGCAGGGCCTCCAGCACCACGAAGAACGCGGGCACCATGTAGTCCGGCAGCCGCTCCGCCAGGTACTCGCGCAGCGCGGACTCCTCCAGCGTCTTGCCGGCCCTGCCCACCGCGTACGCGACGAGGTGCCTGTCACCGGGCACCTCCTCCCGTGCCACCACCACGCACTCGCTCACGCCGGGGTGCCCCGCCAGCACGGCCTCCACTTCCCCCAGCTCCACGCGGTAGCCGCGAAGCTTGAGCTGGTGGTCCACGCGGCCGAGGAACTCGATGCTGCCGTCCTCCAACCACCGCACCCGGTCTCCCGTCCGGTACATCCGGGTCCCGGGAAGACCACAGAAGTCGTCCGGCACGAAGCGCTCCGCCGTCAGCTCCGGCCGGCCCAGGTAGCCCCGTCCTACGCTCTCGCCTCCCACGTACAGCTCACCCGGCACACGTGGCGGCACCAGCCGGCCGTACCCGTCCAGCACGTACACCCGCACGTTCTCCAGCGGCCGGCCCAGCGGCACCGACTTCGCGCCCCTCGCGCGCTCGCCGCGCTTCACCCGCTGCGCGAGCACGCCCACCGTCGTCTCCGTCGGGCCGTAGTGATTGAAGACCTCACACTCCGGGGCCAGCGCGTGGACGCGCTCCACCAGCGACCACTCCGCCCGGTCTCCGCCCAGCACCAGGCGCTTGCGCGGCAGCAGCTCGCCCACGTCATCGGCCACGAGCAGCGCCTCCAGGTGCGTGGGGACGATTTTCAGCCCCTCCACCCCGTGCTTCCGCCCATACGCCCACAGCCGCGCCGAGTCCGATGCCGCCGCCGTGCCCACCAGGTGCACCGTGCCGCCCGCGCACAGCGTGGGGAAGAGCGCCGTGTGCCCCAGGTCCGCCGCCAGCGTGGACACCGACGCGAAGCTCATCCCCGCAGGCAGCTCCAGCCTCCGGCTGACGCCCGCCACGTAGCAGGCGAGCTGCCCGTGCTCGATGCACACGCCCTTGGGCTGCCCCGTGCTGCCGGACGTGTAGATGACGTACGCTGCGTTCTGGGGCACCACGCCGCTGTCCGGCGCGTCCTCCGGCTGCGACTCCAGCACGCCGTCCTCCGCGTCCAGGCTGACCAGGAACTCGCCCTGCGAAGGCAGCTCGCTGGCCAGTACCTCCTCGGTGACGATGACCTGCACGCGCGCGTCCTCGAGGACGTGCCGCACGCGCTCGCTCATGTGCGCGTAGGCCGGGTCCAGCGGGACGTAGGCGCCGCCGGCCTTGAGGATGCCCAGCAGGCCCACCAGGGCGTGCGCCCGCCGCTCCACGAACAGGCCCACCCGCGTCTCCGGCTCCACGCCCAGCGCCTTCAGCCAGTGCGCGAGCTGGTTGGCCTTCCGCTCGAGCTCCGCGTAGGTCAGCCGCTCGTCACCGGCAATCACCGCCACCGCGTCCGGCGTCCGCGCCGCCTGCTCGGAGATGAGCGCGTGGATGCACCGCCGCGCGTAGTCCGCCCCGCTGCCGCTCCAGTCCACCAGCACCCGCCGCTTCTCGTGCGGCGTCAGCAGCTTCAGCTCGGACAGCTGCTGCCGGCCTTCCTCCTCCACCACGCCTTCCAGCAGTCGCTGGAAGCGCCCCGCCAGGCGCTCCACCGTGTCCTCCTCGAAGAGGTCCGCGCTGTACCGCCACGAGCACACGAGCCCCTCCGGCGTCGGACTGACCAGCACCGTCAGGTCCAGCTTGGACGCGGCCCCCTGCGACTCGCCGACGCGCAGCTTCAGCCCCGGCAGCTCCGGCGCCTCCAGCGGCATGTTCTGCAGCACGAGCTTCACCTGGAAGAGCGGCGCGTGGGCCAGGCTCCGCTCCGGGTTGAGGGCGCGCACCACCTCCTCGTAGGGCAGGTCCTGGTACGCGTACGCCTCCACCGCCACCCGCTTTGTCTGCTCCAGCACCTCGCGGAAGGTGGGGTTGCCCTCCAGCCGCAGCCGAAGTGCGAGCTGGTTGATGAAGAAGCCGACGAGCGGCTCCGTCTCCGCGCGGTTGCGGTTGGCCACGTCCGTGCCCACCACCAGGTCCGTCTGGCCGCTGAGGCGGTGCAGCAGGGACTGGAAGCCCGCCATCAGCACCATGAAGAGCGTGGCCCCCTCGCGGCGGGCCAGCGCGTCCAGCTGGTCCGCCAGCGCCGGGCGCAGCGTGGCCAGGTACGTGCCTCCCCGGTACGTGCGCACCGCGGGGCGGGGATGGTCGGTGGGCAGCTCCAGCACCGCGGGCGCGCCCTCCAGCTGCTTGCGCCAGTAGCCGAGCTGCGCCTCCAGCACGTCTCCCTTCAGCCACTCCCGCTGCCACGCCGCGTAGTCCGCGTACTGCACCGTCAGCTCCGGCAGTGGCGCCGGCCGTCCCTCGCGGTGCGCCGCGTAGTGCGCCACCACCTCGCGCACCAGCACGCCCATGGACCAGCCGTCCGAGGCGATGTGGTGCATCGTCAGCAGCAGCAGGTGCTCCGCGTCGTGGACTCGCAGCAGCCTCGCGCGCAGGAGCAGCCCCTGGGCGAGGTCGAAGGGCCGCCGCACCTCCTCTGCCTCCAGCCGGCGGGCCTCCTGCTCCCGCACGTCCTCGGGCAGGACGCGCAGGTCCTCGCCGGTCAGCGGCAGCGCCACCCAGGGCGCCACCACCTGCACCGGCCCCTCGGGTGTGTCGAGGAAGCGGGTTCGCAGCGCCTCGTGTCGGCGCACCACCTCCTGGAAGGCGTGCTCCAGCGCGGGTACGTCCAGCGCACCCTCGATGCGAAGGGAGACGGGGACGTTGTAGGTGACGCCGCCAGGCTCCAACTGCTCCAGGAACCACAGTCGCTGCTGGGAGAACGACAGCGGCATGCGCTCCTGGCGGGGCATGGGCACGAGCGGCGGAGCCTGGAATGAACGTTCCTTCCCGGCGAGCGCGTCCACGCGAGCCGCCTGCTCCGCCAGCGTGCGGGCCTCGAAGAGAGCCTGCAGCGGCAGCTCCACGCCCAAGGTGCTCCGGATGCGGGACAGGAGCTGCGTGGCCAGCAGCGAGTGGCCGCCGAGCAGGAAGAAGTCGTCCCGCGCGCCCACCTGCTCCACGCCAAGCAGCTCCCGCCAGAGTCCGGCGAGGCCGCGCTCGGTGTCCGTGCGGGAGGCGACGAAGCCCGCATCATTATATACGGCCGCGGGTGCGGGGAGCGCCCGCCGGTCCAGCTTCCCGCTGGGGGTGCGCGGCAGCGACTCCAGCGTCACGAACGTGGAGGGCACCAGGGACTCGGACAGCCGCACTCGAGCGAACGCGGCCAGCTCCGCGCTCTCAAACGAAGTCCCAGGACGTGGGACGAGGTACGCCACCAGTCCCGGACCGCCCGTCACCGACAGGTCGTCCCGCAGAACCACCGCCACCTCGTGCACCGCCGGGTGCGAGGCGAGCACGGCCTCCACCTCTCCCGGCTCGATGCGTACGCCGCGCAGCTTCACCTGGAAGTCGGTGCGCCCCAGGAACTGGAGCTGCCCGTCCGCCAGCCAGCGCACCCGGTCTCCGGTGCGGTACAGCCGTGCGCCGGGCTCGGTGCTGAAGGGATGGGGAATGAAGCGCTCGGCGGTGAGCGCCGGCCGGTGCAGGTAGCCCTGCGCGAGCTGCGCGCCACCGAGGTAGAGCTCTCCCGGCACGCCCACGGGGACAGGCTGCAGCGCGGCGTCCAGCACGTAGCCCCGGGTGTTGGAGACCGGGCGGCCGATGGGCGCGGTGGGCCCGGGTTCCTCGCCCGTGACGTGGGCGAAGGTGGCGTCGATGGTCGCCTCGGTGGGCCCGTAGAGGTTGACCAGCCGGGCCTTGGGCAGCGCCTGGCGCACGCGAGCGGCCAGCTCGGCCGGCAGCGCCTCGCCGCCGCAGAACAGCCAGCGCAGCTGCGTGGCCCAGGAGAAGGCGGGCTCATGGAGCAGGAAGCGCAGCAGTGACGGCACCACCTGCAGCACGGTGATGTGGTCGGCCGCCGCGCAGTGGGCCAGGGCCTCGGGGTCCCGGTGCGCGTGGGGTGGAGCGAGCACCAGGCGAGCGCCCACCAGCAACGGGGCCCAGCACTCCCACACGGAGGCATCGAAGGTCAGCGGCGTCTTCTGGAGCACCCTGTCTTCAGCGGTGAAGCCGAAGGTGGAGAGCAGCCACGCCATGTGGTTGGCCAGGGAGCGGTGCGAGACGACGACGCCCTTCGGCTGGCCGGTGCTGCCGGACGTGTAGAGGACGTAGGCGGGCTGGTGCGCAGAGACACCCCTGGCCAGCGGCACCGGAGCGGCACCGGAGATGGCGGGCCCGTCCGCGTCCAGCCGCACGAGGTGGCCCGCGAAGGACGGCAGCCCGCCGCACAGGTGCTGCTGGGTGAGCAGCACGGGGGCACCGGTGTCCTCCAGCAGGAAGGCCACCCGCTCGCGAGGAGCGGACGGGTCCAGCGGGACGTAGGCGGCGCCGGCACCGAGGATGCCCAGCAGGCCCACCACCAGCTCCGGAGCACGCTCCACGCACAGCGCCACCCGGTCTCCCGGGCGCACGCACAGGGAGTACAGGTACCAGGAGAGCTGCTCGGCGCGCAGCGCCAGCTCCGCGTACGTGAGCCGGTTGCTGCCGAGCTCCACCGCCACCGCTTTCGGAGTCCTCAGCGCCTGGGCGGCGAACAGCTCATGCACCCCGGCGTCGAGCGGGAGCTCCACGTCGGTGGCGTTCCACTCCACCAGCACCCGCTGGCGCTCCGCTCCGGTCATCAGCGGCAGCTCGGACAGGCGCTGCTCGGGGCGGGCCACCGCGCCCGCCAGCAGCACGCCCAGGTGCTCCATCATCCGGGCGACGGTGGCGTCCTCGTACAGGTCGGTGCGGTACTCCACCGTGCCGCGCAGCCCCCGAGGCGTCTCGTCGAAGAGCAGGGAGAGGTCGAAGCGGGAGGTGCCACTGTCCACCGCCAGCGGCTCCATCCGCAGCCCGGGCAGCTCCAGCTTCGCGGTGGGGACGTTGAGCAACATCAGCGACACCTGGAAGAAGGGAGTGCGTCCCACCTGCCTCGGCGGCTGGAGCACCTCCACCAGCTTCTCGAAGGGCACGTCCTGGTGCGCATAGGCGTCCAGCGTGACGTCCTTCACCCGCGCGAGCAGCTCGAGGAAGGTGGGGTCCCCCTCCAGCCGCGTGCGCAGCACCAGCGTGTTCACGAAGAAGCCGATGAGCCCTTCCGTCTCTGCCTGCGTGCGCCCGGCGATGGGAGCGCCCACGCTGACGTCGTCCTGGCCCGAGTAGCGCGACAGCAGCGCCTGGAGCCCCGCCAGCAGGCCCATGAACAGCGTGGCGCCCTCGCGCTTGCACAGCGCCGTCAGCGCCTGCGTCAGCGGCAGGGGCACCTCGAAGGGCCGCGCTGCGCCCGGACTGCTCGGGTCCGCGGTGCGGGGCCGGTCGGTGGGCAGCTCCACCGCGGCGGGTGCGCCTTCCAGCTGCGTCTTCCAGTAACCCAGGTGCTGCTCCAGCACCTCGCCCTGGAGCCACTCGCGCTGCCACGTCGCGAAGTCCGCGTACTGGAGGGGCAGCGAAGGCAGCGGCGATGGCCTGCCGGCGACGAAGGCCTCGTACAGCGCCGCCAGCTCGCGGACGAGCACGGTCATGGACCAACCGTCGGTGACGATGTGGTGCATCGTCACCAGCAACAGGTGCTGGTGCTCGGACAGCCGGAGCAGCCGCGTGCGCAGCAGCGGGCCCTGGGCGAGGTCAAACGGCCGGCGCGCCTCTTCGCGAGCCAGCCGCATCGCCTCGTCTTGCCGCCCCGACTCCGGCAGGTGTCCCAGGTCCTCCACCGACAGAGGGAAGGCGGCGGCGGGCGAGATGACCTGGACCGCCCTCCCCTCGCGAGCGCGGAACGTGGTGCGCAGGGCTTCATGCCGGCGCACCAGCCCGGTGAAGGCCCGCTCCAGGGCTGTCACGTCGAGCACGCCCTCCAGCCGCAGCGCGACCGGCAGGTTGTAGAGCGGAGTGCCAGGATGGAGCTGGTCCAGGAACCACAGCCGCTGCTGGGCGAAGGACAGCTCCGCTTCCACCGTGCGTCGGACGATGACCGGAGCCACCATCCGGTGTGCCCCGGCCGGCACCTGTCCTTCGAGGCGCCGGGCCAGCGACTCCACCGTGGGCGACTCGAACAGCTCGCGCAGCGGCAGCTCCAGCCCGAGCACGCCACGCAGGCGCGAGACGAGCTGGGTCGCCAGCAGCGAGTGGCCGCCCAGGGCGAAGAAGTTGTCGATGACGCCCACCTGGGGCACGCCCAGCACGCTGGCGAACACCTCCGCCAGCGACTGCTCCAGCGGCGTTCGAGGAGCCACGAAGCGTCCATCCCCGCGCAGGCCGTCCGCATCCGGCGACGGCAGCAGGCGGCGGGCCAGCTTCCCACTGGGTGTCAGCGGCAGCGCCTCCAGGCGCACCAGGGCCGACGGCACCATGTACTCGGGGAGTCGGCGCCTCAGTGACTCTCGCAGGGACTCGGGCTGCCAGGGGGCTTCGGGCGGGAGCACCACGTACCCCACCAGTCGCTTGTCACCCGGAACGTCCTCGCGCACTACGGCGGCGGCGTCACGCACCTCCGGCGTGTCGCGCAGGGCGGCCTCCACCTCGCCCAGCTCGATGCGGAAGCCCCGCACCTTCACCTGCCCATCCAGGCGGCCGAGGAACTCCACGGAGCCCTCCGCCTTCCACCGCGCCCGGTCGCCCGTGCGGTAGAGCCGCGCGCCCGGCTCGCGGGAGAACGGGTCGGGCACGAACCGCTCGGCGGTCAGCTCCGGACGCCCGGAGTAGCCGTGCGCCACCTGCACGCCACCGATGAGCAGCTCTCCCTGCACGCCAACGGCACAGGGCTGTCCGCGCGAGTCCAGCACGTACAGCCGGGTGTCGGGCAGCGGCGTCCCGATGGGAGGCAGCCGGGGCCAGGAGGCCGGTGCGCCCTGGAGCCGGTACGCACTCACCACGTGCGTCTCCGACGGGCCGTACTGGTTCTCCAGCACGCACCCCGGCAGCCGCTCGAAGAAGGACACCAACGCGGGCGTCACCTGGAGCTGCTCACCGGCCGTCACCACCTCGCGCAGGGCGCGGGGAAGGGGCGCGCCATGAGTCGCCGCGTCCGCCAGCGCCTGGAGCGCGACGAACGGAAGGAACACGCGTTCCACGCCGTGCCGTGCCATGAGGTCGAGCAGCGCGGGCATGTCCTGCCGCACCTCGGCCGTGGGCACCACCAGGGTGCCGCCCGCGCACCACGTGGAGAAGAGCTCCTGGAAGGAGACGTCGAAGCTGAGCGACGCGAACTGCAGCGTGGTCGCGCTCGGCTTGACGGACTGCTTCAGTTGCCACGCCAGCAGGTTGGACAGCGCACGGTGTGGCAGCGCCACGCCCTTCGGCCGTCCCGTGCTGCCGGACGTATAGATGACGTAGCAGGCGGATTCGGGCGACCCCACCACCACCGGCGCATCGTCCGGCTGGCGAGCGATGGCCGAGGCCTCCGCGTCCACCTGCACGCGGCGGGCGCGCGCCTCCGCCGGCAGCAACGGCGACACGGCAGCGTGGGTGAGGACCACCGGCGCTCTCGAATCCTCCAGCATGAACGCCAGGCGCTCCGCCGGGTAGCCAGGGTCGAGCGGGAGGCAGGCGGCACCGGTCTTCAGGATGCCCAACACGCCCACCATCAGCTCCAGCGAGCGCACCATGCACAGGCCCACCCGGTCTCCCGCGCGAACCCCCAGCGAGCGCAGGTGGTGCGCGAGCTGGTTCGCCCGGCACTCCAGCTCCGCGTAGGACAGCCGCGCGTCCTCGAAGACCACCGCCACCGCGTCGGGAGTGCGAGCCACCTGGGCCGCGACGAGCTCATGCACACAGGCCGCGCGCGCGGAGACCGCCGCCGTGTCATTCCAGTCCACCAGGACCTGGTGTCGCTCTGTCTCCCCCATGAGCGACAGCTCGGACAGGCGCCGCTCGGGGTGCGCCACGGCGTCGCGCAGCAGCACGCCCAGGTGCTCTACCAGCCGCGCGCCGGTGGAGGCTTCGTACAGGTCGGTCCGGTACTCCAGGGCGCCGCGCAGGCCCTGGGGCGTCTCACTCAGCGTCAGCGTGAAGTCGAACTTCGCGGTGCCGCTGTCCAGCTCCATCAGGCGCAGGGTGAGCCCGGGGACATGCATCTCCGTCGTGGGCGTGTTGAGCATCACCAGCGCCACCTGGAAGAAGGGCGTGCGCTCCGGCTGCCTCGGCGGCTGCAGCGCCTCCACCAGCTTCTCGAAGGGCACGTCCTGGTGCGCATACGCGTCCAGCGTGACGTCCTTCACCCGCGCGAGCAACTCGAGGAAGGTGGGGTCCCCCTCCAGCCGCGTGCGCAGCACCAGCGTGTTCACGAAGAAGCCGATGAGCCCTTCCGTCTCTGCCTGCGTGCGCCCGGCGATGGGAGCGCCCACGCTGACGTCGTCCTGCCCCGAGTAGCGCGACAGCAGCGACTGGAGCCCCGCCAGCAAGCCCATGAACAGCGTGGCGCCCTCGCGCTTGCAGAGCGCCGTCAGTCCCTGGGTCAGCTCCAGCGGCAGCTCCACCCGGAGCCACGTGCCGGGGTTGCTCGTCTTCGCGGTGCGCGGCCAGTCGGTGGGCAGCTCCAGCGCGGGTGGCGCACCGTCGAGCTGCTTGCGCCAGTAGTCGAGCTGGCCGTCCAGCACCTCGCCCTGGAGCCACTCGCGCTGCCACACCGTGTAGTCCGCGTACTGGATGGGCAGCGGCGGGAGCGGCGACGGTCGGCCGGCCACGGCCGCTTCGTAGAGCGCCACCATCTCGTGGGTGAGCACGGCGATGGACCAGCCGTCCGAGATGATGTGGTGCATCGTCACCAGCAGCAGGTGGTGCTGCGCGGCCAGGCGCACCAGCCGCGTGCGCAGCAGCGGGCCCCGGGAGAGGTCGAACGGACGGCGTGCCTCCTCCCGCCCCAGGTTCATCGCCTCCTCTTCGCGCTCCGAAGCGGGCAGGAATGACAGGTCCTCCACCTCCAGCACCGGGTCCGACGCGGGTGACACGACCTGGACCGGCGTGTTCCCACGCACCTCGAAGGTGGTGCGCAGGACTTCGTGTCGGCGGACCAGCTCGGTGAAGGCCCGCTCCAGGGCCGCCACGTCGAGCACGCCCTCCAGCCGCAGCGCGGCCGGCATGTTGTAGAGCGCGCTGTCGGGCTGGAACTGGTCCAGGAACCACAGCCGCTGCTGCGCGTAGGACAGCTCCGCGTCCCCCCTGTCCGCGCGCGGGACGATTCCCGGCGCGGACGGCCGGCGGGAACCGGCAGGCAGGCGCTGCTCCAGGCGCCGGGACAGCGACTCCACCGTGGGCGCCTCGAACAGCTCCCGCAGGGCCACCTCCACGCTCAGCGCGGTGCGCAGCCGCGCGACCACCTGGGTGGCCAGCAGCGAGTGGCCCCCCAGCGTGAAGAAGTTGTCGGTGACACCGACGCGCGGAAGGTTCAGCACGCTGGCGAAGGCATCCGCCAGCGCCTGTTCCAGCGGATTGCGAGGCGCGACGAGGGGAGCCTCGCCTCGCAGGCTCTCCACATCCGGCGCGGGCAGCAGGGCGCGGACCAGCTTGCCGGTGGGCATCAGCGGCAGCGCGTCCAGTCGCAGCAGGACCGAGGGCAGCATGTACTCGGGCAGCCGTCGGGCCAGGGCCTGACGCAGGGCCTCGGGCTCCCAGGGGGCTTCGGGCGGGAGCACCACGTAGCCCACCAGCCGCTTGTCGCCGGGAATGTCCTCACGGACCATCGCGGCGGCCTCGCGCACTCCAGGCGCGTCGCGCAGGGCGGCCTCCACCTCGCCCAGCTCGATGCGGAAGCCCCGCACCTTCACCTGCCCATCCAGGCGGCCGAGGTACTCGAGGACTCCGTCCGATTTCCAGCGGGCGCGGTCGCCGGTGCGGTACAGCCGCGCGCCCGGCTCGCCGGAGAGCGCGTCGGGGAGGAACTTCTCGGCCGTCAACTCCGGCCGCTCGTGGTAGCCGAGCGCCACCTGGACGCCACCGACGAATACCTCTCCGGGCACGCCGATGGCGCAGGGACGGCCGTGCGCGTCCAGCACGTACAGGCGGGTGCCGGGCGCCGGGCTGCCCACCGGAGGCAGCAACGGCCACGAGGACGGGGCCCCCTGGAGCCGGTGCGCGCTCACCACGTGCGCCTCCGACGGGCCGTACTGGTTCTCCAGCACGCATTCCGGCAGCCGCTCGAAGAAGGACACCAGCGCGGGCGTCACCTGCAGCTGCTCCCCCGCCGTCACCACCTCGCGCAGGCGCGTTGGGAGGTGCCTGGCGTGCGCCACCGCCTCCACCAGGGCGCGGAGGGCGATGAACGGAAGGAACAGTCGTTCCACGTCATGCCGCACCATGAAGTCGAGCAGCGCCGGCATGTCCTGGCGCACCCGGTCCGTGGGCACGGCCAGCGTGCCGCCCGCGGCCCAGGTCGCGAACATCTCCTGGTAGGAGACATCGAAGTTGAGCGACGCGAACTGCAGCGTGGTGGACGCTGCCCGAACGGACTTCCGTCGCTGCCAGGCCACGACGTTCGACAGCGTGCGGTGTGGCACCGCGATGCCCTTGGGCCGGCCCGTGCTGCCGGACGTATAGATGATGTAGCAGAGGGCTTCGGGCGACATGGGCCACACCGGGGCACTGGCGGGCTGCCGGGAGAATGCCTCGCCCCCGGTGTCCAGGCAGAGGACGCGCGCCCGGGTGTCCCCGGGGAGTGACGCGAGCAGCCGGGACAGGGTGAGCACCAGCGACGCGCCGGAGTCCTCCAGCATGAAGGCCAGCCGCTCGGCGGGGTAGCTCGGGTCCACCGGCACGAAGGCGGCGCCCACCTTGAGGACGCCCAGCACGGCCACCAGCAGCTCCGGCGAGCGCTCCAGGCACAGCGCCACCCGGTCCCCGACGCGCACGCCCAGCTCGCGCAGGTGCCAGGCAAGCTGGTTGGCCCGGCGCTCCAGCTCCGCGTACGAGACCTGGCCTCCGTCGAACACCGCGGCCACCGCCTCGGGCGTGCGCGCGGCCTGGGCATCGAAGAGCGCGTGGATGCACGGCTCGGCCTGGGCCTCCACGGCGGCGGCGTTCCAGTCCACCAGCACCCGCTGGCGCTCCGCCTCCCCCATGAGGGACAGCTCGGACAGGCGCCGCTCGGGATGGGCGACCGCGTCCTCCAGCAGCGCGCGCAGGTGCTCCATCATCCGCGCGGCGGTGGAGGACTCGAACAGGTCGCTCCGGTACTCCAGCGTGGCGTCCAGACTCCCGGGCGTCTCGGTGAGGACCAGGGTGAAGTCGAACTTGGAGGTACCGCTGTCCACGTCCACGGGACGAAAGGCGAGCCCCGGCGCGACCAGCTCCGCCGAGGGCGTGTTGAGCAGCACCAGCGTCACCTGGAAGAAGGGCGTGTGCCCGGCGTGCCTCGGAGGCTGGAGCACCTCCACCAGCTTCTCGAACGGCACGTCCTGGTGCGCGTACGCGCCCAGCGTCACGTCCTTTACCCGCCGCAGCAGCTCCTGGAAGCTCGGGTCTCCTTCCAGGCGCGTGCGCAGCACCAGCGTGTTCACGAAGAAGCCGATGAGCCCCTCCGTCTGCGGCTGGGTACGCCCCGCGATGGGTGCCCCCACGCAGATGTCCTCCTGCCCCGTGTAGCGGGACAGCAGCGCCTGCAGGCCGGCCAGCAGGCCCATGAACAGCGTGCCCTTCTCACGCCGGCACAGCGCGCGCAGGCCCTGCATCAACTCCAGCGGGAGCTTCACCCGCAGCGACGCGCCGGGGCTGCGCGTGTCCGGGGTGCGAGGATGGTCGGTGAGCAGCTCCAGCGCGGGCGGCGCACCTTCGAGCCGGCCCTTCCACCAGGCGAGCTGCTCCTCCAGCACGGGCCCCTTCAGCCAGTCGCGCTGCCACACGGAGTAGTCCGCGTACTGGATGGGAAGCTCCGGCAGAGGCGACGCCCTGCCGCTCGCGAAGGCGTCGTAGAGCGCGACGAGCTCGCGGATGAGCACGCCAATGGACCAGCCGTCGGAGACGATGTGGTGCATCGTCACCAGCAGCAGGTGCGCCTCTTCCGACAGGCGCAGCAGCCGCGAGCGCAGCAGTGGGCCCCCGGACAGGTCGAAGGGGCGGCTGGCCTCCTCGCGAGCCAGGCGCAGGGCAGCTTCCCCGCGCTGCTCCGACGGCAGGTGCCTCAGGTCCTCCACCTCCAGCAAGGCGGCCGAGTCAGGGGACGCGAGCACCTGGACCGGATGGCCCTCGTGCGCCCGGAAGGTCGTGCGCAGGGCCTCATGCCGGCGCAACAGCTCCGCGAAGGCGCGCCCGAGCGCGTCCACGTCGAGCACGCCCTCCAGCCGCATCGCGGAGGGAATGTTGTAGAGCGCGGTGCCCGGCTGGAACTGGTCCAGGAACCACAGCCGCTGCTGCGCGAACGACAGCGGCAGCGGGCCGTTGCGCGTCACCCGGGGAATCAGCGCGTCCGCGCGAACGGACGGACCTCCACGCACGGGAGCGGGAACCGGAGCCGGAGGGCTCGAAGCCGGCTCGCTCCAGGCCGGACGCCGGCGGGCCGCGGGCGTGGGCGCCGAGGCAGCGGCGCGGGCCACGCCCCGCCGTGCCTGACTCTGGCGCCGCAGCACGTCCAGGTGCCACAGGCCCTCCATTGCGACCTCGTGGCTCAGCCCGAAGTCGACGAGGCAGGCCACCTCGTCCACGTCCGCCTGGCGCAGCTGCTCCACGCGTCCGGCGAGCGTCTCGGGCGTGCCGAAGAGCCCCCCCGCCTCCAGGTAGCGAGAGACGCCCTGCTCCAGCAGCACCTCCAGGTCCTGGGGCGTGAGGCTGCTCACGTCGAAGCCCGGGCCCTGGCTGGCCACCAGCCCGCGGACCAGCTCCACCGAGCTGCGGAAGTAGCGCAGGAGCGGCTCACGCGCCTGACGCCGCACCTCTTCGAGGCTGCCCGCCACGAAGGTGTGCAGCATCAGCACCACGTGGCCCCGGTCGTGCCCCGCCTCGCGCCGGGCCTCGCGGTACAGGGCAATCTTGCGTGACAGCTCCTCGAAGTCCTGGCCCAGCCCGAGCACGTTGGTGAGCAGGCCCGCGCCCAGCTCGCCCGCCAGCCGGAAGGTGTCCGGGTTGAAGGCGGCGGTCAGCCACAGGGGCAGCTCCGCCTGCACCGGGCGGGGGCGGATGGAGACGTCCACCTCGGCGCCGTTGCCATTGGTGCGGCGCACGGTGCCGCCACGCCACAGGGCGCGCACCTCCTCCACGCCGCGCCGGACGGCCTCGGGACGGCCGTGGAAGTTTTCCGGCGCGAAGACGAAGTCGTTCGCGTTCCAGCCCGTCGCGAAGGAGATGCCAGCGCGGCCATTGGAGAGGTTGTCGATGACGGACCACTCCTCGGCCACGCGAAGCGGGTCGTGCAGTGGCAGCACGACACTCCCGGCACGGATGGCCACGCGCTCGGTGACCATGGCCAGCGCGGCACTGGTGGCGGTGGGGCTGGGGTATGGCCCGCCGAAGGCATGGAAGTGCCGCTCGGGCGTCCACACCGCGCTGAAGCCGTGCGTGTCCGCGAAGCGCGCGCCGTCGAGGAGCAGCTGGTACTTGGCCCTGCCGGAGGCCTCCGCGTCGTTGGCGAAGTAGAAGAGGCTGAAGTCCAGCGTCCGCTCCTCGCGAGCCGGCGAAGCGGCCATGCGCCCGGGCGCCGCTCCCTCGGTCCGGTGCTCCTCCCGCGCCCCATCGAGGGGCAGGCGCGACAGCGGCGTGTCCGGCGATGCCACCGCACCGGCCAGCAGTGCCTCCCACTGCGCGAGCAGGCGCACGATGGTGGAGGCGTCGAACAGGTCGACGGCGTACTCCAGGGTGCCGGAGAAGCCGTGCGCATCCTCGCGCATCAGCAGCGTGAGGTCCGCGAGCGACGTGCCGTACTGGGCGGGCAGCTCCGTCACTTCGAAGTAGCCCAGCCGCAGGCCTGGGAACTCCAGGATGGGCGCGGACACGTCCTGGGTGTGCAACAGGAAGATGGCATCGAACAGGCGGGAAAACGTTGCCTCCTCGCCGGGCTCCAGCTCGCCCAGGAGCTGCTCGTACGGCACGTCCGGATGAGCGAAGGCGGACAGCGTGGTGTCGCGCACTCGCAGCGCCAGCTCGCGGAAGCCCGGGTCGCCGCCCAGGTGGGTGCGCAGCGCCAGCGCATGCGCCACATAGCCAATCAGCGGCTCGAGCTCCGGGCGCGTGCGGTTGCCGATGGAGGTGCCTACCAGGATGTCCTCCCGACCCGAGCAGCGGGCCAGGAGGGCCTTGAAGCCCGCCAGCAGCGTCATGTACGGCGTGAGGCCCTCGCGCTGGCTGAAGGCCTTCAGCGCGGCCCCCAACGCGCTGGAGAGCGCGAACGAGTGCCGGGCACCGCGCCTGCGCGCTCCGGCGACCCGGGGCCGGTCCAGTGGCAGCGGCAGGGGGCCGGGCCGCCGCGCGAGCCGCTGCCGCCAGTACGCCTGCTGCGCCGACAGCGAGCCATCCGCGAGCGCTCGACGCTGCCACGCCGCGAAGTCGAGGTACTGGATGGGCAGCTCCGGCAGGGGCACGGAGACGCCACGGGTGAAGCCGCTATAGAGGGCCACCGCCTCCCGGATGAAGTTCACCAGGGACAGGGTGTCCGCGACGATGTGGTGGAGGGTGACGAGCAGCACGAGCTCGGTCTGCGCCAGCCGCAGCAGGAGCACCCGCGCCAGCGGGCCCCGGGCGAGCTGGAACGGCGCGGTGGGCTCCAGGCGGGCCAGGCGCATCGCCTCGGCCTCGCGGTCTCCGGCGAAGTCGCTCAGGTCCACCAGGGGCAACGGCATGCGCACCTCGGGGAGGATGCGCGGCACGGCCCGTCCATCCACGGCCTGGAAGACGGTGCGCAGCGACTCGTGCCGGCGGATGACCTCGTTGAAGCCGCGCTCCAGCTCGGCGACGCGGAGCACCCCGGAGATTCGAATCGCCAGGGGCTCGTTGAAGATGGAGCTGCCCGGCTCCTGCAGCTCCAGCTCCCAGACGCGCGCCTGCACGTGGGACAGGGGCAGCTCGCCCGTTCGCGGGATGGGCGCCATCACCGCCGCCTGGGCTCCGCTGCCGGGCTTCTGCGCCTGGAGCCGGGCCTCGATGCGCGCGGCCAGGGTGGCGACGGTAGGCGCCTCGAACAAGTCACTGAGGGGAAGCTGGACCTGGAACGCCTCGCGCAGCCGGGTGAGCAGCTGCGCCGCCATCAGCGAGTTGCCCCCCAGCTCCAGGAAGTTGTCGTCCGGGCCGATGTCCGTCACGCCCAGCCGCTCGCGCCACAGCTCCACCAAGCGCTGCTCGACATCGCTCCAGGGGCTCGCCACGGAGGGCACCGGTGCCGCGGACGGCACGGGCGCGACCTCCGGCACGGGCGCGACCTCCGGCAGGGGCCTCGCTTCCAGGGAGAAGCTGCGCTCCTCGAAGGGGTAGCCCGGCAGGCAGATGCGGCGGCGCGGCGCTTCGCCGTGGAATCCCTCCCAGTCCACGGCGGCACCGGCTCGCCACAGCGCGCCCACCGACTCCATGAGGGTCTGCGCGTCCGACGTGGAGGAGCCGCTCTTCGGAAGCGAGGGCACCACCATCGCGCTGCGCTCGGTGCGCAGGCGCAGCCGGGCGAGCGCGGTGAGGTGCTGGTCCGGGCCGGCCTCGATAAACCAGCCGCAGCCCCACTTCACCAGCTCGTTCATGCCCGCGGTGAAGCGGACCGGCTCACGCATCTGCCGGGCCCAGTAGCGCGGAGAGGTCGCCTCGTCGGGGAAGATCCACGTCCCCGTGAGACTGGAGACGTACGGCACCGTGGGGGGGTTCAGCGTCAGCCTGGCCACCGCCCGCTCCATCTCGGGCATCAGCGGCTCGACCGCGCGCGAGTGGAACGCGTGCGCCGCGCTCAGCCGCATCACCCCCACGCCACGCCCGCCCAGGGTGTGCTCCAGCGCCTCCAGCGGCCCGAGGGGGCCGGACACCACGCAGCGGAACGGGCCATTGAAGGAGGCCAGCTCCAGCATGGCCGGGAGCTGCGGCACCAGCTCCTCGGGGGAGAGCCCCACCGCGAGCATGCCGCCGGGGGGCATCCGCGACATCAGCTCCCCGCGAATGACGGCCAGCCGCAGCGCATCCTCCAGCGACAGCACGCCGGACAGGCACGCCGCCGCGTACTCGCCGAAGCTGTGTCCCAGCAGCGCCGCCGGCCTGAAGCCGAAGCTCATCCACAGCCGCGCCAGCGCGTACTCCACCGACAGCAGCGCGGGCAGCGCGAAGCGGGGCGCGGTGAGCGTCGCCTCGGCCAGGGCTTCCGCCCCCTGCTCCGGCAAGAGCACCGGGCGCAGGTCCTCCGCCAGCCCGGCCCGGGGCAGGAGCGCGAGGCATGCGTCCAGCTCCCGCTGGAACACCGGCTCCGACGCGTAGAGTCCCCGGGCCATGCGGGCGGACTGCGCGCCCTGCCCCGGGAAGAGGAACGCCACCCGGGTGGAGCGGGCGGCATCCAGGTCCTTCACCTCGGAAGTCACGCTCGGGTTGCGCAGGCGCCGCAGGAGTCCGGCCGGGCTGCCGGTAATCAACGTGCGGCGAAACTCGAACGCCCTGCGTCCCACGGCCCGGGTGAAGGCCAGGTCCGCCAGGTCCACCTCCGGGTGGGCCTCCACATGGTCCGCGAGCTCGCGAGCCATCGTGTCCAGCGCGGAGGCACTGCGGGCCGACAGCGTGACGAGGTGCCGGGTGCGCCGGCTGCCCTGCCCCTTCACCCTCGGCGGCGCCTCCTCCAGGACCAGGTGCGCGTTGGTGCCACCGATGCCGAACGAGCTCACCCCGGCCCTGCGCGGCCCCTCCCCCCGCGCCCACGGGCGCAGGGCGGTGTTCACGAAGAAGGGGCTCTTCTCGAAGTCGATCTCCGGATTGGGCCGCTCGAAGTGCAGGCTCGGCGGCAGCTCTCCGTGGTGCAGCGCGAGCGTGGCCTTGATGAGCCCCGCGATGCCCGCGGCGGTGTCCAGGTGTCCGATGTTCGTCTTCACCGAGCCGATGGCGCAGTATCCGGTGCGGTCGGTATGCTCGCGGTAGGCGCGCGTCAGCGCGGCGATTTCTATCGGGTCGCCGAGCGGCGTACCGGTGCCGTGGGCTTCCACGTAGCCGATGCTGGAGGCGTCCACGCCCGCCGACGCCAGCGCGCGGGCAACCACCTCGCGCTGTCCTTGGACGCTGGGCGCGGTGTAGCTGACCTTCGCGTCCGCGTCGTTGTTGAGCGCGGAGCCCTTGATGACCGCATAGACGCGGTCTCCATCGCGCAGCGCGGTGGAGAGCCGCTTGAGCACCACCACGCCCAGCCCGCTGCCCAGGACGGTGCCACGAGCCCGCGCGTCGAAGGCGCGGCAGTGCCCGTCGGGCGAGAGAATCATTCCCTCCTGGAACAGGTAGCCGGTGCGCTGCGGCAGGGCGACCTTCACCGCGCCCGCCAGCGCCATGTCCGACTCACCGGCGTGCAGGCTCCGGCACGCCAGGTGGACCGCCACGAGGCCGGTGGAGCAGGCGGTGAAGACGTTGAGGCTCTCACCGCCGAGCTTCAGCTTGTACGCGGTCTTGGTGGCCGCATTCTCACCCGTGGTGGTCCCCAGCGCCTCGAACAGCGAGGCGGGGTCCTTCTGCGTCTGCCCCAGCAGGGACAGCATGTGCCCGCCCGACGAGCCCGTGCCGGCATAGAGCGAGATGAGCCCCTGGAAGCGTGCCGGGTCATGGCCCGCGTCCTCCAGCGCGTTCCAGACGCACTGGAGGAAGAGCCGCTGCTGCGGGTCCATCCACAGCGCCTCGCGCGGGGACACCTCGAAGAAGCGCGCGTCGAAGCCGTCCGCGCCCTCCAGCACTCCGCCCGCGGGGACGAAGTCCGGATGGCGTCGCAGCGAGTCGGGGAACAGCGGCGAGGTCTCCAGCTCCTCGGGGCTGAAGCGGGAGATGGACTCCACGCCCTGGCGCAGGTTCTGCCAGAAGGCCTTCACGTCCGGAGCGCCCGGGAAGCGTCCGGCCATACCGATGATGGCGATGTCGCCGGAGCCCTCCGCGGCGCCGCCCCCGTGCTCCGGCTTCGGTCTCTTCGAAGCCGGAGGGGCCTCTTCGAAGCGGCGCTCCCGCTCCAGCCGCGCGGCCAGCGCCTCCACGGTGGGGTGCTCGAAGAGGTGGGTGACGGGCACCTCCTGCCCCAGCGTCTCACGCAGCAGCGTGCTGGCCTTCACCGCCAGCAGCGAGCTGCCGCCCAGGGTCTCGAAGAAGTGGTCGTGCGGGCCCACCCGCTCCACCTGGAGCGCCCGCGCCCAGACCTCGGCGATGCGCTGCTCGAGCCCGGAGCGAAACCCGGCGAGGGGGGCCTCCGACGTCGGCCGGGCCGCGGACTCGAGCCGGGGCAGCGCCTGCCGGTCCACCTTGCCGCCCGGAGCGAGCGGCAGCGCGCCCAGCATCACGAAGGCGGAAGGCACCAGCACCTCTGGCAGCCGCTCCTTGAGGAAGCGCCGCACCGCCGCGGGCTCCAGCGCGTCCGCGACGACGTAGGCCACCAGTCGCGTCTCGCCCGCCTCGTCGCGTGGCAGCACCACGACCTGACGCACGCCGGGGTACTGCGCCAGCGTCGCCTCCACTTCGCCCAGCTCCACCCGCACGCCCCGCACCTTCACCTGTGCGTCGCGCCGGCCCAGGAACTCCAGCCGTCCATCCGACAGCTGGCGCACCCGGTCTCCCGTACGGTACAGCCGCTCTCCGGGGACGGTCGCGAAGGGGTCGGGCACGAAGCGCTCGGCGGTGAGCACCGGCTGGTGGAGGTAGCCGCGGGCCAGCCCCGGCCCCCCCACGAACAGCTCGCCCGGGACACCGGGAGGCACGGGCTCCAGCCACGCGTCCAGCACGTACACGCGGGCCCCGGC
This sequence comes from Pyxidicoccus xibeiensis, assembly GCF_024198175.1. Lineage (NCBI taxonomy): Bacteria > Pseudomonadati > Myxococcota > Myxococcia > Myxococcales > Myxococcaceae > Pyxidicoccus > Pyxidicoccus xibeiensis. The sequence continues at coordinate 216,871 of NZ_JAJVKV010000011.1, forward strand.
GATGGCGCGACCGATGGACGGCCGGCGCGGGTCCACGTCCGGGTCGATGGTGGCGCAGACGGATGCCTCGGTCGGGCCGTAGGCATTGAGGAAGCGGCGACCGGGCGTCCAGCGCGCGGCCAGCTCCGGCGTACACGCCTCGCCCACGGAGGCGACGACTTCCAGCTCCGGCAGCGACTCCGGCGCCAGCGGCGCCAGTGAGGTGGGGGTGGCCGTGAGGGTGGTGATGCGCTTGTCCGCGAGCACCTTCTGGAGCGGCGGCCCCGGCAGCAGCGACTCCGGCGGGGCGAGACACAGCTGCGCGCCAGCCAGCAGCGTCGAGAAGAGCTCCGACACCGAGGCATCGAAGCCGATGGCCGCCAGCTGCAACAGGCGATGTCCGGGACGCAGGCCCAGCGCATCACGGGTGGCGAGGGCGGTGTTGCACAGGCCGCGGTGGGGAAGGAGCGTTCCCTTCGGCGTGCCGGTGGAGCCGGAGGTGAAGATGACGTAGGCGAGGTTCGCGGGCGTGACATCGGACGCGGGTGTCAACGCCGTCGAGGGCTGGCGCTCCAGCTCGGTGCGGTCCGTGTCCAGCAGCACCAGCACGTCCGTGTGAGCGGCGAGCCGGTCGGCCAGTGCCTCCCGGCTGACCAGCAGGGGCACCCGGGCCTCGCGCAGCATCAGCTCCAGCCGGGCGGGCGGGTAGCCGGTGTCGAGGGGCAGGTAGACGCCGCCGGCCTTGAGCACCCCCAGCACCACGATGACCAGCTCTGGCGTGCGCTCCAGGTGCACGCCCACCACGACGTCGGGCCCCACGCCCAGGGAGCGCAGGTGCCAGGCGAGCTGGTTGGCTCGCACATCCAGCTCCCGGTACGTCAGCGTGCGCGCTTCGAAGGAGACGGCGATGGCATCGGGCGTGCGCAGCACCTGCTGCTCGAAGAGGTGGTGCGCGCAGGCCTCCGGGGTGGCGGGCGCGGTGCGGCTCCACTCTTCCAGCGCGTGGCGGCGCTCCTCTTCGGACAGCAGGGGCAGCTCGCAGATGCGGCGCTCGGGGGTGGCGGCGGCCTCCGTCAGCAGGCGGACCAGGTGCTCCAGCATGCGGCCGACGGTGTCCGCATCGAAGAGGTCGGTGGCGTACTCGCCTAGCAGCTCCAGGCCGCTGGGGGTGTCGGTGACCGAGAGGGTGAGGTCGAGCTTGGTGGCGCCCGTGTCCCCCAGCGCGCTCTGCAGCGTCAGGCCCGGCAGGCGCAGCGGCGCGGGCACGGCATCCTGGACCACCAGCTTCACCTGGAACACGGGCGCATGGGCCAGGCTGCGCTCCGGGTTGAGGTCGCGCACGAGCTCGTCGAAGGGCAGCTCCTGATACGCCAGGGCGCCCATCGTCGCTCCATGGAGCTGCGAGAGCAGCTCGCGGAAGGCCGGGGCACCGGAGAGTGTGCCGCGCAGGGGAAGCTGGTTGACGAAGAGGCCGATGAGGCCGGCCGTCTCGGCGCGGGTGCGCTGCGCGGTGTCCACTCCCACCACGACATCGTCCTGGCCGGTGTAGCGGTGCAGCAGCACCTGGAAGCCGGCCAGCAGGGCCACGAAGGGGGTGGTGCCTTCCCCCAGCGCCAGCGCCTTCACGCGCTCCCACGCGGCCCGCTCCATGCGCCGGGCCACGTGCGCCCCGCGGTAGGACTGCGCCTTGGGGCGGGGACGGTCCGCCGGCAGCGCCAGGAGCAGCGGCGCGCCAGCGAGGTGCGCCCGCCACCAGCCGAGCATCGCCTCGAGCTGCTCGCCCCGCAGCCGCTCGCGCTGCCAGCGCGCGTAGTCGGCATACTGCACGGGCAGCTCGGCCAGCGTGGGCACGAGGCCCGCGCGGAAGCCCTCGTAGAGCTTCGCCAGCTCGCGCACCAGCACGCGCATGGACCAGCCATCCGCGATGATGTGGTGCAGCGTCAGCAGCAGCACGTGCCGCTGGCTGTCCAGGCGCAGCAACGTGGCGCGCAGCAACGGCCCGCGCTCGAGGTCGAACGGGCGGCGCGCCTCTTCCCCCGTCAGCCGGTGCAGCTCCGCTTCGCGTGCGGCCTCGGCCAGTCCGCCCAGGTCCACCAGGGTCAGCGGCAGCAGCAGCGTCTCCTGGATGCGCTGCACCGGCTCGCCGTGCTCCTCGGCGAACACCGTGCGCAGCGCCTCATGCCGTTGCACCAGCGCCTGGAGCCCACGCTCCAGTGCCAGCACCTCCAGGTGCCCCTCCAGCCGGGAGACCACCGGCACGTTGTAGAAGGCGCTGCCCGGCTCCAGCCGGTCGAGGAACCACAGTCGCTGCTGGGCGAACGTCAGCGGCACGGCGCCAGTTCGTGGCACGCGGGGAATGGGCGAAGCCGCGACCCGGGTGGCGAGCTGTCGAGCCAGCTCCGAGGCACTCGCGCCACTCAGCAGCAACTCCATGGGAAGCGCCACCCCCAGGTCCTGCTCCAGCGCGTGCGCCAGCTCCGTCGCGGCCAGTGAGTCCAGCCCGTAGCGGGTGAGCGGCGCCGACGCATCGAGCGTCTCGACGCGGGCCCCCAGCCGAGCCGCCACCCGAGCCAGCACGCGGGCTGCCCATCCGCCGTCCTCATCGTGCCCGGTCGGCGGTGCGCGTGGGCCCTCGTTCACCCCCGCCGGCTCCAAGCCCGCTGGAAGTCGCCATGCGTAGACCTCACGCAGCTCTCCCGCCAGGAAGGCCGCCCGGCACGAGCGACGCCGCACCTTGCCGCTGGAAGTCTTCGGCAGGCTGCCCGGCTCGATGAGCACCAGTGCCTGCGGCAGCACCTCATGCAACTCCGCCAGCCGCTGCCGGATGGAGCCCGCCACCTCCTCCACCGCGCCCGCCAGCTTGCGCGCATCCACCTCCTGCACCACCACCAGCCGCTCCTCGCCCTCCACCTCGACGCTGAAGGCCGCCCCACACCCCGGCCGCAGCGAGGGATGGCTGCCCTCCACCGTCGCCTCCAGGTCGTGCGGGTAGAGGTTGCGCCCGCGCAGGATGAGCAGGTCCTTCCTCCGCCCCGTCACATACAACTCGCCCGCTTCCAGGAACCCCAGGTCCCCGGTGCGCAGGAAGGGCCCATCCCCCCTCGCGGTATGTGCCTCGAAGACGCTCCGGGACTCATATGGCCGCTGCCAGTAGCCCTTCGCGACACTCGGCCCACTCACCCAGATTTCGCCCACCTCTCCCGGCACGCACACCCGCAGCGACTCCGGCTCCACCACGACAATCCGCTGCCCGGGCAGTGCCTCACCGCAGCCCACCAGCGTCCGGCCATCCTTCACCGGCGCCTCGGAGAAGCCCCGCTCCAGCGCGGCCACGTCCACCGGGAGCAGCCGCGGCGGCGCCTCCTTCGCCCCACCCGAGACGATGAGGGTGGCCTCGGCCAGGCCGTAGCAGGGGTAGAAGGCCTCGCGCCGGAAGCCCCACGGCGCGAACGCCTCGGTGAAGCGCGCCAGCGTCTCGGCGCGGACGGGCTCCGCGCCGCAGAAGGCCACCTCCCAGCGACTCAAGTCCAACCCCTCGCGCTCGGCGGGAGGGATGCGGCGCACGCACAGCTCGAAGGCGAAGTTGGGGCCACCACTGATGGTGCCGCCCAACCGCGTCAGCGTCTCCAGCCACAGCCTCGGCCGCTTGAGGAAGTCCAGCGGAGACATGAGCGCGGTGTGGAAGCCCTGGTACAGCGGCACCAGGATGCCGCCGATGAGCCCCATGTCGTGGTAGGGCGGCAGCCAGATGACGCCCACGCTGTCGTCACGCGTGCCGAAGGCGCCGCGAATCAGCTCCAGGTTGTGCAGCAGGTTGGCGTGGCTGAGCACCACCCCCTTGGGCGAGCCGGTGGAGCCCGAGGTGTACTGGAGGAAGGCCACCGAGTCGGCCGTCACCGCCGGCTCGCGCCACGAGGACTCGCTGCCCGCTTCCAGCGTGTCGGTGGCCACCCAGCGCAGCGACTTCAGGTCGGGAGCGCGCTCGAAGAGCACCTCCAGCATGGAGGCAATGAACGCGGTGGTGAGCACCACCGTGGCCCGCGAGTCCTCGATGATGGCGCGCAGCCTTGGCAGCGTGCGCTCCAGCCGCGCCGGGTCCGGTGGGTAGGCGGGCACGGCCACCAGCCCGGAGTACAGGCAGCCAAAGAAGCCCAGCAGGTACTCGGCGCCGGGCGGATACAGCAGCACCGCACGCTCCCCCTCGGGGACCAGCGCCTGGAGCGCACCGCCGATACGCCGGGCTCGCAGCGACAGCTCCCCCCGTGTCAGCGGAGTACCCTCTCCCGTCCCGTCCTCCAGGAACGTGTAGAGGGGATGCTCGGCACGCGCGATGCTGCGCGCTTCCAGGAGGTCGACGAGGGTGCGTGGCTGGGGCATGGTCTGGAAGGTGACGGGGGAGTCCTGAACTTCCGCTCCTACCGGAAGGTCCAGGATACGTCACAATGGAGTCCAAGACCTGGAACCGGACTGCCCGTCGCCCTTCCTGAAACCAGGGCCGGCCAGTGCCGGGACGCGGCTGGGTCACGTCATGGTGATGGGCTACCACGAGAACTCGCCGCAGCTCGTCGAGTCCCGGAAGCTCATCGCCTGGTGCCGCGAGCACGGCATCTCCGCGGACATGCCGTACGGCCAGGCCGAGCACTTCCTGCGCTGACGTCAGAACATGTCGCGGATGGACGGCGGCGGCCCGGAGAACAGGGCCATGGCCGTGCGCACCGACGCGTCGTCCACCCGCACGAAGGCGCCCATCGTGCGCAGCGCCTCCGCCGACATGAAGCCCGTGTACAGCGAGGACAGCGTCCGCACGTTCATCGCCATCCGGCCCTCACCGCCGCGCCGCACGCGCGCCTCGCCGTCGGAGACCTCCAGCACGAAGCGCCCGTGGTTCTCCGGGAACAGCTCGTCCTCCACCTCCAGGTGGAGCGTGCCGGAGAACCCCGCGGGCCAGCCGCGCGCCTGCAGCGCAGTGGCGACATCCAGCACGCGAATCATCCAGTGCATGTGCAGCTTCACGGAGTAGGTCTGCTCCTTGAGCATCCGGAGCAGCGGCTCGTCCCCGCCGCCGAACCACACCGCTTCCGTGGCCAGGGACTGGTGGTCGCCCAGGAAGGACCACAGCCGCAGCGCGGCCTCGCGCGTGTTGGCCACGAAGTCCGACAGGAGCAGCTCCTGCTTCCACCCCTGGAGCTGCTTGCGCACCACGTACAGGTAGCCCTCCACTCCGGACGTGCCCTCCACGAGGTAGCCATGGGCCTGCCCGTCTCGCGGCGTCCGCACGCGGCTCCACACGTAGGCGCCGCGGTCCAGCCAGCCCTGCCGTGAGCGCGCGGTGCGCTGGTAGCACTCGGTGATGGCGGCCTCGTCCCGCGCCTCGATGGCGCGCAGCGACAGGGGGCGCTCGTGGAAGCTCAGCGACGGCACCTGGACGCGGTACTCGTAGCGGGCGCCGGCCTGCTCATAGCCCACGCGCCGGTAGAGGGGCTGGGTGGCGGGGTACAGCGTGGACAGCGGAGCCCCGGTGGCGCGGGCATCGCGCAGCAGGTGGGTCATCAGGGTCGTCGCGGTGCCGTGTCCCCGGTAGACAGGGTGCACGCCCACGCCACCCACGCCGACAGTCGGGACGCTGCGCCCGCCGTACCACTGGCCCATCTTCATGTAGACCAGGGTGCCGACCACCTGCCCGTCGTGGCGCAGCAGCCGCAGGTCGTCCCGGCCGACGCGCTGGGCCCAGGCCAGCGCATCCGCGGCAGACATGGCGTACGACTGCTGCATCACCTCCGCCGCGGCTGCCAGCTCCTGCTCGTCTCGCGGCTGCCCGTAGTCTCCCGACGTCGTCTCCACGTGGTTCCCCTTCCCGGCTCGCGCCCGGCGCGCGCTGAAATGCGTAGCACGCTCAGGACGGGAGGGTCAGCCTGTCCAGCAGCAGGCCGAAGAAGGCTCCGTCACCGCGAAAGCACCAGCCCAGGTGGGTGTGGCATGCGGAACAGTGCGCCACCTGCCACAGGAAGCCGGGGAACCACGTCTCCTCGGCGGTGGGAGGCCCGTCCGCGGTGCAGCCCTCCGCCAGGGCGAAGCAGCCGAAGTGGAAGACGATGCCGAACGGGTTCACCCGCGTGTGCGCATGCCGGCCGCTGACGGCGATGCGATGGCGCTCGCGCGTCACCGGGTGACCGCACCGCGCGCAGCACAGCGGCGTCTCCGGCTCCCGCGTCTCCAGGGACTGCTCCGCTTCCGCCTCGGGCGTCTGGGGCGCGCCGGAGGCAGACCCCTTGAGCCGGTATTCCCCACCGGGGTGCCACTCCGCCCCGTGACTGGCCGCCTGCATCCACCCTCCCGAGCCTGGGCCCACGGCGCTCAGGTAACACCGGTGCGCGCGAAGCGGGAGGGGCCCGGCGCTCACAGGGAGGCGCGCTGCCGCATCTTCACGTAGAACGAGGGCGCGAGCAGGAAGGCGAACGTCGCATCGCCGAAGCCCAGCAGGTCGCCGTCTCGCACGTGCAGCTCACCGCCCGGCTCCAGCTGCTTCGCGTTGATGAAGGTGCCGTTGCTGGAGCGCAGGTCCACCAGCGTGCAGCCCGCGGCGGGGCCGTGCCAGCACAGCTGCGCGTGGCGCTTGGAGACGGAGGGCTCGTTCACCACCAGGTCACAGTCCGGCTGGCGGCCCACGGTGAGCACGTCCTGGCCCTCCACGGGCGGCAGCGTGGCCACGGTGAGCGCGTCGAAGTGGAGCCAGAGGGCCACCTGCTGCCGCTCCAGGCTGGGGATGTCGCGAGCCATCGTCGTGCGCGCGGCGCCCATCTTCAGCGCCAGCTGCGCCATCACCGGGCTGGGCGGCTTCTGCACCAGCACGAAGGGCCCCACCTGGCGGCAGAAGAACGACTCGGTCAGCTGCCTGCTCAGCGCTCGCAGCTCCTGGACGGTCATCATGATGGAAGGCTCCCCCGTGTCATTCCCGCGCGGCGTGCTCGTCGCGAGCCTGCACGATATGCCGGTAGGGCACCACGCGCACCAGCTCCGCGAGCGTCGTCGTCCTCGCCGCGACCTTGTCCACCGCGTCCTCCACCAGCGTCCGCAGGCCGTGCTGGCGCGCGTGGCGGCGCAGCTCCACGGCGGGCGCGCCCCGGCCGATGAGGTCCTGCAGGTCCGGGTCCACCACCAGCAGCTCGAAGATGCCGGAGCGGCCCCGGTAGCCGGTGTGCTGGCACGCCTCGCAGCCCCGCCCCGCGTAGGGCTGCACGCCCTTCAGCAGCCCGCCGAGCAGCGCCTCCTGCTCCTCGGTGGGGCGGACGGGCTCCTGGCACTTCTCGCAGATGCGGCGCACCAGTCGCTGGGCCAGCACCGCCAGCAGTGAGTCGCTGATGTCCACGTCATCCAGCTTCAGCCCGCGCATGCGGGCCACCGCGCCCACGGCGTCGGCGGTGTGCAGGGTGCCCAGCACCACGTGGCCCGTGGCGGCGGCCATGAGGGCCGTGCTGCCCGTCTCCAGGTCGCGAATCTCGCCGACCAGCATGACGTTGGGGTCCTGCCGCAGCATGGCCCGCAGCAGCGTCGCGTGCGGCATCTGCGCCGTCACCTGCTTCTGGTTCACCTTGGGGACGTAGTACTCGATGGGGTCCTCGGCGGTGATGATCTTCCGCCGGCCGTCATTGAGCCGGGCCAGCGCCGAGTACAGCGTCGTCGTCTTGCCGCTGCCCGTGGGCCCGGTGACGAGCACCAGCCCCTCCGGGTTGGACAGGAGCCGGAGGAAGAGCGTCTGCATGTCCGGCGACATGCCCAGCCGCTCCACCGGCACCAGGCCCACGTCGGCGTCGAGGATGCGGATGACCACGTCCTCGCCCACGGGGCTCGGCACCACGCTGACGCGGAAGTCCACCAGCTTGCGGCCGCTCGCGCCCTCCACGAGCGCCCGGAGCCGGCCGTCCTGCGGGCGGCGGCGCTCGGTGATGTCCAGCCCGGCCAGCAACTTGATGCGGCTGACCACCTCCGGCAGCGAGCGCGGGTCGATGTCCGTGTACGACTGGTGGAGGATGCCGTCGACGCGGTAGCGCAGGTCGACGTCGTCGAAGTAGCCCTCCAGGTGGATGTCGGACGCCTTCAGCTCCACGGCGGTGGAGAGCACGTGGTCCACCAGCTCCACGGCGGAGGGCGCCTGGGACAGCGGCACCCGCGTCTTGAGCGTGAGGTCCGCCGTGACGCGAGGCCCCGCGCCGAAGCCCAGCTCCAGCGCGGACTCGACTTCGTAGTGGTTGAGGCGGATGGGAACGAGGGGGCGCCGCAGGAACTCGGTGATGAGCTCGAGGACGGCCCGGTTGTCCGGCTGCACCATGCCCACCGTGACCGGCGCGTCGGTGGCGGTGGGGTCCACCTTGCCCAGCACCACCACCTGGTTGCGCCGGCAGAAGGACTCCGGCAGCAGCCGGAGCGAGGGACGGTCCAGGGTGAACTGGGAGAGCTCTGAGAAGGGCGGGACGTCCGACATGACGCCCCGGATTATCAGGTAGGCGCGTCAGGCGTCGAGGACCGCCCGGGCCAGCGGACCGAGGCGCGCCGGGTCGGCACTCACTCCGATTGGTACGCCGACGGGGCCCCCGACCTCGCGGCGCCGGCTTGCGCCCCTTCGACCGGCCCGGGACTCCCACCGCCCATGGCGGCCCCTACCTGAAAGAAAACGGCGGGCCAGGTCACGTTCGCGCGTGCTGTCCGGTCTTGCCTGCATGACCCTACGACTCCTCGTGCTTGGCGCGACAGGCAAGACCGGAACCCACATCCTCGACCTTGCGCTCGCGCGCGGGCACCAGGTGACGGCGTTCGTCCGTTCACCCCAGAAAATCGTGCGGCGCCACCCGGCGCTCTCCATCGTCCAGGGCGACCCGATGCAGGTGAACGCGCTCGCCCAGGCGCTTCCCGGGCATCACGCCGTCCTCTCCGCCCTCGGCCCATCGGGGCGGGAGGCCTTCCAACCGAACTCGCTCCTGGCCGAGTGCGCGGCCAGCACGGTGGCGGCGATGGAGCGGGCGTCCGTCACTCGCCTCGCCATGGTCTCCGCGGCGCTGCTGTTCCCCGGAGGGGGCCTGCGTTTCGCCCTCTTCCGCCGGCTGATTCGTCACCACCTCCGAGACCTCGTCGCCGCCGAGGCCGTGATTCGCGCCACTCCCTTCGACTGGACGCTCGCGCGACCGCCACGACTGGTCGAAGCACCGGAGGAGACCTACCGAAGCGAGCGCGAAGCGCTGCCCACCGGCGCGTGGTCGATGTCGTTCCGAGCCGTGGGGGCGTTCCTGCTCGATTGCATCGAGCAGGGAGCTCACACACGAGAAGTCGTCGGGCTTGCTCGGCGGTAGCATGGCGCGTGCATCCCTTGTCACCCAACGGAGTGCTCATGCTCGCCAGGTTCCCCTGATGGAAGGTCGGCTGTCGTTGGCGCGCCGCGTGGAGGCCTTCGAGTCGTGCCGTCACGAGCTCGTTGCGCTGTCGTACCGCATGCTCGGGGACCTCGGCCGCGCCGAGGACATGGTCCAGGAGGCCTGGCTGCGGTGGCAGGGCCACGAGGGCGACGTGGAGTCGTCGAGAGCGTTCCTCGTCACCGTCGTCACCCGCCTCTGCCTGAACGAGCTCGGCTCCGCCCGGGCGCGTCGGGAGGAGGCCCGCCCCGACCGCCTGCCCGAGCCCGTCGACCTCGACGATGGCGGCATCGCTCGGGTCGAGCGCGTGGAGCAGGTCTCCATGGCCTTCCTCGTCGCGCTCCAGCGCCTGACGCCCGCCGAGCGGGCCGTCCTGCTGCTCCACGAGGTCTTCGACTTCGGCCATCAGGAGATTGCCGAGCTCGTCGGCAACACCGCGGCGGCGTGCCGCAAGCTGCTCGAGCGCGCGCGCCGGAGCCTGGCGACCGAGCGGCGGATGCAAGCGGCCTCGCAGGAGGAGCATCGTCGCCTGCTCGCGGCCTTCCTGCAGGCAGCGTCAGGCGGTGACGTCCAGGGAATCGTCCGGCTCCTCGCCGAGGATGCGGTCATGGTGACCGACGGCGGGTCCGAGGGGCGCAGGTTTGCCGGCCAGCGCAACCTCTCGCAGCCCCTGCGGAACGCTGTACGCATTGCCGCCTTCGTCGTCGCGACCACGCGGCGCACCGCGAGCGCGCTCCGGGTCGAGGAGCGCCAGCTGAACGCCCAGCCGGCCGCCGTGTTCTGGAACGGCGACCAGCCCTTCGCGGCGCTGCTGCTCGCGGTCGCCGATGGGAAGGTCCAGCGCGTGTACTTCCATGCCGACCTGCGGCGCCTGGGCCATCTCGGTCGTCCGGTTGACGCGTGACGCCCGCCGGGGCTCTGCCCCCGCGCCCCACCGAGAAACCGTGAGGCACTCGTCCGCCCAGGACTCGGAATGAAAGGTCTTGCCCGGGGCGCCAGGGGACATCTTGGGCGTCATGAGGACCAGGACCGCGAACCGCCTGGTGTGCAGCGCGTTGCCGACGTGCTTGGCGAAGCGCTCCAGGCTCTGGACGCCCATGGCCATGTCATCCACGACGATGAGGTCGGCGGACTCCGCCGCGAGCTCGAAGTCGAGCAGCTTCCGCTCGACCCACCGAGTCGACGCGAGCTTCAGCTCCGGGTCCACACTGCACCGGCGGCAGAGCTCCCGCCCTGCATCCAGCGACTGGCGCAGGGCATCGGCAACTGCCCCAGCAGCGCTCTTCCCGCGGAAGTACTCCCACCAGGGAGGCCTCCGGTTCGCCAAGGTATTCGCTCGGGCGATGCGGAGCTTCGCGGCCCCGGCGGCGGACGACAGGGCCGCCCACAAGCGCCGCTCGTCCTCATGCGACCAGCCCCCGGGCAGCACCAGTCCGACGCTCAGCCCCCGCCGCAGCTTGAAGTTCGGGAAGCCATAGGCTCCCAGCTTCCGATGGCGACATCCAGCTCCGCGAACTCCACTTCAGACCCCCAATCGAGTGGGCAGACTCAACCACACGTTTCGTGACGACAGGGGCCGCTTGCCGCACGGGCTGCGCGAGGCCGGTGCGTCAGGCGTCGAGCACCGCCAGGTCCAGCTGACCGAGGCGCGCAGGGTCGGCAATCACCTCGATTGCGGCAATCCGCTCCTGGGTCAGCGTGAAGCGAAGCACCAGGCGCAGCCGGCCCTGCGGCGCCATCACGAGCCCCACCGCTCCATTGATGAGCGCCAGCTCGGAGACCCGGGCGCGCTCGGCATTGGAAATCGACTGCCGGGCCACGTTCCGCGCCCCGCGGACCTCGTTCGGCATCCCCGTCGGCGTGGTGGCGCCGTCGGTGCGGACCACTGCGTCCGGGTCGAGCACCGCGACGAGCGCGTCGAAGTCACCGGCGCGCGTGGCCGCGAGGAAGGCGCCGACGATGCCGCGCTGGCGGGTGAGCTCGGTCTCGGGAAGCGGTTCCACGCCCTGGACCCGGCGGCGCGCGCGGCTGGCGAGCTGCCGCGCCGCCGTCGACGAGCGCCCCACGATGGGGGCAATCTCATCGAAGGACACGGCGAACATGTCGTGCAGCACGAAGGCGATGCGCTCGGCGGGCGTCAGGGCCTCGAGCACCACGAGCAGCGCGAGCCCCACCGAGTCGGCCATCTGCATCTCGTGCTCGGCGTCCTTCCCGTCCGAGGGGACGTCCATCGGCTCGTGAGCCTGCTCCCCCTGGACCTCTTCTTCACGGCGGGCGCGGCGGGAGCGCAGCATGTCCAGGCACACCCGGGCGACCACGGTCGTCAGCCAGCCATTCAGGTTCTGGACGCCGCTCGTGTCGGCGCGGCTGAGGTGGAGCCAGGACTCCTGGACGGCATCCTCCGCCTCACTGAGCGAGCCGAGCATCCGGTAGGCCACGCCCCGCAGGTGGGTCCGGTGGGCCTCGAACCGCTCCGCCAGCCACTTCCTTTCGTCCATCGGTCACATTCCTTTTTCGGGTTCCGTCATCGCGGTGACGCACGAAACCCGGCCGATGTGACCAGCAGCCCGCTGTTCACTCCGAGGCCCTTTAAAGGAGCGCGGTCATGAAGTCACGGATGAGCAACCCGGCGATGGTGGTTCCCGACGCGATGAAGGCCCTGATGAACCTGGGCGCCGTCACCAAGAACGGCGCGGTACCCGCGAAGACGCTGGCCCTGGTCCACCTGCGCGCCAGCCAGCTCAACGGCTGCAGCTTCTGCGTGGACATGCACCCCCGCCACGCGAAGAAGGAGGGAGAGACGGACGAGCGGCTCCTCGCGGTGGGGGCCTGGCGCGACACGCCCTACTTCAATGACGCCGAGCGCGCCGCGCTGGCGCTCACCGAGGCCATCACCCGGCTCAGCGACCGCTCCGACCCCGTCCCCGACGACATCTGGAACGAGGCGGCGCGGCACTACGACGAGCGCGCGCTCGGGACGCTGGTCCTGTCCATCAGCCTGGTCAACCTCTGGAACCGCCTCAACGTCGCCACCCGGCAGGTGGTGGACCCCAACAACCGCTGGGGCGGGTGAGCCGCCCGGGCACACGAGGCCGAACGGCGCTCAGCCAGCCGGAGCCAGGGTGCAGGCTCCGGCTGCGCGCTGTGCTTGCGGCTCTGACGCCTACTCCTTCGGCATCGTGCCCACGTAGCGGGAGGCGGGGCGGATGAGCTTGCCGGTGGCCCGCTGCTCGGCGACGTGCCCGAGCCAGCCCGCGACGCGGCCACAGGCGAAGGCCGTGGAGAACAGCGTCCGGTCGAGTCCCACCGTGTCGAGCAGCACGGCCGTGTAGAACTCCACGTTGGCGCGCAGCGGGCGATCCGGGTAGCGCTGGCGGAGCAGCTCCTCGGCGGCGCGCTCCACCGCCCGGGCCAGCGCGAGCCGGTCGGTCCGCAGCCCGCCGCGCTCCAGTCGCTCGATGGCGCGCTCCAGCACGGCCGCGCGAGGATCTCGCACGCGGTAGATGCGGTGGCCCATGCCCATGATGCGGCGGCCGGCCTTCAGCTCTCCTTCCAGCCACGAAGCCGCGTTCTCCGGTCGGGAGATGGCATCGAGCATGTCCAGCACGGGACCCGGCGCCCCACCATGGAGCGGGCCCTTGAGCGCGCCGAGGGCGCCCACCGTGGCGGACACCGCATCCGAGCCGGTCGAGGTGATGACTCGCGCGGTGAACGTGGAGGCATTCAGGCCATGGTCGGAGACGGTGACCAGGTACGCGTCGAGCCCGGCGGCGCGCTCGGGCTGGTGCTCTCCGGTGACCATGCGCAGCAGGTCCGCGGCATGGGGCAGCCTGGAATCCGGCCGCACGGGCGCCAGCCCGCGCCTGCGCCGGGCCCACGCGCCCGTGAACACCGCGGCGGCGCCTGTCAGCAGGAGGAACGTCTCCTGCTCGTTGCCCGGCTGGCTGGGGACATGGGCCATCGCGGCCCGGAGCGCGTCCATCCCATCCTCGGCCGAGAGGGCATTGCCCAGCCCCTCCAGCAGCCCGAAGGCCCGCACGCGAGCCTCCCCGAGGGCGGCCTGGAGCGAGGAGGGCAGCGGCTGCTGGGCGTACGGCGCCCACAGCCTCGCGCACACCTCCTCGAAGGAGACGGCGCCCGCGAGCGCCTCCACATCACTTCCGGCGATGACCAGCCGTCCACGCTCGCCGTCCACGTCGCTCAGCCGGGTCTCCGCGACCACGACCCCATCAAGCCCCGCCTGCAGTGCTGCCTCTGTCGTGCCCATGTGCTCGGGTTCCTCCTGCACAGGAGTAAGAACCGGCCACGAGCCTGGAAACTCGATTCGACTATCGACATGACTGTGCCCCTGTACGCCGGGGGCAGGGACGGCTTCTATTGGCCGCCATCGTGACTGCCAGGACGTGAGGTCGCGGGGCGCGGGGGGGAGAGGACGGGCATGTAGCACGCGCCCTTGTACAGGTAGGTGTCCTCGTCGCATTTCTTCTGGTCCGTCGGGGGAACCTTCCGCCAACAACCGCCGTTGATGGGAATTTGCATACTGCCGGGACAACGGCCGCTGGAGTCTGCACGCCGCTGCCCTGGAATGGGATTCGGCGGTATCTCCAGTGCGATGGACGACCACGCGAAGGGGGCTCGCTCAGGAGCTACCGGGGCTGTCAACACAGAGTCGCCCACCGCGACAGTGCCACCATCCCTCGACTCCTCCTGTGCCAACGCGTGGAGCTCTGTGGGCTCCTCTTTCGTAGGCCTGCTCTGCATCCACGCGACTCCCAACGCGAACGCCGCTCCCAGGCTGGCCGCCGCGAGCCTGGGGCGCCAATGCTCCCCCTGGGGCCGAAGAGTTGGCTGCACGCCTCCACGCGCAAGCTCCTGCCGGACAAAGAGCGGCACATCCGCATCGGGTCCCGCACCCCGGGCAGCCCGCTCCAGCGCCACCGCGAGCTCGCCGGCACTGCCGCGCGCCTCCGGCTCAATCGCGATCATCCGTGACACGAGGGCACTCAACTCCTCGCTGCACCGGCTGTTGCGCGCACGCGGAGACAGGGGCGGAATGCCCTCCAGGTACCAGCGGCGTGAAGCCTCGTCCGTCGCGTCCACCGATACGGGGTACTCCTCAGTCACCAGGTGATACGCGGTGACACCCAGCGCGAAGACATCATCCGCGGGCCCGGGTGCATACGGCACCGACATGTCTCCCTGGCGGCGAAGCACGTGCCTCCAAGCCTCCGGGGAGCGGTAGTTCGGCGTGCCAGGAGGAAACGGCGGCGGGGTCAGCGTGGCGGCGCCCAGGAAATGCCCGGAGCCGAAGTCGGTGAGGAAGACGCGGCCGTCCGAGTGCCGCACCAGCACGTTGTCGCCCTTCACGTCACGGTGCACCCCTCCGGCGACATGGGTGGCCTCCAGTGCCCGCGCCAGGACCGCGAGCAGCTTCAGTGCCTGACGAGAAGTGGGCGGGTTGCTATGCGCCCAGGCATACAGCGACATGCCCTCCACCCACTCCATGGCGAGGTAGGGGTAGCGCGTGCCCTTCGCATCCTTCCAGTGCCCTGAGCCCCACAGCCGGGGGACGGCCGGATGATGGATGCGGGAGAGCAGCTCCTCCTCACGGGGGAAGCGGGTGTCACGAGGGTAGAGGGCCAGCTTGAGGGCCACAGGGCTCGGTGCGTCGTGCTCGATATCCACCGCGAGGTAGACGGCCCCGTAGGTGCCAATGCCGCGCCGGTCTACAACGCGCCACGGGCCCACCTGGGTACCCGGGGGAAGACGTGCTGGATTCATGGGGCCAGGTTCCATGACGTGCCTTGCGGAAGGACGCAGCGATACAACCGCGTCCGGCGAGACTACTCGCGGAGTAGGCCGAAGTCAGCGCTATCCCACGGGTTCACGCCTCATCCAGGCCGTGCGTGGATGGGTCATGCATGAGCCGGCGAAAGCCTCGCCCCCCAGGCGGAAGGAACGTTCCTTCCAGGCTCCAGGTGAATCGAGCCCCCCGACAACCGCCATGCGGTGAGCCGCACCGGACAGCGCTAGCGGAGGGTCGGAGGCTCCAGCCGGAGCGGCCCTCCCGTCATGCGCGAGAGCCAGCGCCCCAGGTGGATGAGAGCGCGCGGAGAACGGCGCCGGGTGAGCAGGCACCTGCTCATGCCAGGTGCCAGGACGAAGAGGTTGAAGTCGCGCCTGCCCTCATCGCCCATCTGCTGCTCGACGGAGAAGCTCGCCGGGCGGTACTGCGTGCGCCGGAGGCCAAAGATGCCGCGGGAGCGGTCGATGAAGGTTCCCTTCTGGACCTCCCACTGCTCGTACCCGTACCAGGCTCGCGCCGCCCTCACCCCCGCCAGGGCCGCCAGGACGACCAGGCCCCACAGGAGGTAGCTGTCCATCAGCGCTTCCCCACTGGCCCGGAGCCTCCCCACGAGCAGGACCGCGCCCACGCCGAAGTAGAACGCGACAAGCCCTCGCCGCCGTGCCTTCCGCATGCGCAGGTAGCGGGACGTCCTGAGGAACCAGTTGCCGTCCGGGCCGGTCTCCAGCTCCCAGCCTGGCGGAGTGCGCGCCGCGACGTCCTCCGGGTTCTGGTGCATCCCGAAGAACGCCATCATCCTGTCCGCCAGCTCCTGGTGTTGCGCGTCCGTGCCGGCCTGGGCCAGCTCCACCCGCCTGCCATCGGCCATGAGTGCCACGAGCGAGCCACCCGGGACGCCGGGGTCCACGTCCGCCACCTCGGCACGGGCCAGGTGGCGCTTCGAGCGCCACAGGCCCAGCCGCCACACGCGCGTCACGCCCTCGCGGGTGATGGTGAGCGTGTCCTCACTCCACATCAGCCCCAGGGCATTGCGCCAGGCGACGAAGACCTTCGGAATCACCCACCACAGGCCCCCCGTCGTGATGAGCGTCATCCCCACCAGGTAGCCGGCGGGCTCCGGAACACCCGTCAACGCCCCGGGCGAGACCCACTCCTGGATGGCGGAGCCCAGCATCCCCCCGAAGCAGACCAGCAACCCGGCACCGGTACAGAGCCAGAGCCCGAGGACGGCCACGATGAAGAAGCGCCACTTCCCCGTGGGCCGAAGCCGGGCCGTCCCCTCGTCTGAGTTCAGCTTCAGCCACATCCGGACATGCTCCCGAGCCTTCTTCCATCCCGATGTTACTCCCCGTGTAGGACGCGGACCACGCCCCCCGCCCCGCTGCTATCCTCCCTCGGCATGAAGCGCCCCTCCGAGCCCGACGCGCCCATCATGCCGTCGCTGCTCGTCTTCGCCATCGCGGTGCTCGTCTTCGGCTCTCCGCTGCGCCGGCTGTGGCTGGCGGAGGGTGCGCCCGGCTACCTGCCCTTCGCGGTGTGGCTGGGCGTCATCGCCCTGGGCGGCTGGGCGGCGCACCGGAGTGGTGGTGGCCATGACACTTGAGCTGGGCTCGCTCGTCGCGGCGTCCGTCGCGTACCTGCTCCTGCTCTTCCTCGTCGCCTACGCCGCGGAGCGGGGCCTCATCCCCGCGCGCATCACCCAGCACCCGCTGGTGTACTCGCTGGCACTGGGCGTGTACGCCACGTCCTGGTCCTACTTCGGCAGCGTGGGGTATGCGGCCCGGCACGGCTTCCGCTACCTGGGCATCTACCTGGGCGTCACGCTGGCCTGCCTGCTCGTCCCCGTGCTGTGGCGCCCGATGCTGCGGCTCACGCGCGAGCTGCAGCTCACCTCGCTGGCGGACGTGCTGGCCTTCCGCTACCCGGGCCAGTCCACCGGCACGGCGGTGACGCTGTTCGTGCTGGCCGGCAGCCTGCCCTACCTGGCGCTGCAGGTGCGCGCCGTCGTCGAGTCCGCGAAGGTGCTCAGCCCCAACGCCTCGCCCACGGCGATTGGCCTGGGCTTCTGCCTCGTGCTCATCGGCTTCTCCGTGCTCTTCGGCGCGCGGCACCTCACCCCGAGGGAGCGGCACGAGGGGCTGATGCTGGCCATCGCCTTCGAGTCGGCGGTGAAGGTGGTGGCGCTGGTGGCGGTAGGTGTGTGGGCGGTGTTCTCCGTGTTCGGCGGCGTGGACGGGCTGCTTGCCTGGCTGGACGCGCACCCGGAGGCGGTGGAGGGGCTGAAGCGCCCCGCGCGCGACGCGTCCTGGGCGCCGCTGCTGGTGCTGTCGTGCGCGGCGGCCTTCCTCACGCCCCGCAGCTACCACGTGGCCTTCACCGAGGCGCCGGAGCGGGACGCGCTCTCCACGGCCACGTGGGCCTTCCCGCTGGTGCTGCTGGTGATGAACCTGGTGGTGCCGGTGGTGCTGTGGAGCGGCGACGCGCTGGGGCTGCCCTGGCCCGCGGACTTCCACGTGCTGGCGGTGCCTGCGTCGCGTGGGGCCACGGGGCTGGCGCTGGTGGCCTTCCTCGGCGGCATCTCCGCGGCGAGCGCCATGGTCATCGTCACCACGCTGGCGGTGGCGCCCATGTGCCTGACGCACCTGGTGCTGCCGTTGGGGTACGCGCGCGGCCAGCCACACCTGTACGGCTGGCTGCTGTGGGCGCGCCGGCTGCTCATCGCCATCATCATCCTGGCGGGCTACGGCTTCTACCGGCTGCTGGACACGCGCGGCACGGGGCTGGTGGACCTGGGGCTGGTGTCCTTCGTGGGCGTGGCGCAGTTCGCTCCCGGAGTGCTGGGGCTCCTCTTCTGGAAGCGAGGCACGCGGCCGGGCTTGCTGGCGGGACTGGGCGTGGGGGCCGCGGCGTGGGCGGTGACGCTGGTGGTGCCGCTGTGGGCCTCGCCCGGCGTGGTGGCCTGGACGCACCGCATGGCGGAGCTGCTGGGCTTCCCGTCGGGAGAGCCGTGGGGCTTCTCCACCTTCGCGTCGCTGTCGCTGAACACGCTGGCCTTCGTGGGTGTGTCCCTGGCCACGCGGCAGTCGCCCGAGGAGGCGGAGGCCGCGCGGGCCTGCACGCGTGAAGCGCCCGCGCTGACCTCGGGAGGCGTGGTGGCGGGCTCGCCGGAGGAGTTCCGCCAGCGGCTGGCACCCCTGCTGGGCGAGGAGGCCGCGGCGGCGGAGGTGGACCGCGCCCTGGCGATGCTGAGTCTGCCCTCGGACGAGCGGCGGCCCGCGGAGCTGCGCCGGCTGCGCGACGCGGTGGAGCGCAACCTGTCGGGCCTCATCGGCCCGGTGCTGGCGCGGCTCGCGGTGGAGGAGGCGCTGCGCCTGGAGCCCGGGGCGCGCATGGCGCTGGCCGAGCAGCTGCGCTTCGTGGAGGAGCGGCTGCGGGACGCGAGGGTGATGCAGGGGGCGCCCGTCCTCGCGCTGGAGGCCGTGCGCCGCTACCTGCGCCACGTCCTGGAGGACCTGCCCCTGGGCGTCTGCGCGGTGGGGCCGGACGGCGAGGTGGTCATCTGGAACGCGGCGCTGGAGCGGCTGTCGGGCGTGGAGCCGGGCGCGGTGCGAGGCCATGCGCTGGCCGCGCTGCCGGAGCCGTGGGGCACGCTGCTGTCGGGCTTCGCCTCGGGGGCGGAGGGAGACACGGAGGCGCGCATCACGGTGGCGGGAGGCGAGCGCATCCTCCGGCTGCACCGCTCGCGGCTGGAAGGCGGGAGCACGTCGGAGGGCATGGCGCTGCTGGTGGAGGACCTGACGGAGCGCAAGGCGGTGGACGCGCGGCTGGCGCACCAGGACCGGCTGGCGTCGCTGGGCCGGGTGGCGGCGGGCGTGGCGCACGAGATTGGCAACCCGCTGACGGCGATTGCCAGCCTGGCGCAGAACCTCAAGTACGAGCTGGAGGACGCGGACGCGGTGCGAGAGCGCGTGGGCCTCATCCTCCAGCAGTGCCGGCGCATCGACGCGATTGTCCGGACACTGGTGGGCTTCAGCCATGCGGGCACGGTGGGCGGGGAGGCCCGGCCCTTCACCCGGGTGGCGGTGGGCCCGCTGCTGGCGGAGGCGGTGCAGCTGGCGAGGCTGGCGCGCGGCTCCCGGAAGGACCGCGGCCTGCGCTTCGAGCACCGCTGCCGGGAAGGGCTGGAGGTGCGCGGCGATGCGCAGCGGCTGGAGCAGGTGCTGGTCAATCTCCTGACGAATGCCATCGACGCCTCGCCCGAGGGCGGGCTGGTGGAACTGGAAGCGGAAGCCGACGACGCGGGGGTGCACGTGCGGGTATCGGACCGGGGCCATGGGATTCCGCCGGAGCTGGCGCAGCGCATCTTCGAGCCCTTCTTCACGACGAAGCAGCCTGGGGAGGGCACGGGCCTGGGGCTCGCGCTGGTGGCGGGAATCGTGCGGGAGCACGGAGGCGTGATGCGGGTGGACAGCCGGCCGGGGGGAGGCACTAGCGTCACGGTGAGCCTGCCGGAGGCGCGCCAGGAGCCGCTGAGCGCGCGTCCCGCTCGGGGGGCCCTGGCATGAGTCGCATCCTGGTCATCGAGGACGAGCCCATCATCCGCACGGAGCTGCGCCGGCTGCTGGTGCGCGCGGGGCACGACGTGTCGGAGGCGGGCTCGGTGCAGGAGGCGTCGGTCGACTACGCGCTGGACTCGTTCGACCTGGTGCTGTCGGACCTGCGGCTGCCGGGCGCTCCGGGCACGGACGTCATCGCGATGTGTCCCGGTGTGCCGGTGCTCATCATGACGAGCTACGCCACGGTGAAGTCGGCGGTGGACGCGATGAAGCTGGGCGCGGTGGACTACATCGCCAAGCCGTTCGACCACGACGAGCTGCTGATGCAGGTGGAGCGGGTGCTGCGCGAGGGGAAGCTGACGCGGCAGAACGCGGCGCTGAAGCGCGAGGTGGAGCAGGCGTACTCGGTGGGAGGAATGGTGGGCACCTGCGCGGCCATGCGCGAGGTGTTCGAGCGCATCCGCAAGGTGGCCCCCTCCCCTGCCACGGTGCTGGTGCTGGGCGAGTCCGGCACGGGCAAGGAGCTGGTGGCGCGGGCCATCCACGCCCAGAGTCCCCGGACGGACGGGCCACTGGTGGCGGTGAACTGCGCGGCGATTCCAGAGGGGCTGCTGGAGAGCGAGCTGTTCGGCCACGAGAAGGGCGCCTTCACCGGGGCGCAGGCGGCGCATGCGGGGCTGGTGGAGGCGGCCCACGGCGGCACGCTCTTCCTCGACGAGATTGGCGAGCTGCCGGCGGCCGCGCAGGCACGCCTCCTGCGCATGCTGCAGGACGGAGAGGTGCGGCGGGTGGGCTCGACGCGGCCGCGCAAGGTGGACGTGCGGATTGTCGCGGCGACCCACCGGGACCTGCCCCGCCGGGTGCAGGAGGGGGCGTTCCGGCAGGACCTCTACTTCCGGCTGCGGGTGGTGGAGATTCGACTTCCGCCGCTGCGGGAGCGCGGAGAGGACCTGCCCGCGCTGGCGAAGTACCTGCTGGAGCGGGCGTGCCGGAAGCTGGGCCGGACACCGGCGACGTTCTCCCCGGAGGCGCTGCTGGCGCTGACCTCGCACCCCTGGCCCGGCAACGTGCGCGAGCTGGAGAACGCGATTGAGCGCGCGGTCATCCTCGCGGACGGGCCGGTGGTGACACCGGACCTGCTGGCGCTGGAGCTGCCGGGGGGCGCGGAGGCCACGGTTGCCGAGGTGCCCGAGGCCAGCGACAGCACTGCCGAGGAGGCGGACGGCTCACCCGACTCGATGGAGGAGTACTTCCGCCGCTTCGTCCTGGAGCACCAGGAGCACATGGGCGAGACGGAGCTGGCGAAGCGGCTGGGTATCAGCCGCAAGGCGCTGTGGGAGAAGCGCCAGAAGCTCGGCATCCCCCGCACGCGCGCGTGACGCGCGCGTCAGGTCACCGGGCGCCTGTCCGCGGCAGCTTCAGCTCGTCCGCGAAGGCGTTGCGCAGCGCGGAGTCGAAGCCCTTGCCGTACACGTAGACCTCGACGTGCTCGCAGAAGAACGTCGCGCGGGGCTCACCGAACTTCCGCTTGAAGCCCACCATGTCGAGGTTCTCCGTGATGACGAACGTGTAGTCCGAGCGCTCGCCGCGCCGGGCGAGGTACCAGTCGAGGTTGTTGATCCACGGGTACGTGTCGCCGTCTCCCACCACCTGGTTCACCCACAGCCCCGTGCGGGAGAACAGCGAGGCGAGCCTGGCGTTCCAGTAGTCCGCCACGCCCCAGCCCAGCCCATGGCGCTCGCGGTTCGCATCCAGGCACGCGGCAATGCGCGCCTGGTAGCCGGAGACGAAAGGCCCCTCGGTGCGCCACGGGTTGCGAGCGAATGTCACGCCCCAGGCCAGCGCCACCACGCCCAGCGCTCCAGCGCCGAGCGCCCGCTGCCACGTCTCGCGCGGCACCAGTCCTGCCGCGAAGGCCAGGCCGAGGAAGGGGAACAGGAGGGACAGCGGAAGGTAGCGGATGCACGTCGGGTCCTTGAAGAGCCCCGTCACCACCACCGCGCCCGCGTTCGTCCCCAGCGCGAGCACCCCGAAGAGGCACACCGCGTACACGCCCCACCGCTCGGACGCGGGCGCGGTCCACTGCCTGCACCGCACCACCAGCACCGCCACGGCGGCCAGCATCACGGCGACCCACAGGGCCGTCAGCCCCGGAGCTTCCCGTGCCCGCTCCCCCACCGCGAGCCCGAGCTGCCGGAGGCCCTCCACCGACTCCTCCAGGCGCAGCCGCGAGTATCCCGAGGAGCGCCTGCCGGTCAGCCACCGCGCCGCGCGGAAGCCCAGCGCCGTGGACACGCCCAGGATGCCGAGGGTGAGTCCCAGCCGCCGCCAGGACACCGGGCGCCACGCCACCGCGAGCAGCACGAGGCACAGCCCTACGGGCACGGTGAAGGCGACCACGAAGAGCCGGTCCGACGCGCTGGCCAGCAGGCACAGCGCGCCCAGCAGCCACGGCGCCAGCCGCGAAGTCCCACGGAAGGTCCGCAGCGCGAGCGCCAGCCCCGCCACCGCCATCAACGCCACGCTGAAGTGGATGGTGTTGGCCAGGGAGAGCTGCATCACCTCGAAGGTGCCCGCGCCGTAGGCCACCAGCAGCGCGGCCACCACGCAGACGGCCACCACCTGTCCCAGCGCCGCCGCGCCCGGGGGCGCCACCGTGCGCACGAGGAGCTGCGTGGCGAGCACCAGCAGCACGACCTGCACCACGGCGTACAGGAGGACGGCGTACACGAAGGACCCGGACAGGGCCTCGAGCGCGAAGTACAGCGGCATGTCCGGGAAGAAGTACGGCGCGGGCGTCAGCCGCCACCCGCCCCAGCGTCCGCCCAGCTCGAACAGGTCCCGGGACAGCGCCGGCAGGTAGAGGGCGTCCGAGTTGAAGAAGACCACCGGGTCCAGCGTCCCGTCGCTGAAGCGGAAGAACAGGTTCACCAGCGCCAGGCCCAGCAGTGCCCAGGCCCCCGCATGCAGCCACCGGAACGCGGGGGCACTCAGCGCCCCGGAGGGCGGGAGGTGCGAAGGAACGGGGGGCGGGGACATGGCGGGCCTGTGTCTATCCCCACCCGGGGCCCGCTCCAACGGGGTTCTGCCCGGATGGAGGGCGGGCGGCCATGGCGGGGCACGAGACACGTCACGGAGGCGCAATACTCCTCTGGCCAACGGGCGCCCGGTGCGCTTTGTCCAGGACGTGAGCGTGACGTCCCCCGCCCCAGCCCCCTCTCCCATTGCCGGCCCAGGCATGAAGCTCTGCCTCGTCCTGCTCGGGGTGTCGGCGGGGGTGCGGCTCGCGCTGGCCCTGGGCACGGACGTCTACTTCGACACCGCGTACTACTGGCAGTGGGCCCGGCATCCGGCGTGGGGGTACTTCGACCACCCGCCCATGGTGGCGTGGCTCATCGCGGCGCTCGGCATCCACGGCACGGCGCTGCTGTGTGGCGCGGGCACGGTGGCCGCGGTGTGGGGCCTGGCGCGCGACGTCCACGGCAGCCGCGAGGCGGCCTGGCGCGCGGCGGCGCTGTGGAGCGTGGCGCCCGTCGGCGTGGTGGCGGGAGCCTGGGCCACGCCGGACTCGCCGCTGCTCCTCTTCTGGACGCTGGCGCTGTGGGCGCTGTGGCGCGAGCGCTGGCTCTGGGCGGGCCTGGCCTGCGGGCTGGCGCTGCTGTCGAAGTACCCGGCGGTGCTGCTGGGCCTGGCCTTCCTGGCCGCGGCGGCGAGGGCCCGGAGGCTGCCGGCGGGCGCCTGGGGCACGGCCGCGCTGGCCGCGCTGTGCTTCGTCCCGGTGGTGCTGTGGAACGCCCGGCACGAGTGGGTGGGCTTCGCCTTCCAGCTCAAGCACGGCCTGGGCGGGCGGGGCGGGTGGGCCACCTTTGGTGAGTACCTCGGCGGGCAGCTGGCGCTGGGAGGCCCGGTGCTGTTCCCCCTGGCGCTGGTGTACGCGGTGCGCGGCCCGCGAGAGCAGTTCCTCGTCCGGATGGCGGCGGTGGTGCCGCTGCTCTTCTTCGGCTACGCGGCGGCGCGCACGCGGGGCGAGGCCAACTGGCCCGCGGCGGCGTACCTGGCCGCGTGCGTGGGCGTGGCGGGCATGCGCCCGGTCTGGCAGCGCCTGGTGGCGGGCACGGGCCTCGCGGTGGTGCTGGCGGTGGGCACACACCTCTTCATCCCGGTGCTGCGCTTCGAGCGCGACACCGCGCTGTGGCGCACGCACGGCTGGAGCGTGCTGCGCGAGCTGGCCAACCCGGAGCGGCTGTTCCCCGGCGCCGACGCGCGCAACGTGGCCGCCATCTACGCGCCCAACTACCAGCTCGCCTCGCAGGTGGCGCGCTACACGGGCGCGGTGACGGACACCGGCGCCCCCGCACGCTACAGCCAGTACGACTTGTGGCCAGACCCGGCCATCGCTCCGGGGCAGGACGTGCTGTGGGTCGGCGAGGGAGGTCCGAACCCGCCGGACGACCTGGTCTCCCGCTTCACCTCGGTGGAGGGCCCCGTGGAGCTCGGCGGCGACTTCCGCGAGCGCAGGCTGCACACGTACCTGGTGTGGTGGCTCCGCGGTCTGAAGCCCGTGCCGCCTCCCCAACAGTGAGCCCCCGCACAACCTGTTACGACGCACTGCACGAATCGTTACCGCGGTAACGCCCACGTCACCTTCCGTAACATCCTGACGCACCGGGCCAACCTGTAAGGTCTTGAATCTCCGCACAGCGTGCGTTGGCAGAGGGGTTGCTCATGTCGGCGGGCATGCGCCCTGCCCCCCTTCGCCCGCTGTCGCTCCTGGCCGCCCTGGTGGCCCTGTGGACCGCCGGCCCCGCGGCCGCCGCCAGGATTCCCCTCGGTGAGGAGGCCAGCCTCAACGTGGGCATCCTCCTGCAGCCGCAGCTCCAGCTCATCGAGGACGGTGCGCCGGTTGGCGCCGTGGGCACCGACCTCTACCTGCGCCGCATCCGGCTCATCGTCGGCGGCACCATCACGAAGAAGCTGTCGTTCTTCGCCGAAATCGACCAGCCCAACTTCGGCAAGGACGGCAACTTCAACGTCACCCTCTTCGTCCAGGACGCGTACCTGTCCTACGAGTTCGCCGACAAGATCTGGGTGGAGGCCGGCCTGCTCCTCGCGCCGCTCTCGCACCACTCGCTGCAGGGCGCCACGTCACTCAACACCGTCGACTACCACTCCAGCCTCATCCGCTATCCGGCCACCGTCGGGAAGATCTGGCGCGACACCGGCGCGCAGGTGCGTGGCTTCGCCGGTCCGCTCCACTTCCGTGCCGCCATCTTCAACGGCGCCGAGGGCACCACCCGGGAGAACGCCCCCGCCATCAACCCGGACGACCTGCCCCGCGGCCTCGCCCACGTCCGCTGGAACTTCCTCGGCCGCGAGGAGGACTTCTTCTTCAAGGGCATCTACTTCGCCGACAAGCCCCTGCTGTCGGTGGGCGCGGGCGTGGACTACCAGCCCTCCGCGGTGGGCAGCGCCACCGGCGTCCACGACGCACTGGCGCTCGCGCTGGACGTCTTCTTCGACCTGCCGCTGCCGGATGACCAGGAGGTGGTCTTCCAGACCAACGTCTTCCACTACCGCCAGGGCTTCGACGTCCCGCAGAGCGGCACCGGCTTCTTCACCGAGCTGGGCTGGCGCTTCGGCCAGCTGCAGCCGGTGCTCTCCGCCGAGTACTTCCACTCGCGCGTCGCCAACCAGGACCTGCTCGCCCTGCGGCCCGGGTTCAACCTCTGGTTCCAGAAACACACCCTGAACCTCAAGACGGAGGTGGCGCTCGCCCGCGTGGGAGACATCTCCGAGGCGGAGACGGCCATCACCGGCACCGCCCAGCTCCAGCTCTTCTACTGACCGCCCACACGAGGATGACCACCCCCATGGCCCCGACGAAGGACGCGTTCATCCAGCCGAAGGAGAAGTTCAGCCGCACCTCGCACGTGAAGAGCCTGGAGGACTACCAGCGCCTCTACAAACAGAGCCTGGAGCAGCCGGAGGCCTTCTGGGGCGAGATGGCCCAGCAGCTCACCTGGTTCCACAAGCCGGACACCGTGCTGGACGTGGACACCGAGCAGGTGGACTTCGCCTGGTTCAGCGGCGGCAAGCTCAACGCGGCCTTCAACTGCGTGGACCGCCATGCGCGGGTGCGTCCCAACAAGCCCGCCATCATCTGGGCGCAGAACGAGCCCGGCGAGTACCAGGTCATCACCTTCCGCGACCTCCAGCACCACGTGGGCCGCGTGGCCAACGTGCTGAAGGCCCACGGCGTGCGCAAGGGCGACCGCGTCTGCATCTACCTGCCCATGGTGCCGGAGCTGGCGTACACCATGCTCGCGTGCGCCCGTATCGGCGCGGTGCACTCGGTGGTCTTCGCCGGCTTCTCCGCCGAGGCGCTGCGCGAGCGCATCCTCGACTCGGGTGCCAGGGTGCTCGTCACCGCCAACGAGGGCCCGCGCGGCCCGAAGATGGTGCCCACCAAGGCCATCGCCGACGAGGCGGCCGAGGGACTCTCGCTGGTGGAGTCCGTCCTCGTCGTGCGCCGCACCTCCAAGGAGGTGCCCATGCTCGCCGGCCGCGACTACTGGCTGGACGCGGAGATGGCGAAGCACCGCGGCACCTGCCCCGCCGAGTGGATGGACGCCGAGGACCCGCTCTTCATCCTCTACACGTCCGGCTCCACCGGGAAGCCCAAGGGCGTGCTGCACACCACCGGCGGCTACCTCACCTATGCCGCCACCACGTTCCGCTACGTCTTCGACATCCAGCCGGACGACGTGCACTTCTGCGCGGCGGACCTCGGCTGGGTGACGGGCCACAGCTACATCCTCTACGGGCCGCTCATCAACGGCACCACCACGGTGATGTTCGAGTCCACGCCCACCTACCCGGACGCGTCCCGGCTCTGGCGCGTGGTGGATGACCTCAAGGCCACCATCCTCTACACGGCGCCCACCGCGCTGCGCGCCCTCATCAAGGAGGGTGACGCCTGGGTGAGGAAGGGCTCGCGCCAGTCGCTGCGCCTCTTGGGCTCGGTGGGCGAGCCCATCAACCCGGAGGTGTGGCGCTGGTACCACGACGTGGTGGGCGAGGGCCGCTGCCCGGTGGTGGACACGTGGTGGCAGACGGAGACCGGCGGCATCCTGATTTCGCCGCTGCCCGGAGCCACGCCGTGCAAGCCCGGCTCGGCCACCCTGCCCTTCTTCGGCGTGGAGCCGGTGCTGGTGGACGACGAGGGCCGCGTCATCGAGGGCAACGGCGTCAGCGGCAACCTGTGCCTGGCGCGCTCGTGGCCCGGACAGGCGCGCACGCTGTACGGCCACCACCAGCGCTTCGTGGAGACGTACTACTCGCGCTTCCCCAACCTGTACTTCACGGGTGACGGCTGCCGGCGCGACGAGGACGGCTACTACTGGATTACCGGCCGCGTGGACGACGTGCTCAACGTCTCCGGCCACCGCCTGGGCACCGCCGAGGTGGAGAGCGCGCTGGTGGCGCACGAGTCCGTGGCCGAGGCCGCCGTGGTGGGCTTCCCGCATGACTTGAAGGGCACGGGCGTGTGCGCCTTCGTCACCGTGAAGCCGGACTGGCAGGAGGCCTCGTCGGAGCAGATGGTGGGCGCGCTCAAGGAGCAGGTGCGCCACGTCATCGGCCCCATCGCCACGCCGGACCGTGTGGTGCTGGTCAGTGGCCTGCCCAAGACGCGCTCCGGGAAGATTCTCCGGCGCATGCTGCGCAAGATTGCCTCCGGTGAGACGGAGAACCTGGGTGACGCCACCACCCTGGCGGACCCCGCCGTGCTCGACGAATTGCTCGCGAAGGGCAGCCCCCCGCAGGTCAAGCGATGACAGGAGGAACTTCGATGTCAGCGAAATCCCAAGAGGAAGCGCTCGAGGCGCTCGCGGCGGCACGCTGGCGCGTGGCCGCGGCACTCACCGTGGCCACGCTGGTGGCGTACCTGGGCTTCATCCTGCTGGTCGCCTTCAACAAGCCGCTGATGGGCCGGCAGATCGTCCCGGGCCTGTCCGTGGGCATCCTGCTGGGGGCGCTCGTCATCGTCACCGCCTGGGTGCTGACGGGCATCTACCGGCTCTGGGCGAACGGGCCGTACGACCGCGCCCTCCACAAGTACCGCGGCGGAAAGTGAGGACGGCATGAATCCGACCACGACGGGCACGCAGCTGGGCCAGCCCAACGCCACGGCCATCCTCTTCTTCCTCATCTTCGTCGCCATCACCCTGGGGATTACGTACTGGGCGGCGCGCAAGACGAAGACGACCTCGGAGTTCTTCGCCGCGGGCGGCGGGGTGAGTGCCTGGCAGAACGGCTTCGCGCTGGCCGGCGACTACATGAGCGCCGCCAGCTTCCTGGGCATTGCCGGCCTGGTGGCCATGTCCGGCTTCGACGGCCTCATCTACTCGGTGGGCTGGCTGGTGGGCTGGCCGGTGGTGACGTTCCTCATCGCCGAGCCGCTGCGCAACCTGGGCAAGTACACCTTCGCGGACGTGGTGGCCTACCGACTGCGGCAGACGCCGGTGCGCCTGTCCGCGGCGCTGGGCACGCTCACGGTGGTGAGCTTCTACCTGATTGCGCAGATGGTGGGCGCCGGCAACCTCATCCACCTGCTCTTCGGCCTGTCCTACGAGATGGCGGTCATCATCGTGGGCGCGGTGATGATTCTCTACGTGCTCTTCGGCGGGATGATTGCCACCACGTGGGTGCAGATCGTGAAGGCCGTCCTGCTGCTGGCCGGCGCGTCGGCGCTGGCGGGGGCGGTGCTCTTCAAGTTCGGCTTCAACCCGCTCACGCTGTTCAGCGAGGCCGCGAAGGTCTACGGCCCGGAGACGCTGGCTCCTGGCAAGCTGGTGGCCAGCCCGCTGGAGGCCATCTCGCTGGGGGTGGCGCTGATGTTCGGCACGGCGGGGCTGCCGCACATCCTGATGCGGTTCTACACGGTGCCGGACGCGAAGGCGGCGCGCAGCAGCGTGTTCTACGCCACGGGGCTCATCGGCTACTTCTACCTGGTGACGTTCATCCTCGGGTTCGGCGCGTCGGTGCTGGTGGGCCGGCAGGCGATTACCAGCGTGGACAAGGGCGGCAACATGGCGGCGCCCATGCTGGCCGAAGTCTTGGGCGGCACGGGCTTCCTGGGCTTCATCTCCGCGGTGGCCTTCGCCACCATCCTCGCGGTGGTGGCGGGCCTGACGCTGTCCGGCGCGGCGGCGCTGTCGCATGACTTGTGGTCCACGGTGGTGCGCAAGGGCAAGGCGCCCGAGCACGAGCAGCTCAAGGTGGCGCGGCTGGCCAGCCTGCTGCTGGGCGTGCTGGCGGTGATTCTGGGCGTGGCCTTCAAGGGGCAGAACGTGGCCTTCATGGTGGGCCTGGCCTTCGCCATCGCCGCGAGCGCCAACTTCCCGGCGCTGCTGCTGTCCATGTCCTGGAAGCGCTTCACCACGAATGGCGCGGTGGCCAGCATGCTGACGGGGGCCTTCAGCGCGGTGGTGCTCATCTTCCTGTCACCCACGGTGCAGGTGGACCTGTTCAAGAACGCCACCGCGTTCTTCCCGCTGAAGAACCCGGGCATCATCACCATTCCCCTGTCGTTCGCGGTGGGCGTGCTGGTGTCGCTGATGTTCCCGGAGCAGGAGTCCAGCGACCGCTTCGCCGAGGTGAAGCACCGGATGCACGTAGGCGCCGTCCTGCCCACCCTGCCGGCGCCGGAGGTCCCCGCATCGACGGCCGTGGGCACGCCCGCACAGGTGCCTGGCCCGAGCAGGGCCTGACGTCGAAGGAATTGTCCTCCTCCCATTCCCCCCCGGAGGAGGAGGGCACGGATGGGGCCCGGGTCTCCAAGGGGTCCGGGCCCCTCCCCGCTTCACCATAGGCATGCGGTGCCACCGCCGGGGATAGGGCTACGATTCCAGCTGCCGCGACACAGTCCCCCCTCTCTGACGAGACGGCAGCCCCATGCACGACCTGGAGTCCCGCAGTACACCCAGCCGAGCCGTCATCAGCGCGTTTCTCGTCGTCCTCATCGTGCTCGGTGGCTGCGGCACGGGAGGCCCGCTGCCGCTGGACGACCCGTACTCCTGGCACCTGCGCAAGGGGCTGCTGTTCAACTCGCACTTCCTCCATGGTCTCCCCGCGGAGAATGCGCAGCGAGGCGAGCTGGGTCCCATCAGGTCCTCGCGCCTCGATGTGGACGGGTTCCAGGGCCTGCTGGTGCGCGCGGGAGTACCGCCCTCACGACTCCCGGGTAACGGGCGGAAGCTGACGCCAGAGCTGGCAGCGCACCTGCTGACCTCGCTGCTGGAGACGGACGTGCCTCTGCGCGACTGGGGGCCTCGGCGCATGGCTGCCCACCTGCTGGTCCAAGTGGTCCAGGAACGCAGGACGGTGACGCGAGACACGCTGCACGAGCGCATGCGCCGGTACGTCGGGGCACTCGTTCTGCGACCGGATGGCCATCTGGTGCGCGCCACCACGGGCGAGGCGATTCAATTCGCGGGTGAGGTCGAGCTCTCTGAGGGCGCCCTGCGCGCGGAAGGCTTCGAGGTAGGGCCCTTCTATGGCACGCGGGGAGACCGCTACCTGTACCGGCTGGAGGACGACCTGGGACACCACCCGGATGCGCGTGTGGCCGGCAGCTTCATGCCGGACACCGGCACGGTAGGGCCGGCAGTGGAAGGACTCGGCCGGGCGGTACTGGACGTGGTGGACGGTGTGGTGACGCTGGTGATGCAGCCGGGAGAGAGCCTCGCCGGACTGGCGAAGCTTCCGGCGGCGGTGCGCACACTGATTGAGCACAGCCCTGAGTATTGGGAGCGTTACCGGGCACTCCCCCATGGAGAGCAGGTGCGGCAGGCCTCGAGGCTGCTCACCAACGTGCTGCTCACGTGTGGCACGGCGGGCGCGGGCAGCGTGCGGCTGGCCTCGGTGGGAAGCCGGCTGGGGCAACTCGGAGTGCCCGTGCTCTCGCTCGCCGCGGATGGTGCCCTGGCGCTGCGCACGGTGGTGGTGCCAGCGGGACAGGTCGTCGCTGTCGCGGGGCAGGGAGCCAGTGCTCTCTACGTGCTCCACATGGCCAATCAGGGTGCCGGCGGGGCAAGCGGGAGCAGCCATGCCAAGCCTCCCTGGCCACCCCCGCCGAGGGGCCCTGGCCAATGGGTCAGGAAGAACGAAGGCATGAAGCCTCCCGCTCGTAGGTATCAGGAACAAATCACGGGTGCCCCTGAAGGCTGGGTCTACCGTGTCCGGACCGGTGATGGCCCCATGGACTACGTGGACTTCGACGGCTTCGATGGGGGCTCTCTGCTCGAAGTGAAGGGCCCGAACCTGGCGAAGTTCATCGACGGCGACCTGGAGGCATTATGGTTTTTTGAGGGCTCAGACAACATGCTCGTACAGGCGGGCAGACAAATCGAAGCCGCTGGCGGCATTCCTGTGCGTTGGGTTGTGGCTGAGAAGAGGTTCGCGGACTATCTCAGGAAGTTCTTCGAGGCCAACGGCCGCGGAGGAATCGAAGTAGTCCACGTTCCAGCGCGGCCCTGAAGGGAGAGTCCGTGACCGAGAATTACTACGCTGGCGTCTACTGGCCAAGCCGCAAGGAGTCGCCAGAAGCCTGTGCTCGGCGTGCGGCCTCTCTGTTCCAGGGCATCTCCACACTGGACCCGACCTGGGCAAATTGGTTTGGAACTGGCAAGAGCCGGAAGCAGGCACTTGAGAAACGCCTTCCTCCTATTGCATCGACCTTCGAGCAACTCTTCTCACTGAGGAAACATCAACTGGTCAGTGGATTCAGCTTCGTGGCTTGGAATGGAGAAGCCGATGGAAGCACCACTGGCGTCACCTGCACTTGTGGAGTTGCGTCCCCGTACTTGAGCAACGTGTGCACGGTCAACCCGCCTCGGCGAGGGCCCATCGCGGAGCGGCTCATCGATGCGACGGTGATGTCCCGGACCCTTCAAGCGATGGCACTCGCCTGGGAGCCGGAATGGGGGGTCGCCACGTCCGACCTGCACCGTGATGAAGTCCTCAAGACCGCGACGCCTGGAACCTTCGTGGGCTGGGTCATGTACTTCTCTCACAGCTGGGGCACCGTGCCGCCCCTCCCCGCCCCCGTCCGAATCGAACCCGTGGCGGACAAGGGCACCCTCATCATCCTCACCCCCGAGCGATTCACGGCCAGCAACCCCGAGCACGTCGCACTCGCCGCCCAGGTGCAGGAACTGCTTGACCGGGCAGGCCTGCTACGTCCTCTCCAGGCGTGAGCGCCCACACTTTCCAACGGGCCCAGGGCGCCTAGACTGGCGCGGTGCTGAGTCCTTCCGAGCAGAGCCCGGCCGACGGCGGCTTCCGCCACCGGCTGCACACCATCATCTTCGAAGCGGACACCCCGGCAGGGAAGGCGTTCGACGTCGCCCTCCTGTGGGCCATCGTCTTCAGCATCATCGCGGTGATGCTGGAGAGCGTGGCAGCGATGCGCGAGCAGTACGGCTCCGTGCTCCGTGCCGTGGAGTGGTTCTTCACGGCGCTGTTCACCGTGGAGTACGTGCTGCGCATCATCGCCGTCCGGCGGCCGTTCCTGTACATGCGCAGCTTCTTCGGGCTGGTGGACCTGCTGGCCATCCTCCCGACGCTCCTGAGCATCTTGATTCCCGGCGCCCAGTCGCTGCTGGTGGTGCGGGTGCTGCGGCTGCTGCGCATCTTCCGCGTGCTCAAGCTGGCGCACCTGCTGGGACAGGCGGAAATCCTCATCACCGCGCTGCGCGCCAGCCGGCCGAAAATCACGGTGTTCCTGGGCACGGTGCTGACCATCGTCGTCATCACCGGCGCGCTGATGTACGTGATCGAGGGCGGGAACAACGGCTTCGACAGCATCCCCCGGGCCATGTACTGGGCCATCGTCACGGTGACGACGGTGGGCTTCGGCGACATCACGCCCAAGACGATGCTGGGGCAGTTCGTCGCCTCGGTGCTGATGGTGATGGGCTACGGCATCATCGCGGTGCCCACGGGCATCGTCTCCGTGGAGCTCGCCGCCGCCACCCGCCACGCCGTCGACACGCGCGCCTGCCTCGGCTGCGGCGTCCAGGGACATGACCTCGACGCGTCGCACTGCAAGTACTGCGGGCACTCGCTGTAGCGCAGGCCTGCGTGCCGGGAGAGGAGCGCCTCCAGCGGCCCGTCGTCTCCTTCCCGGGCCGCCACCCGCAGACCGTCTTCGAGGCCCTGCCCCCGAGCCATGGCGTGCCCGGCCGACGGGCCTGCGCCGGAACCAGTCACCCCTTCGCGGCCCGGCTGCATCCTTTTTCCTTCGTCCGGACTCTGGCTCATTGGAGCTGAATGAGCCGGCCCCACGGCCAGCCTCCTCTCTCTCAGCGCATGACTCACAGGTGACGTCACGATGAACGCGGTCCTCCTTCCCCTCCTGGGTGGCGTCCTCATTGGGCTGAGCGCCTCCCTCCTGCTCCTCTTCAACGGCCGCATCGCCGGTATCAGCGGCATCGTCGGTGGCCTCTTCACTCCGTCGCGCCAGGAGGTGGGCTGGCGCGTGGCCTTCCTCGCGGGCCTCCTCCTCGGCGGTGCGTTGCTTGCCGTCTTCATGCCTGGCGCGCTGGGAGCGCCAGTCGCCGCGGGCGTGGGAGTTCCCCTCCTGTCGGGCCTGCTCATAGGCCTGGGGGCGCGCCTGGGCAGCGGCTGCACCAGCGGGCATGGCATCTGCGGCATCGCACGCGGCGCCACCCGGTCAATCGTAGCGACGGCCACCTTCATCGCAACGGGGGTGCTCACCGTCTTCGTCGTCCGTCACCTGCTGGGCGGTGTGTCATGAAGGCCGTCCTCATGGCGGGACTGGCAGGGCTGCTCTTCGCGGTGGGCCTGGGCCTCGGGGGAATGACGGACCCGGCGAAGGTCGTCGGCTTCCTCGATGTCGCGGGGAGCTGGGACCCGACCCTCGTCTTCGTCATGGCCGGCGCGCTCGGCACGCACGCCCTGCTGCGTCGGCTCATCCTGCGGCGGCAGCGTCCCGTCCTCGCCCCGGCCTTTCCCGCCCAGGGACAGGCGCGGGTGGACCGGCGGCTCGTGGGCGGCGCGGCGCTGTTCGGCATCGGCTGGGGTCTCTCGGGCTACTGCCCCGGACCGGCCCTCACCTCACTGCCCGGGGGCGGCGCGACGGTGCTCCTCTTCGTCGCGGGCATGCTGGCCGGCATGGGTGTCTTCCGCTGGTGGGAGTCCGCTCGCGCGTCGGCGCACGCCCCTCACGTCAGCAGCCCCTGAACACTCCATCGGAGCGGCCTCCCTCACCCCAAGCCGTCGATGGCGCGGTGCTCCATGGCGGTCCTGCGTCTCAGACTCCAGGGCAGGTAAGTGACGTGGAAATCACAGCAACGACTTTCCCCCTCGCGCATTGAGGTGGGTGGGCCGTCGCGTCGCAGGGCGCTGGCTAGGATGGGGGGCATCCGATGCCACGCACTGCCAACAGGCCGCTGGAGGTGGACGAGGAGAAGCTCGTCCTCCAGTTCCCTGGCCTGAATCGCAAGGCGGTGGGTGCCTTCTACACGCCGGCCCCCCTGGTGGAGCGCACGCTGTCGCTGGCCCTGGCGCACCTGGGCGAGGGCCCGCTCACGGTGGTGGACCCGGCGTGCGGCGCCGGAGCCTTCCTCACGGCGGCGGCACGGCTGCGGCCCGACGCACGGCTGTGCGGCCTGGAGCTGGACCCGGAGGTGGCACGCGTCTGCCAGGCCCGGGTGCCCGGCGCGGACGTGCGCGTCGGGGATTCGCTGCGTGGCGGGCTGGCCCCGCTGCTGGCCGCGACGCCGCCGGAGCACCGGGAGCTGTGGGTGGGCAACCCGCCCTACAACGGCACGTCGCCGGTGCTGAAGGACCCAGACACCTACGCGCGGCTGCGCGCCCTGCTGCCGCTGGCCCTGATGCCAGGCACCAGCCTGCGCGACGACTTCGCCTTCTTCCTCCTGGTGGCCGCGCACCGGCTGGTGTCGCGTCCGGGAGTGCTGGCCTTCATCACCCCGGCGAGCCTGCTGGACGCCTTCATGTACGCGCCGCTGCGCCAGCTCATGCTGGGCACGCTGGCGCTGCGGGAGGTGGTGGACCTGGGCCCCGGCGTCTTCGCCGGCACGCAGGTGCGCACCTGCATCACCGTGTGGAGCTCGCTGCCCGGACCTCGAGAGCAGCCGCGCTTCGAGCGGCAAGGTGTCTGGCAGGGCTTCACGCCCGAGGCCCCCGAGTGGCGCCTGTCCCCCACGGCCCCGGAGGCCACCGAGCTGGATGCACGCTGGCGCGCGGAGGGCGAGCCGCTCACCACGCTCGTCCCGGTGAGCCTGCCCGGGGTGAAGACGCGCTTCGACGAGCTGCTGGTGGACGCCGACCCGGAGCGTCTGCTGGCCCGCGTGCGCGCCTTCGCCGCCACGCGCGAGGAGGAGCTTCCGGCCTTCGCGCTGGCGTACGGCCTGCCGGAGTCACTGCTGCCCAAGCTGCGCGAGCTGAAGGCGGGGCCTCCGCTGGAGGTGGAGGCGAGCCACGTGCGCCCCTTCTTCCGCTACGGAGGCGCGCGTCACCGGGGCCACGTGCCCCCCGAGGCCCGTGCGTACTGCTACCTGGACCGGCGCCTCATTCCGCGCGGCGACCACCGGCTGCGCGGGCCGTATGACCCGCACGTGGGCGCGGTGAAGCTCCTCTTCAACGTGCGCGAGCTGCCGCTGTCGGCCGCGCTGCTGGAGGAGGAGGGCTGCGTCCACGACCATCGCCATGCGCGCTTCGCGCCCCTGTACGTGCCCCAGCGGCTGCGGGACGAAGGGCTGCTCGTCACGCGGTCCGGGAGGACGCTGGAGGAGCTGGGCCCGCTGGTGCCGAACCTCTCGCCCCGGGGACTGGCCTGGGCGGAGACGCTGGGCGGCCCCCTGCCTGCCTTCCGAGCGCTCGTGGACTTCCTCAACGGCCCGGAGGTGCAGCGCGTCTGGGCTCCGGCCTTCGGTGCTTCTCGCGTGGTGCCGGTGCCGCTGGGGCCTCGCGCGGAGCAGTGAACGCTCCGGGGTGGCCCGCACGGTTTCCAGGGCGACAGGCGGGAGCAACCGCTAGTGTCCACCTTTGCTCCGTAGCGACATACCCAGGAGGAAGGTCCGACCTATGAAGATTCGAGCCCTGCTGACCACCGTTGCGCTCACCGCCACCACCGCCGCGCTGGCCCAGGCCCCGCAGGCGGCGCCCCAGGCCCAGGACAAGAGCCAGGGTGGAAAGGCCGAGAGCAAGGGTCAGGGCAAGCCGGCCGACGCAGCCCAGGGGCAGGCTCCGGCCGCGACTCCGGCTCCGGCGAAGAAGGCTCCGCCCAAGGGGGAGACGGCGAAGGCGATGGTGAAGGACGCCGAGGGCAAGGACGTGGGTGAAATCACGTTCGAGCAGACGGCCCAGGGCGTGCTCGTGAAGGGCACGCTGAGCAACCTGCCGCCGGGCCAGCACGCCTTCCACGTCCACGAGACGGGCAAGTGCGCGGCCCCCGAGTTCAAGACGGCTGGCAGTCACTTCAACCCGCACAAGAAGGCCCACGGCATCATGTCCCCGAAGGGCAAGCACGCCGGTGACCTGCCCAACCTCTATGTGGGCCAGGACGGCCGCGTGCAGTTCGACACCTTCGCCCAGACGGGCCTCACCCTGAAGTCGATGTTCGACAAGGACGGCTCCGCGGTGGTGGTGCACACGAAGGAGGACGACTACCACTCCGACCCGACCGGCGACGCCGGCGGCCGCATCGCCTGCGGCGTGGTGGAGAAGGCCCAGCAGTAGTCACGGGTGCCGCGGGTGCCTCTCTCTCCGTGAAGGGAGGGGCACTTCCGCGCCAACTGACCCTGGCGCGTCCTACCCCGGGGCGCTCAGCGGGCAGCGGAGTCACACGCGTCCTCGGGCCGGAACGGCAGGGCCCACAGCTCCCGGCCACGGGAGCCGTCCTCCGCGCTGAAGAAGACATCCCAGCCGGAGCGGATGAACCCCATGGGATGGGAGGACGCCACCCCCGGAGCTATCTCCCGAAGCGGCCGCGTCCCGTCGGGCGTGCCGTCACTGACCCACGGCTCGCGGCCGCCCGCCAGCGTCACCGCGCTGAAGAAGAGGTTGTCCTCCACGACGGTCAGCTCCTCGGGCGTGGAGCCGGCGGCGCCCGGCACCAGGTCCTTGAAGAGGTGCGTACCCGCCGCGGTGCCATCGCTCACCCACAGCTCCCGGCCGTGCGCCGCGTCCTCCACGGTGAAGAAGACACGAGTCCCCAGGCGCGTCAGGTGCAGGGGCCTGGAGGCGAAGGCCGCCACGGAGACGGTTCCTTCAGGAGTGCCGTCGCTCCTCCAGAGTGTCGGGGAGCCGTCGGCGAAGCGCTCGACGGAGAAGAGGACCCGGCGCCCCACCGCCTCGACCTCATCGATGCGTGTCAGGTCCCTCGACATCAAGGGGAAGGTGCCCTCGGGGGTGCCATCCGTGCGCCGCAGGTTCTCCTCGCCCTCGTTGTTGCCCACATAGAAGAGCAGGTCCCGGGCGGGCGTCAGCGGGCGGATGGAGTCAGGGCCGGTATCCAGCCTGAAGGTGCCGTCGTCGGTGCCATCACTGCGCCAGAGGTCGACGACGTCGCGCCTCGCGGTCCTGAAGAAAAACACCTCGTCATCCAGGCGGGTGAGCAGGCTCGGACTGCGGGCTTCGAAGGCCGGGTCGGGGAGCGCTGCCACCCGGCGGGTGCCAGCGGCCGTGCCGTCGCTCGTCCACAGCCGGCGCCCGTTCACCCCATCATCCGCGCTGAAATAGAGGCGCCCGTCGAACTCGATGAGGTCCTGCGGGTCCGAGCTTCCCGGCCCCGTGACGAGGTCCGCCACCCTCCGGGTGCTGTCGCGCGTGCCCTCGCTCCTCCACAGCTCGCGCCCGCTCACCCCGTCGTCCGCGGAGAAGTAGAGCGTGTCCTCCACCATGGCCAGGCTCGCGGGGTCCGCGCTTCCGGCGCCAGGGAAGATGTCCCGCACCTGCCGGGTGCCCGAACCTCCGGTGCCGCTGCTCTTCCACAGCTCGCGCCCGGAGACGCCGTCATCGGCGGTGAAGAACAGGATGCGGTCGCCCTTCGTCAGCTCCCGTGGCTCCGACCCCACCGCGCCCGGCTGGATGTCACGGAGCAGATACGAAGTGCGCCCACAGGGCCGCCACACCTCGCTTCCCAGCGGGGCCACCGGTCCGGGCTCCTCCAGGGACGCTTCGGAAGGAGCGGAGGAGCAGCCCGAGAGCAGGGCCACTCCGAGGGGAAGAAAGTGCCAGCGCATCATCATGCGACTCCTCATGCGCCGGAGCCTTCCGGCGGGAGCCGTAATCTGGTGGGCACCCGCGCGGGGACCACCTGCGCGTGAGTCGCACCGCTGTGTGGGCGCGCAACGTTGGAACGCTGGAACGCGCTCAGTGCACGGGACGGGCGACCTTCCCGGGCGCGTCCTCCTTCACCGGCGTGAAGCGCAGGTCCTGGAAGTTGTAGCTGAAGTCGGTGAGCGGTGAGACGGGCTGCATCCGCATCTCGCCGATGGAGCCATCCGGCTTGAGT
The DNA here is from genome assembly GCF_024198175.1 of Pyxidicoccus xibeiensis. Classification (NCBI taxonomy): domain Bacteria; kingdom Pseudomonadati; phylum Myxococcota; class Myxococcia; order Myxococcales; family Myxococcaceae; genus Pyxidicoccus; species Pyxidicoccus xibeiensis. The sequence goes on from NZ_JAJVKV010000011.1 coordinate 255,175, forward strand.
GAGAACGTCACGAAGGCGTCCGCGTTCAGGGCGCGGTCCTTCCACCGGGCCACGAAGGTGTCGTACTGCCAGTGCTCCAGCGCACCGGTGAGCGCGGGCGTGCGACTGAAGCGGAGCACCCACTTCTCCCCTTCCTTCGCGATGGCCACGTCCCCGTACCACGCGTCGCGGTACTTCCCGGCGTAGGCCTCCACCGGCAGCGACGGCCTGGACTGCGCATTCCGGCCCGCGCCCAGCCCGGCCACCACCGCCTCCGCCTTGGCCTCCCGCTCGGCGTCATCCGCCTTGAACGCGGCGACCCAGTCCGTCGGCGTCGGCGTGCCCAGGTACGCATCCAGCAGCGCCCACGTGGGCGCCTCGTACCCGCCGCGCTCCTCCTGGTTCGTCAGCACGGCGATGCCCAGCTTCAGCTCCGGGACGAGCACCACGCGGGACACGTAGCCCGGCAGTCCACCCGTGTGCCCCACCAGCTTGTAGCCGCGGTAGTCGCGCAGGCTCCAGCCCAGCCCATACGCCGCGAAGTTCGCGCGCGCCCCGGCCAGCGCCTTCGACGGCTCCTTGAGGGGCAGCACCGTCTGCGCGGACCACATCTCCCGTGACTGCTCCTCGCTGAAGAGGCGCTTCTTGCCCTCGGTGCCTGGAATGGCGCCGCGCTCCAGCTGCGCCAGCATCCACCGCGACAGCTCATTCACGCTCGAGTTGATGGCTCCGGCCGGCGCGTTGTTGTCGAAGGGCACCGGCACAATCGCCTTCAGCACGCCATCCGCCTTCGCGTGCGGCATCGCCACGTTCATGCCCGGCTTGAAGGCCGTCACCGTGGTGTTGCTCGTCCGCATCCCCAGCGGCGCGAAGATGCGCTCGCGGATGAAGGCGCTCCACGTCTTCCCGCTCGCCTTCTCGATGACCTTCCCGGCCACGAGGTAGAGGATGTTGTCGTACGCGTACCGGCTGCGGAAGCTGCTCGCCGGGGGAATGTGGCGCAGCCGCGCGACAATCTCGTCCTCGGTGAACGTGGACTGCGGGAAGTAGAGCAGGTCTCCCGCGCCCAGCCCCAGGCCGCTGCGGTGTACCAGCAGGTCCCGAATCGTCAGCTCGCGGGTGACGTACGGGTCATGCATCTGGAACGACGGCAGGTGGTCGACGACGCGGTCGTCCCACTGGAGCTTCCCCTCGTCCACGAGCATGGCCAGCGCCGCCGCGGTGAAGGCCTTGGTATTGGACGCAATCCCGAACAGCGTGTCCGGTGTCACCTGCGCCTGCGTGTCCAGCTTCCGCACGCCATAGCCCTTCGCCAGCACCACCTTGCCGTCCTTGACGACGGCGACGGCGATGCCCGGCACCTGGAAGGCCTCCATCGTCCGCTGGATGGCGGCGTCGACGCCCTCCGGAGCAGCCGTCTGGGCGAAGGCGGGAGTAGACGAAACGACGACGAGGAGAAGCGCGAGGACGTGTCGCACGAAGAGCTCCGGGAAGGGACGTGGCGTCGCCGCCTGTCTACCTCACCCGGGCTCCGGGCCCCAGGGGCCCACCGTCACACGTAGCCGAACCGGCGCCGCGCGAACCACTCCGCGCCGAGCAGCGCGATGAGCGCCACCAGGTAGTACCAGCGGTCCCACAGCGGCTGGTCCTTCGCGCGGCCCACCTCCACCACCGGCGGGTCCAGCAGCGGCACGTCGGGCAGGCCATCCTGGGGCAGCTTGTACGCCTTGCCCCCGGTGACCTTGGCAATCTGCTCCATCAGCTCCGGCCGCACCGACGCATCCGACAGCTCGGGCCCCACGGCGCGCACCGCCACCGCGTCCTCGCCCGCGCCCAGGTCGGTCTCACCCTTCTTCGCCGTGGCCAGCAGCTTGTACGGCCCCGGCGCGGGCGGCGCGAACTCCAGCCGCACGACACCATCCACCCCGGTGGTGCCCGTCTGCACCGCCACCGGCTTCTGTGACGCCACGGAGAACAGCTCCACCCGCACCTGCGCCTCCTGCGCCGGCTGGTAGTCCGCCATCCGCGCCTGCACCACCACGCCCACGGGCCGCCCCGGCTCCACCGACGGCGGGTCCGCCGTCACCTTCAGCGTCGTCAGGTCCGGGTCTCTCACCAGCCACCGCAGCGCATTGCCCCAGAAGCGGTCATACGCGCGGTTGGGCGAGCCATCCCGGTGCGCCGCGAAGGCCCAGTACCAGGACGCGTCCGTGGCCATCACCAGCGCCCGGCCCCGGCCGTAGTCCCACACCGCCACCAGCGGCGCGTTCTTCCCGTTCGACGTCAGGTGCGGATGGTCCAGCAGCACCGTGGCCCCGGGCCGCGCCTGCGTCAGGTTGGCGCCCGGAATGGGCGGCAGCTCCGCCCACGCCGCCTCGGTGCTGGACGCGCCCGTGCCAATCGCGGTCACCGGGTGGCGCAGGCCCTCGGGCGTCAGCCGCGCGGTGAAGGGCTCCGGATTCGCGGCGCCGGCGGCCTGCACCGGCAGCGCCTCCATCAGCGTGGGCATCGTCGCCCGGCCCTCGCCCAGCACGCTGTCGCCGCCAATCATCACGAAGGCGCCGCCATTGTGGATGTAGCGCTCCAGGTTCCGCTCGTACTCGGCGATGGACAGCGACGGGTCCGCGTGCCCGAAGTTCTGGAAGATGACGACGTCGAAGGTGTCCAGCTTCGTGTCGAAAATCTCGTCCATGGGGAACGGGATGAGCGACAGCTCGCGCTCGTTCACCACGCCCGGGTCGTCCGACAGCGTGCGCAGGATGTAGAAGGACACCAGGTCCACGTTGGCGTCCTGGCGCAAGAGCCCGCGCAGGTAGCGCTCGTCCCACGAGGGCCGGCCCACCACCAGCAGCACGCGCACGCGGTCTCGAATCACCTTCAGCGTGAAGGAGCGGGTGTTGTTGTCCGCCACCGCCTCGTCCGGGAAGGTGGGCACCGTCACCGTGTAGACGAAGCGCCCCGTCTGGTCCGGCGTGAAGGTGAAGGACACCGGCTTCACGTCGTCCGACGACTCCAGGCGCACCGTCTTGCTCGCCACCGTCTTGCCTTCCTGGCTGAGCACCACCGGAAGCTCGCGGCCGCTGAAGCCCCGGCCGTGAATCTCCACCTCCACCGTGAGCGAGTTGCGCACGAAGGCGAAGTCGTCGACCTTCAGGCCTTCCACCGCCAGATCTTTCAGCGCCTCCTGCCCCACGGTGAACGTGGACACGGGCACGTTCAGGTCCGCCAGGGCCGCGCGCGCCCGGCCCACCACGCCCGCCTTCAGCTCCGTGTTGTCCGCGCCGTCGCTGAGCAGCAGCATGCCGGACAGCTTTCGAGAGCCCTGCCCCGCGCCCGCCGCCGCTCGCACCGCGGCCAGCAGGTCGGTCGTGCCCGCGCGCGCCGGCTCCTTCGCCAGCGACGCGGCCGTCACCGGGGCCAGCTCCGGGTCGAACCCGTACAGCTCCACCGTGAAGCGGTCCTGCAGGGCGGCGAACTGCGGCGCGGCCTTCTCCAGGAAGGCGGCCACCTGCGCGGTGCGCGTGGGCCCGCCGGGCTCCGAGGGGAAGCTCATGGAGGCGGAGCGGTCCACCAGCACCGCCACGCGGTTCTTCATCCGGGCCACCTGCAGGTGGCGGATGCCGGGCTCCAGCAGGAAGAAGAGCGCGGCCACGCCCGCGCCCACGCGAAGGGCCCACAGCAGGACACGGCGCCCGCGCGAGGGCTCGCGGCGCACGCCCCAGGCCGCCAGCGCCACGCCCAGCACCAGACCGAGGGCGAGCAGCACCAGCGCCCAGGGTGGCAGCGGGGAGAGGCTGACGAGCTTCCAGGCGTTGAAGGTGGGGGAGTTCATCCAGGCTTTCGGCGTCAGGCCGGTGCTTCAGCGCCGCTTGTTGAGGATGAGCGGCAGGTGGACGGCGTCGTCCTTGTAATCGAGGCAGAGGGCATACATGCAGATGTTGAGGCCCAGGCGCACGGCCAGCTCGCGCTGGGGCTCGCCTCCGGGGGACACGTCGAACTCGTAGTCTCCGGCCTCGCTGCGGCTCCACGCCCCGGCCAGGTCGTTCTGCGAGTACAGCACCGCGGCGCGCTTGCCCAGCATGCAGGCCGACAGGTGTGGCTTGTTGAGCAGCCGTCCCGGCGCCGCGTCCAGCAGGAAGAAGGACTTGAACACCACGTGCCCGGAGGGCACCTCGGCCAGCGGGCTCTGCGGCAGCACCCGCGCCATCTCCCGGCGGAAGGACGCGTCGAAGCCGTCCCCGTCGCTGCCGTCGTTCGCGTCCGCCAGCATGAAGCCGCCGTACGTGAGGTAGCGGCGCAGGTTGGTGACCTCCGGCTCGGTGAGCGCGGGGAAGGCGCCGTCGCCGCCGAAGTAGAGGAAGGGGTACTCGAACAGCTCCCGGGAGCTGAGCTGGAAGCCGCGCGCGTCCGGCACCACCTCCACGGAGGTGCGGCGCTGCAGCTCCCAGGCGATGCGGCGCAGCCCGGACAGCCGCGCGTCCCAGCGGCCTCCGTGGCGGGCCACCGCGGGGATGAAGCGGCTCTTCTCACCGAAGGCGTCCGCCCGCCGGGAGAGCAGCGGGAGGAGCGCGGCGGTGCCGAGCAGGAGGTTTCGACGCGTCAATCGCCGGGCGGACATGGAGCGTCTCTATATACCGTCGACGGGTGCTCGCATTCCCCGGTATAGAGGGGCCCCATGGCAAAAGCCGGACAGACGCCCCCTGGGCCCGGGTCGGACGAAATCCGGGCCGCCTGGGCCCGGAAGGACGCTGGCGACGTGGCCGGGGCCCGGAAGGCCGCCGAGCGCATCCTGGCGGGCAACCCCTCCCCCGAGGACAGGGCGGAGGCGCATGAGCTGCTCCGGCGCACCTCCACCCCCAGCCGCCTGTACGGCTTCGCCCTGCTCGCCGCCGCCGTCTTTATCGTCCTGCTGGTGCTGGCTTTGAGCAGGTACGCGTAAGCTGGGCGGACCGCGCGCCATCCCGTGCGCGCACCCTCTTCAAGGAGTCTCGAGCCATGGAAGGCCTCATCCAGGCCCTCAGGGCGTACCAGACGTTCAACCCCTCCGGCTGGGTGGGCATCTATCGCCTGCTGCCCATGTGGGCGGGCATCGTCTGCTGTGTCGTCGGCGTCACGCTGCTGCTGGCCGGCGGCGGGCGGCTGTTCCGCGTGCTGGCGGGCCCCATCGGCGCGGTGCTGGGCCTGTGGTGCACCCGCGTCGTCGCCACGAAGCTGGGCCTGCCGGAGTTCACCCCCCACCTGCCCACCATCGTCGCGGCGGTGCTGCTGGCGCTGGGCTTCCTCTTCCCCGCGGCCATCACCTTCCTGGGCCTGGGGGTGCCGCTGGGGCTCATCGCGGGGCAGATTGCCGGGCCGCAGGACTTCCTGCTGGGCTTCGCGCCGGGCTTCATCATCGGCGGGCTGGTGGGCGCGCTGCTCCACCGGCCGGTGAGCGTCCTGGTGGCCTCGGCGGTGGGCGGGTGGGTGCTCGTCATCGGCGCGCTCGCGGCCCTGCACCAGTTCGGCGGGCTGGTGGCGGCCGTCGCCAGCCGGCCGTGGGGCGTCATCGTCGCGGCGGCCCTCTTCGCGATAGCGGGCGCGGTGTACCAGCTGGCCGTCCGGCCCTCCCCCGAGGATGCGGACAAGCTGCGCGCGGAGAAGGAGCGGCTGAAGCAGCGCCAGGCGGAGCAGCGGGCGCTCGAAAAGCGGTGGGGGGTCAAGTAACCCGCTGGGGGGCCCCTGCCCTCTGGCGCGCTTTACCTCCACCGCCCCGGCGCGTACATTCCGCCGCCTTTCCCCCCGGAATCCCCCCGTAAGGACTGATGGGCCAGGCCAGGCGCAAGGAGAAGGAGAAGCAGCAGGAAGCCCCCCCGGAGCCCGCTCCCCGGCAGGAAGCCGCCCCCGTGCCCGACGCGTGGGTAAAGCCCCAGGGGTTGTCTCGCAAGGGCTGGGCCATCCTCGCGGGACTCATCCTCCTGATGCAGTTCCCGCTCATCCACTACGCGCTCTTCCGCGGCGACGCGGCGGTGACGGCGGCGGTGCCCTACTCGCAGGACTTCTCCGACCCGGCCGTGGTGAAGCGGGACTGGTTCTCCACCGGCGGCTTCTGGCGCACCGTGAATGGGGAGCTGCTGGCCCCGGGCGTGAAGAACAACCCCCTGTGGCTCCAGGCCCCGCTGCCGGACGACGTGGCCATCGAGTTCGACGTGCGGTCCGAGCCCCCGGAGGGCGACATCCGCGTGGAGCTGTTCGGCAATGGGGTGGACCCGTCCTCCGGCTACGTGCTGGTGCAGGGCGGGTGGAACAACTCCATGTCCGTCCTCGCCCGCCAGGACGTGAATGCCCCCACGCTGGACGCGCTCCGGCGCCGCGCCGCCCGCGTCGCCGAGTCCGGCGGCGGCAAGGGCGCCGACCTCGTGGACACCGGCGTCTTCAAGCCGGACACCAAGGTCCGCGTCGAGGCGCGCGGCAACCCCGTGCAGGCCGGCCGCACCTACCACTGGCGCATCGAGCGCCGCGGCACGCTGCTGCGCTGGTCCATCGACGGCGAGCCCGTGCTGGAGCTGGACGACCCGTTCCCCCTCAAGGGCGAGGGCCTGGACCGGCTGGGCCTGTCCGGCAACGAGTCTCAAATCTTCTTCGACAACCTGCGCGTGGACACGCCCGACCGCATGCCGGCCCCCGCCCCCGTGGCGCGCGCGCCGCTGCCGCCCCCCGGCCCCTACGCGGACAACTTCGACCGCGCCACGCTGGGTGACGCGTGGAACGTCACCAACCCCTCCGCGGTGAAGCTGGAGAACGGCGCCCTCGTGGTGGAGCTCATCCACAACCGCCCGGTGTGGCTCAAGCAGCCCATCCCCACCAACGCCACCATCGAGTTCGACGCCTGGACGGAAGACCCCCAGGGCGACATCAAGGTGGAGGCCTGGGGCGACGGCAAGTCGTTCTACGCGGGCGACCTGCGCCTGCAGTACACCGCCACCGGCTACGTCTTCATCTTCGGCGGCTGGCGCAACACCCAGTCCGCCATTGCCCGCCAGCACGAGCACACCAACGACCGCGCCGTGCGCAATGGCGCCGCCGTCGTCCCCGGCAAGCGCCACCACTTCAAGCTCACCCGCCGAGGCGGTGCCCTCGCGTGGGAGCTGGATGGCCAGCCCTTCCTCACCCTCCAGGACCCCGCTCCTCTGGAAGGCCCGCGCAACCAGTTCTTCGGCTTCTCGGGCTGGAAGACCCGCGTGCACTTCGACAATCTGAAGATTGAGCCGCTCTCCCCCTAGCGGCCAAGGAAAGCCACACGTGCGCAGAGTAGGAATCTTCGGCTGGGGCGTCGTCGCCCCCAAGTCCAGGAACATCGAAGCTTTCGAGCGGAATCTCTCCTCCGCCGAGAGCTGGCTGTCTCCCTTCAACGGCTTCGGGCCGGACAACTTCCTCGTCGGCATGCCGGAGTTCGAGCTGGCCGACTACAAGCCCTGGATTGACGCGCGCTTCCCGGGCAGCCGCTTCTCGCAGCTCGAGCGGAAGATGGGCCAGCCGACGCAGTTCGCCATCGGCGCCTTCATCCAGTCGCTCGCGCAGAACCCCGGGCTGGAGCAGGAGCTGCAGGCCCTGGGTCCCCGCGCCCACGTCTACGTGGGCACCGGCCTGGGCGACCTGCCCACCGTCCAGTCCATCTCCCTGGACCTGTACCGCGCGCAGCGCCGGTGGGACCGCTTCTGGGCGGCCCCGGAGCGCAACAGCGTCATGCGCCAGTGGCTGGAGACGCGCGAGCCTCTGCCGGGCCTGCCCCCCGAGCCCTCCACGACGGAGGAGGCCACGCGCGACGAGGCCGAGGACGCCTGGTGGCACTTCTGGGCCGGCCGCTCCGTGGAGCTGCGCGAGTACCTGTCGGAGCTGCGGGAAATCGAGGCCATCGGCGTGCCGGAAGACGGCGACGTCGAGTCCGCCAAGCTGGCCGTCATCAAGGAGAAGCGCACCCGCAACGCCCGGCTGCAGAAGAAGTGGATGTCGCCGGAGCCGCCGTGGAACGCCGTCTCCTCCAACGTGCTGTGGAACATCCACAACACGCCCGCCTCGCAGATTTCGATGATGGGCCGCATCACCGGCATGACGTTCGCCCCGGTGGCCGCGTGCTCGTCCTTCGGCTACGGCCTGCGGCTGGCCATCAACGCGATTCAACTGGGCCAGGCCAAGGCCGTCGTCATGGGCATGACGGACCCGCCGCCGACGCCACTCGTCGTGGGCGGCTTCTACAACGCCCGCGTCATCTCCGCGGACGCCGCCGTCTCCAAGCCCCTCACCGCGCTGCGCGGCACGCACATCGCGGGCGGCTCGGTGGTGTGGGTGCTGGGTGACTTGGAGCACTTCACCGCGAAGGGCTTCAAGCCGCTGGGCATGGAGCCGGTGTCCGTGGGCGTCACCGCGGACGCGGACCACATCATCACCCCGTCCAAGGAAGGCCCCACGCTGGCCATCCGCGAGGCGCTGGCCGGCGCGGGCCTGTCTCCGGAGGACCTGGGCAGCTGGGATTTGCACGCCACCGCCACCCCGGGCGACTTCCTCGAGGTGCAGAACCTGCGCGACGTGCTGCCCGAGACGGTGCTGATTACCGCGCGCAAGGGCACCTTCGGCCACGGCATGTCCGCGGGCGGCGGCTGGGAGCTGACGGCCCAGTACCTGGGCTACGGCCAGGGCAAGGTGTACCCCACGCCGCTGAAGCAGGCGGAGCTCAACAAGCAGATTTCGCGCGTCCACGGCCGCTTCGTCTTCAACGAGCCGGTGGACGCGCCCGCGGGCTGCGCCGGCAAGCTGTCCATGGGCGTGGGTGGCATCAACGCCTGCGTCATCTCGCGCCCCTGGAAGAAGTAGGCCGGCGCGAAGCTCAGGGGTGGGCGCGCTTCGCGTCCTCCTCGAGCTTCGCGGCCCCCTCCGGGTCGATGCGCTGGAGCAGCTCCAGCTCCAGCTCCAGGTCCCTGGCGTAGCGCTGCTCGGTGGGCAGCTTCCCGCGCCCGCCGTTGCCCTGCAGGGACTCCTGGAGGTCCGCGCGCGTGCGCACCTTGCTGCCGTCCGTGTAGCCCACGCCGATGTCCTGGCTGATGCGGTCCCCGCGCATCACCCGCAGGACGCAGCCGCCGCTCGTGTGCCGCACGCCCTCCACGAGGAAGCGCGACGAGGAGACGGGCCCCAGGGTGCCGCCGCCCGAGTCCAGCCACTCCGTCTCCAGCACGTACTTGCCGGGGTTCTCCCGCCACGAGTAGCCCTTGTCGCGCAGGGTGGCCTGGACGTGGGGCCACACCTCCGCCAGCTCCTTGCGGTACACGTGGTTGGCCGCCAGGTCGCGCTGGTAGTTCTCGCGCAGCGTGCCCGAGCAGCCGGTGAGCGCCGCCAGCGTGGCGACGGCGAGACAGACTCCCGCGATGCGGGTGAAGCGGTACATTCGACGCCCCCTGGGTTCCGGACGAAACGAGTCCGGAAACCCAGCATACCGCGACTGCCCGGCGGAAGGCCCGGGGCCTTCGGAGCGGGCCCCCGTCAGCCCTTGGGCGTGGCGACCAGGTCGAAGTCGGGGATGTGCTCGCGCATGAACTCGCGCATCCGGTTGATGAGGGCCGCCTCGATTTGGCGGGCGCGCTCGCGGCTGACGCCGTACTTGTCGCCGATGTCCTGGAGCGTGAGGGGCTCGTCCGAGGTGAGCCGGTTCTCGAAGATGTAGCGCTCCTTGCCCTCCAGGGTGCGGGCGAACTCGGCCAGCTTCTCGCGGAAGAGGGCCTTGAGCTGCTCGGCACCCAGCCGTTCGTCGGCGGGCATGGCCCCGGAGGGCAGGTACCGGTCCGCCCGCGTCGCGCCCGAGTCGTCATCCGCGCGCAGCGGCGCGTCGATGGACATCTCGTCGTGCCCCAGGCGCTGGTCCATCTCCACCACGTCCTGCTCGGTGACGTTGAGCCGCTCCGCCAGCAGCTTCGGGCTGGCCTCGAAGCCCTGGGAGATGAGCTTCTCCTGCTCCTGGCGCAGCTTGAAGAAGAGCTTCCGCTGGGCCTCGGTGGTCCCCAGCTTCACCATCTTCCAGTTGTCCATGATGTAGCGGAGGATGTAGGCCCGAATCCACCACGCGGCGTAGCTGCTCAGCTTCACGCCCCGCTCCGGGTCGTACTTCTTCACCGCCTGCATCAGCCCGATGTTGCCCTCCTGGACCAGGTCCAGCAGGGACAGCGGGTTGCGGTGGTACTCGTGCGCCAGCTTGACCACCAGGCGCAGGTTGGAGGCCACCAGCCGGTAGGCCGCCCCCACGTCCGCCGTGTCCCTGTAGTGCCGGGCAAGCTGGAGCTCCTCCTCCCGCGTCAGCAGCGGGTGGCGCTGGACCTCCGCCATGTAGGCCTGGAGGGGGTCCCTCGACGTGAGCCCCGACTCCCCCACCCGGGCCAGGGCCTTGGGAGGGACGATGGGGCCGCTGACGTCCGCCTCGGTCTCCACCTCCGCCAGCTCGGCGGGGTCCGGCTCCAGGGCGTCCGGGTCCGTCGCCGCCTCGGCCTGGGCCTCCTCGCCCTCCGGCTCGAGCACTTCCGCCTCGGCGGTGCCAGGGGCCGCAGGCCGCTTCGCACGGGACCGGGGGGTCGTCCCTTTGGTTCTCTTCCTCCCATTCGCCATGGGCGCTCCATACTCCAAAGTGCCGCGATTGTTGCCAGAGCGTAATGCAGGGGCTATGCCCATGCCTGATGAGCGACATCCAAGAGCCCACGCCGGGAACCCCGGCGCCTGACGAAGCCCCGACGCGTCCCGCCGAGTACGTCGCGGACATCGGCTTCGACGACATGAACCTCTCCGAGCCACTCCGCCGCGCGCTGGCGGAAGTCGGCTATACCCACCCCACCCCCGTCCAGGCCCGCGCGTTCCAGCCGGCCATGGAAGGCCGGGACCTCATCGTCCGCAGCAAGACGGGCACTGGCAAGACGGCCGCCTTCGGCCTGCCCCTGCTGGAGAAGATTCCCGCTGACGAGAAGAAGGTCCGTGCCCTCATCCTCTGCCCCACCCGCGAGCTGGCCATCCAGGTGGCGGAGGAGCTGAAGTCACTCTCCAAGTACAAGGGCGTGAAGGTGGCGGCCATCTACGGCGGCGCCTCCATGAAGCAGCAGGAGGACGCGCTCGAGGAGGGCACGCCCATCATCGTGGGCACGCCCGGCCGCGTGTTCGACCACATCAACCGCGGCAACCTGAAGCTGGACGGGTGTGACCACGCGGTGCTGGACGAAGCGGACGAGATGCTCAACCAGGGCTTCTTCGAGGAGGTCACCCGCATCCTCGACCGCCTTCCGAAGAACCGGCAGGTGCTGCTCTTCAGCGCCACCGTCCCCACGGACATCCAGAACCTCATCGCCCGCTACACGACGAACGCGGAGACGCTGCTGTTGTCCGGCGACGTCTTCACGGTGGAGCACATCCACCACATCCGCTACGACGTGTCGGAAGCCCTCCCCAAGCCGCGCCACCTCATCTACGTGCTGGAGAAGGAGGAGCCCCAGAACGCCATCATCTTCTGCAACACGCGGGATGACACGGCGCTGGTGACGGCGGTGCTCAACCGCAACGGCTTCGACGCGGAGCTGCTCAACGGAGACCTGCCGCAGAAGGAGCGCGAGCGGGTGATGGGCAAGGTGAAGCGCGGCGAGGTGGCCTTCATGGTCGCCACGGACATCGCGGCGCGCGGCATCGACATCTCCGGGCTGGAGTACGTCATCAACTACTCGCTGCCCGAGGACGCGGCGGTGTACCTGCACCGGGTGGGCCGCACGGGCCGCATCGGCAACAAGGGCACCGCCATCAACCTCTTCTCCGGCCGCGAGCTGGCCACGTTCACCACGCTGGAGAAGAAGTTCGGCATCAAGTTCGAGATGCGCGAGATGCCGGCGCCCGAGGAGGCGATGCGGCTGTGGACGGAGCGCCACGTGCGCGAAATCCACGAGGCGGCCAGCGGGTCCATCTTCGAGGGCTTCCTGCCCCTGGCCTCGCAGCTCAAGTCGCGCCCGGACGCGGACGACCTCATCGCCTTCCTGCTGAAGTACTTCTTCAGCCACCTGCGCATGGAGAAGGCGGCGGCGGCCTTCGCGGCCGAGGGGCGCGAGCCGCCCCAGCCGCGCACGTACGAGAGCAAGGAAGGCCGTGGCCGTGGCGGCGACCGTCGCGAGCGCGGCGGGGAGCGGCGGGGCGACCGCGAGGAGCGGCGCGAGCGGCCCGCGCGGGCGGACCGGCCGGAGCGCACCGAGCGTCCGGAGCGCACCGAGCGTCCGGAGCGCGCCGAGTCCCCGGACCGTGAGCGGCGGCCCCGGCGGGACGAGCCGCGGCGCGAGCGTGGCGAAGGCGCCCGCGGCGCGGCGGCCCTGGAGGCCGGCCCGGGCGAGGTGAAGCTCTGGGTCAACCTGGGGACGGCGGACGGCCTGGGGCCGGGCAGCATCGCCACGGCGCTGGAGGACGCGGGCGCGCCCCTGGGGAAGATGGTGCGCGCGGAGCTGCGCCCCACCTTCGCGTACGTCTTCGTGGCGGAGGATGACGCCGCCGGCTTCGAGGCCGTCAACGGCAAGCAGCACGGCACCAAGGTGCTGCGCGTGGAGCGCAGCAAGCCGCGCACCGAGCGCGAGGCCACGCCCCGCCCGCCCCCGTCCCCGGACGCGGGCCCCGGCGAGGCGAAGCTGTGGACCAACCTGGGCACCGACGACGGCATGGACGAGGCGAAGCTGCCCGCCGCGCTGGAGGCCGCGGGCGCCCCCGCCGGCAAGGTGCTGCGCGTGGTGATGCGGCCCACCTACGGCTACGCCTACGTGGCCGAGGCGGACGCGCTCGCCTTCGAGGCCCTCAACGGCAAGCCGCACGGGGAGAAGGCGCTGAAGGTGGAGCGCCACCGCCCGCGTGGCTCCCGCGAGGAGCGCCGGCCGCGCACCGAGTCGATGCCGGACCTGCCGGGCCAGACGCGCCTGTGGGTGGGCTTGGGCCGGCAGGACGGCCTGGACGAGGCCGGCGTCACCGCCGCGCTGGAGGCCGCGGGTGCCCCCGCCGGCAAGGTGGTGCGCATGGACCTGCGCCCCACGTATGCGTACGTCTTCGTCGCCGACGAGGACGTGGCGGGCTTCGAGGCCACCCACGGCAAGCTGCACGGTGACCGGGCGCTGAAGGTGGAGCGCGCGAAGAAGAAGTAGCGGGAGAGGCTCCAGCCTCTCCGCGAGGCTCGGAGCCAGCTCAGCCGCTGGCGGTGCTCGCGCCGGCCGCCTTCTTGCGCCGCTCCCGGTGGTAGTGGGCGGTGCACAGGCCCCGGGCGAGCACCGGCCGGACGCAGTCGGCCTCGACGCAGCGGGCGGACTCGGTCGGTGGCGCCGCTGCCACCGGCGCGGCGTCCTCGCAGAACAGCAGCTCCGCCACCGCCAGCAGCCGGTCCAGGTCCGCGCGCGACAGGTGGCGGGCCCGGACGAAGGCCTCCACCCGGTGCAGGCCGGCGTCCTGCGCGTCGTCCAGCCGCAGCAGCTCCCACAGGGGCAGCTCCAGCGCCGTGGCCACCTGGAGCAGCGTCTCGTAGCTGGGGCTGCGCTCGCCGCGCTCCAGCAGGGACGCGAAGGACACGGAGATGCCGCAGCGGGCGGCGAAGTCCTCCTGCGTGAGGCCCCGCCGCTCCCGCAGGGCGCGGATGCGCCGGGCCAGGCCCTGCAGGTGTCCGCTCACGTGGGAAGCCTCTGGCGGGCCGGGGGGCATAGGGCGTTTTCTATGGTAGCGCACCCCTTCTGTTAAGGTCTCGCGCGCGGTGAAGGCCCTCGTGCTTCGGGCCCGCCGCCTTCAGGAGTCTTCCGAGCCATGAGCGCCGTCGAGGGTACCAACTACTTCTTCCGCAAGGCCGCGCGGATCATGGACGTGGGCACCCCCATCGAGACGCTGCTCGCCACGCCGCTGCGCGAAGTGAAGGTCCAGGTCTCCATCGAGATGGACTCCGGGGAGATTCGCACCTTCCTCGGGTACCGGATCCAGCACGACAACAGCCGCGGCCCCATGAAGGGCGGCCTGCGCTACCACCCGCGGCTGGACCAGGACGAGTGCGCGTCGCTCGCCTCGCTGATGACGTGGAAGACGGCGGTGGTGAACGTGCCGTACGGCGGCGCCAAGGGCGGCATCGCCTGTGATCCGTCGCAGCTGTCCATCAAGGAGCTGGAGCGGCTCACCCGGAAGTTCGTGGACCAGGTGCAGGACGTCATCGGCCCCACGCGTGACATCCCCGCCCCCGACGTCAACACCAACCCCCAGGTGATGGCCTGGATAATGGACCAGTACTCGCGCTACCACGGCCACTCGCCGGCGGTGGTGACGGGCAAGCCGCTGGAGCTGTACGGCAGCAAGGGCCGCGAGGCGGCCACCGGGCGCGGGCTGCTCTACGTGTGCCGTGAAATCATGCGGGACCTGGGCCTGCCGGTGAAGGGCACGCGCTTCGCGCTCCAGGGCTTCGGCAACGTGGGCAGCCACACCGCGCAGCTGCTCTGGGAGGACGGCGGCGTGGTGGTGGCCGTCTCGGACGTGCTGGGCGGCGTGCGCAACCCGCAGGGCCTGGACATCCCCTCCCTCTTCGAGCACGTGAAGCGCACCGGCACGGTGTCGGGCTTCGGCGGCGGCGCGGCGTGCACCAATGACGACGTGCTGACGGCGGACTGCGAGGTGCTCATCCCCGCGGCGCTGGGCCACGTGCTCACCAAGGACAACGCCAACGCGGTGCGCGCCAAGCTCATCATCGAGGGCGCCAACGGCCCCACCCAGCCGGAGGCGGACGAAATCTTCGAGAAGCGCGGCATCTTCGTGGTGCCGGACGTGCTCGCCAGCGCCGGCGGCGTGACGGTGAGCTACTTCGAGTGGGTCCAGAACCTCCAGCACCTGTCGTGGGAGGAGGAGCGCGTCAACGCGGAGCTGGAGAAGACGATGAAGGAGTCCTACGAGCGCGTGGCCCAGGTGGCCCGCTCGCGCAAGGTCTCCATGCGGACGGCCGCCTACATCCTGGCCATCGGCCGGGTGGGCAAGGCCACCGTGCTGCGCGGCATCTGACGCACCCCGCCACGTCCGCCCGGTGTGGCCGGGAGGACGTGCCCAGCCGGGCGAAGGGGCGGCTGTCTCTTCCGCCCGGGGCGCGCTTCCGCTACACGCGGCCCCATGGTCACCCTCCAGGACATCCTGGCCGCGCGCGAGCGGCTGCGCGACGCCATCCGCCCCACCCCGTGCCCGCAGTCGGACTACTTCACGGAGCGCACCGAGTGCGCGGCGGTGTTCTTCAAGATGGAGAACCTGCAGCGCACCGGCGCCTTCAAGGAGCGCGGCGCGCTCAACAAGCTGCTGTCGCTCACCCCGGACGAGCGGCGCCGGGGCGTCATCGCCGCGTCGGCCGGCAACCATGCGCAGGGCGTGGCGTTCAACGCGCTGAAGCTGGGGGTGAAGGCCACCATCGTCATGCCGGAGCGCACGCCGCTCATCAAGGTGTCGCGCACGCGTGACGAGTACAAGGCGCGCGTGGTGCTCAAGGGCTCCAACTTCGACGAGTCCTACGCGGAGGCGCTGCGCATCCAGAAGGAGGAGGGCTCGGTCTTCGTCCACCCCTTCAACGACCCGCTCGTCATCGCCGGCCAGGGCACCATTGGCCTGGAGCTGCTGGAGCAGTGCCCGGACCTGGAGGTGGTGCTGGTGCCCATCGGCGGTGGCGGGCTCATCTCCGGCGTCGCCTGCGCGCTGAAGGAGAAGAAGCCCGGCATCCGCGTGGTGGGCGTGCAGACGGCCACCATCGCCAGCATGAAGGCGTCGGTGGAGGCCGGCCACCTGGTGGACCTCACGGCCGCGGGCACCACGATTGCGGACGGCATCGCGGTGAAGCGCGTGGGCGAGCTCACCTTCCCCATGGTGCGCAAGTACGTGGACGACGTGGTGGCGGTGGACGAGGAGGAGATCGCGGCGGCCATCCTCACGTTGCTGGAGCAGGAGAAGAGCGTGGTGGAGGGCGCGGGCGCGGTGGGCCTGGCCGCGCTGCTCGCCGGCGACGTGCCCCAGGCGAAGGGCAAGCGCACCGCCATCATCCTCAGCGGCGGCAACATCGACATGAACGTCATCAGCCGCATCATCGAGCGCGGCCTGGTGAGGGCCGGGCGCCTCGTGCAGCTCGAGGTCCGCCTGCCGGACCGGCCCGGCATGCTCGCGAAGCTCACGAGCCAGGTGGCCGAGCTGCGGGCCAATGTGGTGGAAATCCATCACGAGCGCGCCTTCTCCAAGGCGGGGCTGGGCGAGGCCATGGTGGAGGTGACGCTGGAGACCACCGGCCCCGCCCACATCGAGGAGCTGGAGCAGGCCCTGCGCAACCAGGGCATCCAGGTCGCCCGGAAGTAACGAGGGGGTGTCGCCCCGAGGGAGGGAGGGGGGCTTGCGTCCGCGCTCGGGGGCTCGGCCATACTGGAGGGCATGAGTTCCAGTGCCCTGCTCGCCGCCCTCCTCCTCGCCGCCGCCCCGCCCCCGTCCGCCCAGAAGGCCAGGGAGCTCGCCGCCAGCGGCTCCTGGGAGGAGCTGTACCTCGCCTTCGCTTCCGGTGACGTCTCGGGCGTGCCGGAGGCGCAGCGGCGCACCATCTCCGCCGCGCTGCTCAAGGGCTGCGAGGCCCTGCTGGGCGACGATGCGGTGATGGCGTACTCGTTGGGAGAGCGCGCCGCGGTGTACGACGAGTCCGCCGGGGCGCTGCGGTGCCTGGCGCGCTCCGCGCGCAAGACGGACCAGCGCGCGGCCGCGGAGGCCGCCCTGCGCAAGGGCCTGGAGCGCCACCCGAAGGACGGCAGCTTCGGCCTGGAGCTGGGCCGGCTGCTGCTGGAGGAGCAGGACTCCGCCGGGGCCCTGGCGGTGCTGGAGAAGGTGCCGCCCCGCTCGAAGGAGGGCGCCGAGGCGAAGCGCCTCATCCAGCAGGCCCGCGCGAAGACCAGCGAGGAGGGCGCGGCGCGGCGCGAGGCCGAGCGCCTGGAGCAGCGCATCAACGGCAAGACGGGAGCCGTCCCCGCGGGCGGCGGTGCCAGCCGCGGCGACACGCGCCCGGCCAGCCTCACCTACGAGTCCAGCACCGGCCCGGGCGGCATGCGCACGCGCGCCAACAGCCGCTTCGTCATCCGCTACTTCAACAACGAGCGCGACTTCGGGCAGCGCGCCGAATACGAGGGACAGGTCGTCTCCGCGCTCGACGAGGCCTACGACTTCACGCGCCGCATCCTCGGCGAGGTGCGCCAGGCGCCCGTGGATGTCATCCTCTACACACTCGCCGAGTTCAGTACCCACTTCGGCGCGCGCACGGCACGCGGGGTGGCGGGGCTCTACTCGGAGAACGCCATCCGCATCAACGACGCCGCCGAGCTGACGCAGATGACCAAGGCCACCCTGGTGCACGAGTACGTCCACGCCGCCGTGGACGACTTCTGCGGGGGCTCTGGCCACAACGTCCCCATCTGGCTCAACGAGGGCCTGGCCGAGTACGTCGAGTGGCGCTACCTGGGCGGCGATGACCCGCCCCGGCCGCTGAAGACGTCCATGACCGGCGCCGCCAAGGCCGGCAAGCTGCCGAAGCTGGAGGACCTGGCCCGGCGGCCCCTCATCTCCACCAGCAACCCGGGCATCGCCTATGGGGTGTCCGCACTCGCCGTGCGGGAGCTGGTGCGACAGGGTGGGACGGCCAAGCTCCTCACCCTCATCCGGGACGTGGGCCAGGGCACGAGCTTCGAAGCCTCCCTGAAGAGCCACTACGAGCTGAGCCTGGAGGCCCTGGACAAGGAGGTTCGGGACGCCCTCCAGTAGAGGGACCTGCCAGCCGAGCCTGGGCCAATTGGTTTACCCCTCCGGGGGAGTCCCCTACACTCGCAGCCCCCCCATTCACGCTGCGGCAGTAGCCGGGTCGTACGCTGTTCGCAGCAAGGTGACGGATGTCGGACACGCGCGCGGCGATGAGAGAGTTTCGCTTCCTGGATGAGAAGCGGAAGCTGGGAAGCCTGTCTCCAGTGGAGGAGGCTCGCTGGAGCGAGCTGCGCGGACTCCTGGGCGTTCAGGACGCTCCCGCCGTGGCCGACGCGTCCGCGTGGCAGCAGCAGGCCGCGCCGCAGGGCTACTACGCCGATGACGGCAACTGGTACCCCTACCCCGCCGACCCCGCGCAGCAGCCCCAGGGCTACTACGCCGATGACGGCAACTGGTACCCATACCCCGTCGACCCCGCGCAGCAGCCCCAGGGCTACTACGCCGATGACGGCAACTGGTACCCGTACACGGCCCAGGACTACGCGCAGCAGGGCTATGACCCGAACGCCCAGGCCTATGCGGGCTACCCGCAGCAGGGCGCGTACGATCCGAACGCGCAGGGCTACGCGGTAGACCCCGCGCAGCAGCAGGCCTATGCCGGCTACGCGCAGCAGCCCTACACGGGCTACGCGCCCCCGGCTCCCGAGCAGGATCCGCTGAACCTCAGCACGGACGACATCGACATCCCCGCGCTCAGCGAGCCCGCGCCGTGGATGCCCGCCGCCGTCACCGAGCCGGCCAGCGACTCCACGCACGAGACGCTGGAAGCGCGGTCAGAGCTGGCTGGCGACGAGGCCTCTTCGTCCGAGGACGTGCTCGAGGTGACGGAGTCGGAAGTCGCGCCCGAGGACACCACGCCGGACCCGTCCGCGTCGTTCGCGGACCTCGGCTCGGACCTGGGTGGCCAGGCCGCTGGGGCGCAGGACACCGAGGCCGCGCAGGAGGCCCCGGCCGAGCTCTCGTCCGAGCTGGACTTCTCGTCCGTTGGCGCCCCGGAGCAGACCGAGGCTCCTTCCGCCGCCCAGCCGGAGTCCTCGCTGGAGGCGTCGTTCGCCGACCTGTCGATGGAGGTCGAGTCGACGCCGGATGCGCCTGTCGAGACGGCGGCCTCCGAAGAGGTCGAGCTCGCCTCGGCCGAGCTGGAGGTGTCGTCGTCCGAGGTGGAGCTGCTCGACGCGACGGCCGAGAGCGAGCCGATGCTGGCCGAGGAGTCCTCTCCCGCGCCCATGGACGAGGCGTGGGCATCCGCTCCGCTCGCCGTGGAGTCCGCGCAGGCGGAGTCGTCGGACGCGAGCGACATCATCGACGTCGCGGAGATGGCGGAGGCGAACCCTGGCGCGCTCGACGCAAGCGAGGCTTCTTCCGCCGACA
Source organism: Pyxidicoccus xibeiensis (assembly GCF_024198175.1). Taxonomy (NCBI): domain Bacteria; kingdom Pseudomonadati; phylum Myxococcota; class Myxococcia; order Myxococcales; family Myxococcaceae; genus Pyxidicoccus; species Pyxidicoccus xibeiensis. The sequence goes on from NZ_JAJVKV010000011.1 coordinate 274,324, forward strand.
CTGCTTCGGCGGGCGCGGAGCTCGATGCCTCGGACATGTTCGAGGCCGCGAGCCAGGAGGAGGCGGCCAGCGCCTGGGATGCGGGCACTCCCGCTGACGCGGAGCCTTCCACCGAGCTCGCGCTCGATGCGTCCGACATGAGCGAGGATGCGCCGGCCCAGACTCCCGAGCTCACGTTCGATGCGTCCGAGGTGAGCGAGTCGGCTTCGGCCCAGACGCCCGAGCTCGCACTCGATGCGTCCGACATGAGCGAGCCTGCGTCGGACAGCCTGACGGCGCAGACGCCTGAGCTCGCGCTCGATGCGTCCGACATGACCGAGGCGGCTCCGGGCCAGCTGGAGGCGCAGCCGCTCGAGCTCGACGCGTCCGACGTGAGCGAGGCCGCTCCGGAGTCGCTGGACGGTCCGGCGGAGATTGCGCTCGACGCGTCCGAGATGACCGAGGCGCCGTCGCCCGAGGCGGAGATCTCGCTCGATGCGTCCGACATGACCGAGGCGGCTCCGTCCGCCGAGGCGGGCGCGACGTGGGACGCCGGCACGCCGGCCTCGTCCGAGGAGATTTCGCTCGAAGCCGCGGACATGAGCGAGCAGTCCACGGCCGCCCAGGCCGCTGGCACCGAGGAGAACGTCCCCACGCTGGACCTGACGGCCACCGAGGTGACGGACTCCGCCGCTGCGGAAGGACTGGCGTCCGCGCAGGAGCCGTCCCTCGACGTCATGGACGTGGAGTCGGCTCCCGGCAGCGCCTGGGAGGCCACCGCCGAGAGCGCGGAGCCCCCCACGTTCGACGTGGCCGACCTCGGCACCGAGGTGCAGCCCGAGGCGCCCCTGGCGACGACGAACTCGCTGTTCGCCACCGCGGGGGTTCCCTCGCTCGAGCTCCGCTCGGTGCAGGTGGGCCCGGACCTTCAGGCGGACACCCTCGCGCTCGCTGGAGACCCGGTACCCGTCTCGCGTGAGTACGTGGGCACGCCCTCCGCGCAGGAGATGTTCGACCTGAGCGGCAACCCCGAGGAGGCTGTTCCTCTCGCGCCCGCTGGGGAGTTCGTGGAGTACAGCCGCTTCGCGGCCACGGACGATCGCGGTCTGGCGCTCGCGAACCACGAAGCGGCCGCCACCACGGACTGGAGCGCGGAGCCCGAAATCGAGACCGGCGCCGTGCCGCTGTCGAACGAGTTCCAGGGCAGCACCGAGTGGAGCGCGGAGCCCGCGGCCGAGTCCGACGCGATTCCGCTCGCGAGCAACGCGGAGTTCGCCGCGGAGATGGGGGCGACCGGCGCCGCCTGGAACGAGACCTCCACCCCGGAGCAGTCCGAGTGGGCCACCCCCGCCGAGGATGCGGCCTCCATCGAGCTCCAGCCCGAGTGGGTCTCGACCGAGTCTTCCGGAGTCGACGCGGGCACGGCTGCTGAATGGGCCGCCTCGCCCGAGGGCACCGGAGCTGCGTCCAGCACCGAGGCCGCTGCGCAGGCAGAGGACGCGCCCATCGAGCTGCAGCCAGAGTGGGCTTCGGCTTCCGAGTCTCCGTCCATGACGGCGGATGCGACGCCGGCCACCGCCGAGGCCGCGCAGTCCGAGTGGAGCGCCTCGGGAGAGACGGCGACCGTCGAGCTCCAGGCCGAGTGGGCCACGCCCATCGAGGAGGCTGCGCCCGTCAACGAGGCAACGCCCGAGGCGCAGCCCACGTGGGCGACGCCCGAGGCAGGCCAGTCCGGGTGGGAAGCGCCGTCGGCACAGCCAGTGGAAGCGGCCCAGCCCGAGTGGGCCACGCCGGTCGAAGAGGTCGCTCCCGAGGCCGTGCAGGCGGAGTGGAGCGCGCAGCCGGAGCAGAGCGCGGAAGCGGCCCAGGCCGAGTGGGCCACGCCCATCGAGGAGACCGCGCCCGAGACGGCACAGGCGGAGTGGACCGCACAGTCGGAGCAGGCCTCTGGAACGGCTCAGCCCGAGTGGGCCACGCCCGCGGAAGAGCTTGCCCCCGAGGCCGTGCAGGCCGAGTGGACGGCGCAGCCGGAGCAGTCGGCCGACGCGGCCCAGCCCGAGTGGGCTACGGCGGAAGAAGCCGCACCTGAGGCCGTGCAGGGGGAGTGGAGCGCGCAGCCGGAGCAGGCCGCCGAAGCGGCTCAGCCCGAGTGGGCCACGCCCGCCGAGGAGCTCACGCCCGAGGCCGCGCAGTCTGACTGGACCGCGCAGCCGGAGCAGAGCGTCGAAGGGGCCCAGCCCGAGTGGGCCACGTCCGCCGAAGGCCTCGCCGCTGCGCCCGCGCAGACGGACTGGTCCGCGCCTGAGACCGACGCGGCTCAGGCCGAATGGGAGACGCCTGTCATCGAGGCTGCTCCCGAGTCCGCGCAGTCTGAGTGGGCGACGCCCGCCGAGGCCAATCCGGAGGCTGCGCAGGCCGAGTGGGCCACTCCCGCCGAAGAGCTCGCGCCGGAAGCCGTCCAGGGCGAGTGGGCCACCGCCGAAGCCGCACCGGTTGCGGCTCAGCCCGAGTGGGCCACGCCTGCCGAGGAGATTGCTCCCGAGGCCGTTCAGGCCGAGTGGGCCACACCTGCTGGAGAGCTGGCTCCGGAAGCCGTCCAGGCCGAGTGGGCCGCGCCCGCTGAAGAGCTCGCGCCCGAGGCCGTCCAGGCCGAGTGGGCCACGCCCGCTGAAGAGCTCGCGCCCGAGGCCGTCCAGACCGACTGGTCCGCGCCCACGGCTGAAGCTGCGCCTGAGGCTGTCCAGACCGACTGGTCCACGCCCACGGCTGAAGCTGCGCCCGAGGCTGTCCAGACCGACTGGTCCGCATCCGCCGAGGAAGTCGCGCCCGAGGCCGTCCAGACCGAATGGGCCGCCTCCGCCGAGGAAGTCGCGCCCGAGGCCGTCCAGACCGAATGGTCCGCCACCGCCGAGGAAGTTGCGCCCGAGGCTGTCCAGACCGAATGGTCCGCACCCACGGCCGAAGCTGCGCCCGAGGCCGTCGAGACGGACTGGTCCACGCCCACCGCAGAAGCGGCGCCGGCCGTCCAGGCTGAATGGGCCACCCCCGCCGAGGAAGTCGCGCCCGAGGCCGTCCAGGCCGAGTGGGCGACTCCCGTGGAGGAGCTCTCTCCCGACGCCGTTGAGGCCGAGTGGGACGCGCCCACCGCCGAGGCCGCTCCGGCCTCCGAGTGGTCCGAAACCGCCGAGCCCGCCACCTCCTCTGACTGGAGCGCGTCGTCCACCGAGACGCCTGCGTCCGGCTGGTCCCCCAACGACACGCAGCCCACGTCCAGCTGGGAGTCCGCTCCCGTCGCCGAGGCCGCCCCGGTGGAGGAGCTCCAGCCCGAGTGGGTGACGGCCGAGGCCGAGCCCGCGCCGGAATGGAACGCGCAGCCCGCCGCCGCGCAGTGGAGTGAGGCACCGTCGGAGGAGATCTCCCTCACCGACACGGCCGCGCCCGCGCAGGCCGAGTGGAGCGACGCCCCCATCGAAGCGGAGCCGATGCTCGAGGCCACGCCCGTGGAGCCGGAGCCGGCCTGGGGCGCTGCCCCCGCCCAGGCGGAGAACGTCCCCTGGGAGCAGGAGCACGCCGCTCAAGCGCAGCCGTCGTGGCAGTCCGGTGGCACTCCCTTCGGCTCGCCGTCGCAGGACTTCTCCGAGCCGGAGCCCGAGCCCGCCGTCGAGGTCAGCCTCGAGGCCCCGCCGGCCGCGCCCCTCGAGGTGGAAGAAGTCCCCGTGGAGCTCGAGACGGAGATGGCGGAAATCGACCTCGTCGAGGAGTCCGTCGAGCCTCCGCTCGCGGCCGTCCCGCTGCCTCCGCCCCCCGCCGCGAGGGTTCCCGCCATCGCCGCCCCGCTGCCCAGGACGCCCTCGACCAGCACCCCGGTCGTCGTCCCCGCGCCCGCGCCTGTCGCGTATGCCGTGGCGGCCACCGCGGCCGGCCGGGCTCCCGTCGCCATGCCGGCCGCTCCGGTCCCCGCGCCGCCCGTCCAGGTCGCCTCCAACGTCCTCGCCTCGCGCGAGCCGCTCTTCGCCCAGCAGGCCGAGGTGGACTCGGCGCCCATCACCTCCTTCGTGGAGGGTGAGCACCGCGTCATCATCCACACCGTCGAAGGCCAGGTGAAGCGCGGCACCATCCGCGACGCGGACCTGCTCGACGAGGTCATCTCCCTGGAGCAGCAGAGCGGCTTCGCCCCCGAGCAGATTCCCGGCAAGCGGGTGAAGGCCATCTTCTTCATGCTCACCGCCGGCTCGCGCCAGCCGCAGGCGGAGGGTCAGAAGATTCGCGTCACCTTCAACGACGGCCGCCAGGTCGCGGGCTTCTCCCAGGACTTCAAGGGCGCCAACCCGGGCTTCTTCGTCATCCCCGCCGACCAGCGCACCAACACCGCCCGCATCTTCATCTACCGCTCCAGCGTGCAGGCCGTGGCGGAGGGCTGAAGTCCTCCGCGGCGCCCGGGGCCACCGTGCTCCGGGCGCGCGCCGTCTCGCGAAGTCACAGCCCGCAACGTGAAAGAGGGGCCCCCACTCGCGTGGGAGGCCCCTCCGTCATTCAGCGGTAACCGTGTCGCCTTCGGACTACTTCTTGCCCGCGGCGGCCGGGGCCGCGGCAGGCGCCGGCTGCTTCTTCACCAGGGACAGGTCCAGGTTCACGGTGACTTCCTCACCCACCGCCACGCCGCCCGTCTCCAGCGCCGTGTTGTAGGTCAGGCCGAAGTCCTTGCGGTTCAGCTTGGTGGTCGCCGTCACGCCCGTGCGGGTGTTGCCCCAGGGGTCCTTGGACTCCTTGGACGGGCCCGTGACGTCCAGGACGACGGGCTTGGTGACGCCGTGCATGGTCAGGTCGCCGGAGACCTTCAGCTTGCCCTCGCCGGCCTGCTCCACCTTCTTCGACTTGAAGGTGATGGTGGGGTGCTTCGCCGTGTCGAAGAAGTCCGGCGCGCGCAGGTGCTCATCGCGCTTGGCGTTGCCGGTGTTGACGGTGGTGGCGTCGAGGACGGCCTCCACGGTGGACTTGGTGATGTCCTTGTCGTCCACGTTGACGGTGCCGCTCTTCACGTTGAACGAGCCGTTCACGTTGGACACCATCATGTGCCGCACGGTGAAACCGGCGCTCGAATGGGAGCCGTCAATCTCGTAGTTGGCGGCAAACGCCAGGGACGGGACGGCAATCAGCAGGGCAACAGCGCTCTTCAGGGACGTCTTCATGAGGTGTGTACTCCTTGGGGAACTGCGATTTCAGCCGCGCAGCGCGAAGCTGCGCATGGACAAGGTTCCGTGATGGAAGCCCTCGAACACGGGGGTGAGACGGTCCTCGGGGAGGGCAGCACCGAGGACGAAATACAGGGGCATCAAGTGCTCGGCTCTCGGATGCGCGAGCCGCGCGTTCGGTGCATCCAACCATGCCTGAAGGCCGGAGAAGTCCCGCGCCTCCAGTCTCGCCGCCACCCAACCGTCGAACGCCTGCGCCCACGGCTCGACCGACGCCAGCTTGTCGTGGAAATTCAGCCGGCGCAGGTTGTGGACGATGCCGCCGCTGCCCATCAGCAGCACGCCCTGGCCGCGCAGCGGCCGCAGCACCTCGCCCACCCGCGCCACCTCCGCGGGGCTCGAGATGGTCGGCAGCGACACCTGCACCACCGGCAGCCTCGCCTGCGGGAAGGCATGGAGCAGCGGCACCCAGGCGCCATGGTCCAGGCCCCGCTCCGCGTCCGCCGCCGCGCGCAGCCCGGCCGCCTTCAGCCGCGTCACCACGTCCGCCGCCAGCGAGGGCTCGCCTGGCGCGTCGTACCGCAGGCGGTAGAGCGGCTCCGGAAAGCCGTAGAAGTCATGGATGAGGGGAGGCCGGGCGCTCGCGGTGACGCGCACCTCACCGGGCGTCTCCCAGTGCGCCGACACCACCACCAGCGCCCGTACCGAGGCCGCGCTGTCTCCCAGGGCCTTCAGCGACTGCGGGTACGCGTCCGCGTCCAGCGCCACCATGGGCGAGCCGTGCGACACGAACACCGCGGGCGCCACCGACGTGCTGGCGGACGGGCCCCCGCCGAGCACGCCCGCCACCCCGGCGGCCGCCGCGCCCTGCAGGACTTCCCTTCTGTCGAGACCGTCACCCATCGCGATGGGCTTGTACTGCAACCCCAGGACCAAGGCACGTAACACGCCAACCTGTTGGAATGACTCCGAGCTTCTGACGGGACGTGCACCCGGCCTCTCATAACGATAGAGAGACACATCACTCTGGAAGGGGGCTGTACAGCGTGGCTGGCCGTTTCGAGCTGGGCTTGACTGAGCTGCTGTCATTCGAGCCGGGGGGCGGGCCCATGCACTTCGCGGGGCAGCGGGTGCTGCTGATGGACCCGGTAGCGCTGGGGCTGCTGCGCAAGGAGCTCGTGGGCCTGCTGGGGATGACGGCGGCGCGCGGCATCTTCACCCGGCTGGGGTACGCGCATGGCTGGCGCACGGCGGAGGCCATGAAGACGGCGGTGCCGTGGACGGACGAGTCCGTCTGGCGGAGGGCCGGTGGGCGGCTGCACACGCTCCAGGGCCAGGTGCGCGTGGAGCGTGTGGAGCGCCATCCCGAGGAGGGCCCGGAGCCCTTCGCGGAGGCGCAGTGGCGCGACTCCTACGAGGCCGAGCAGCACCTGCTGCACCTGGGCCAGTCGGACCAGCCGGTGTGCTGGAGCCTCACCGGCTTCGCGTCCGGGTACATGAGCTACGTCAACGGCAAGCCCATCTACGGCACGGAGCTGCGCTGCGTGGGCAAGGGCGACGCGGCCTGCCACTTCGTGGGCCGTCCCGCCGAGGAGTGGAGCACCGAGTGCACCGAGGTGCTGCGCCTCTACGAGACGCAGTGCATGGAGGGCGTGCTGGCGCAGGTGACGGACGCGCTCAAGCAGGCCGAGCGCAAGCTGCGGGCGAAGCGCCAGTCCCTCGCACGCGCGGGCGTGACGGAGGACCCGGCGGGCATGGTGGCGCGCTCCGAGGCCATGCAGCGGGTCATCAACCTGGCGCGCCGCGCGGCGAAGGTGGACTCCACGGTGCTCGTCACCGGCGAGAGCGGCGTGGGCAAGGAGCGCATCGCCCGCCTCATCCACGACGAGTCCGGCCGCGCGCACAAGGCCTTCGTCGCCGTCAACTGCGCCGCCGTCACCGAGAGCCTGCTGGAGAGCGAGCTGTTCGGCCACGCCCGCGGCGCCTTCACCGGCGCCACCCACGACAGGGCGGGCCTCTTCGAGGCGGCGCACGGCGGCACCCTCTTCCTGGACGAGGTGGGCGAGGTGCCCGCGTCCATGCAGGCCAAGCTGCTGCGCGCGCTCCAGGAGCGGGAGGTGCGGCGCGTGGGAGAGAACACCAACCGCAAGGTGGACGTGCGCGTGGTGGCCGCCACCAACCGGGAGCTCGCCGAGGAGGTGCGCCTGGGCCGCTTCCGCCAGGACCTCTACTACCGCCTGCGCGTCATCGAGCTGAAGATTCCCCCGCTGCGCGAGCGGCGCGAGGACATCCTCCCCCTGGCGCGCGTGCTGCTCGCCGAGGCCTCCGAGCGGCTGGGCCGGAAGGTGTCGGGCCTGTCCCCCGAGGCCGCCGACCAGCTCCTGCGCTACCCGTGGCCCGGCAACGTGCGCGAGCTGGGCAACGCGGTGGAGCGCGCGGTGGCGCTGTGCGAGGGCCAGCGGGTGGAGCGGGACGACCTGCCCGAGGAGGTCCGCGCCGCGCCGCCCAGCCTCGTGCCCAACGGCAACCCGCGCCGGCTGGAGGACATGGAGAAGGAGTACATCCTCGCGGTGCTGGCGCGAAACGGCGGCAACCGGGCCCGCACCGCCGAGCAGCTCGACATCGGCGTGGCCACGCTCTACCGCAAGCTCAAGCAGTACGGGCACCCCGAAGCGGCCCACTGAGTCGAGGGCCGCGCCGGGGCACAGGGTGTGTCAGTTGAGGAACTGGTCCCGGTCCGGCCGGGCCTGGTTCTTGGGCACCACGTGCAGGTGCTTGGAGCGGTCCTTGAGCTGCCGCTGCAGGCGCCAGTGCTGGAGGTGCAGCCACAGCCGGCGCGGGCTGGCGCCGCGCACGTAGGCGAACACCAGGCCCAGCGCGAGCAGGTCCGGCACCTGCGTCTGCCACCCGCCGACGATGGCCATCAGCACCACGAAGCCCGCGCCCACTCCGGCCAGCGCGTTGCCCGACAGGGGGATGCCCCAGAAGTTCGTCTCACCCCGGCCGATGCTCAGCCCGTACGCCACCCACAGCACCGTGGTCATCACGTTGCCGCCGACGTACGCCTGAATCGTCGCCCCGGGCACCAGCAGCGCCAGCAGCGAGGTGATGAAACCGGACAGCACGGTGATGCCCACCGCCACCAGCAGCAGGCGCTTGCCACCCCAGATTGACTCCAGGTAGCCGCCGATGGACCAGGTGATGATGGCGCCGAAGATGATGCCGAACGGGCTCGCCTCGATGAAGGCGTAGGTGAACGGCTGCCACAGCAGCAGGCGCGTGAAGACGAGGTCCGGCAGCAGCAGCAGCAGCGAGCCCTGCGCTCCCTTCGTGAGGTGGTACAGCACGGAGCCGGCCACCAGCGCCACCGCCAGCTTGGACGCCATCGTCTCCAGGCCGGGCAGCCCGCCGCCACCACCCCTGCCGCCGAAGCTGCGCATCGGTCGCATTCAGTACTCCTCCCAGTCGCCGCTCATAGAAAGAGCCGTCCAAAGGTGGTGGAACCCCGCCCGCTTCGCAACCCCAAACGACAAGAGCGCCCATCCCCGTCACCAGGGAGAGCGCCCTCGCACACCGACTCTTCTCACCGCTTCGCCGCTGCTCAGGCCTTCGGCTTGTAGAAGAGCGTGATGGTCAGACAGTGGAACTCCTTGTCGGAGGACTGCGTCACCACTCTGTCCACCACTTCGACGTTGGGGTTTTCCTTGAGCCACTTGGTGATGTTCTCGCCCATGTTCTCGCGATCACGCGCGAGAGTGGTGGAGAACACCTTGACTCCCGTGAAGCTGATAACGCCCATTCCGACCCTCGTCTAAACCAGAGATTCCAGACGTTTACCCCGAGACGATTCCACCTTCAAGAAACGGGGCCGACATTCCGGCCCCACCAGCCCTGCCCCGGGTGGGCCCCCGGGCACACGGGGCGTGGAGTTCATCGTCGGACAGAAGCCCGACTTCCGCGAAGGTGGGAGGCGGGGCGCCCTGCTTCAGCGCCCTGCGTCAGCGGCCGGCGGCCTTGCGCGACAGGCAGGCGACCTCGTCCTTGCAGGCAGGGCCGATGCCCTCGGGGTGGGCGGTGAGCGGCGTCTTGTCACTCTCCTCCACGCCACACACCACGCACTTGCGCTTGCGGTTGCGGCGCTCCGCGCGGCGCTGCTCGGCGATGGCCTTGGCCCGCTCACGGGCCGTCTTCGCGTCCACCTCGTTGCTCATCTCGCGTCCCGTGTCCTGTGCGGCCATCAGAGTGCCTCGACCAGCACCGCGATGCCCTGGCCGCCGCCGATGCAGGCAGACCCGATACCATAGCGAGCGCCGCGACGCTTCAGCTCGTACACCAGCGTGGTGGTGATGCGAGCCCCCGAGGCCCCCAGCGGGTGGCCCACGGCGATGGCGCCGCCGTTGACGTTGGTCCTGTCACGCGGCAGGCCCAGCTCCTTCTCCACCGCGAGGTACTGCGGCGCGAAGGCCTCGTTGACCTCGAACAGGTCCACGTCCGACAGCTGGCACTGCGCGCGCTCCAGCAGCCGGCGGATGGCCGGCGCCGGGCCGATGCCCATGACTTTCGGGTCACACCCGGACACGCCCCAGTTCACCAGCCGGGCCATGGGCTTCAGGCCGTGCTTCTCCACGAAGCTGCGCGTGGCCATCACCATGGAGCCCGCGCCGTCGCAGATGCCGCTGGCCGCGCCCGCGTGCACCACGCCGTCCTTCTTGAAGACCTTGGGCAGCTTTCGCAGCCCCTCCACCGTGGTGTCCGGACGGTTGTGCTCGTCGCGCGAGACGACGGTGTCGCCCTTCTTCCCCTTGAGGGTGACGGGGACGATTTCGTCGTTGAGCCGGCCCGCCTCCTGCGCGGCGGCGAAGCGCTTCTGCGTGAGGACCGCGTACTCGTCCACCTGGTCCTGGGTGAGCGAGTAGTCCACCGCGAGCTGCTCGGCGGTGAGCGCCATGGCCTGGCCGGTGTAGCTGTCGGTGAGGGCCGTCCAGAGCATGTCCTCCAGCCCTCCCTTGCCCAGCGGGAGGCCCCAGCGGGCGCCGCGGATGACGTGGGGCGCCTGGCTCATGGACTCCGTGCCGCCGGCCAGCACGCAGGCCGCCTGGTCGGTGAGCATCATCTCGGCCGCGGTGACGAACGCCTGGAAGCCGGAGCCGCACAGCCGGTTGACGCCCAGCGCGGGCACGGGCACGGGCACCCCGGTGCGCAAGCCCACGTGACGCGGCAGGTAGATGGCGTCCGAGCTGGTCTGCACGACGTTGCCGTACACCACGTGCTGGACCTGCTCCGGGGACACCTTCGCCTGGGCGAGGGCCGCCCGGGCCGACTCCACGGCGAGGTCGGTGGCGCTGAGGTCCTTCAGGGCTCCCCCGTAGGTACCGAACGGGGTGCGCTTGCCGGACAGGAAGTAGATCTCCTCGGTCTTGGACACGCTCTTCATGGTGGTCGTCTACCTACTCTCATGGGGCGCGCGGTGCACGCGCGCCGTGACGTCGTGAGGTGTGGGGCGGGGTCGTCAGGAGAGCCGCCGTCCCAGGAAGGCGCTGGCGACGATGGCAAGGGCCATGACGGTCCACAACAAGCCTTGCAGGTTCTGCCGCCGAATCTCCTTGCGGCCGAGCCCCTGGTACCAGGAACGCCCGGCTTCCACGCGTCCTTCCCACGTGAAGCCCGTCGGGGCGGGGGTGAGCCCCTCCATCCGCCGCAGGTGGGCGCGCAGCAGGCGCTCGGGCGAAGCGTCCTCCAGTGAACCCGAGCGGTAGACGCCCGGCACCTCCAGGGCGGGGCGGCGGTAGCCGGCGGTGATGACGAAGCCCTCGGGCGCCAGCGGCGTGAGGAAGTAGAGACGGGGCGTGCCGTCCTGGCCCCGGTGGAGCGTGGCGAAGACGCGCTCGCCGGGGTGGCCCCAGTCATAGGAGCGCGTGGCGCGCTGGAGGCGGGGCTTCTCCTCGTGGCTGCCCAGCGGCACGAAGCCGAGCGCCTGCAGCTGCGTGGCCAGCGGGCCGAGCTCCAGCGGGAGGTCCATCTGGTCCGCGGGGGCCTCGGGCTCCACGCGCACGCTGCCGGGGAAGAGGTAGAGGATGGCGCGCCAGAGGTTGAGCGCCAGCAGGACGCAGGCGAGCACCAGGCCGGCGACGGCGATGCCCAGCTCGACGAGGATGTTCATGCGCAAGGAGGGACCTCGAGGACGTGGCGGCCGAGGCGCCGGAGGGCGGGGACCGGGCACCCTACCGGAAAGCGGAGGCCCGGTGCGCCCGCTTCAGCGCCGGGACGCCGTCGAGGGCAGGTCGCGCCAGCGCTCGAGGTCCACCTGGGACACGGGGTCCTCGCCCCGCAGGAACTGCTCCAGGTGCTCCAGCGAGTCCACGCCGAAGAACACCTCCCCGTCCGCGAGGATGGTGGGGACGCCGAAGGCCCCGGCGGCGAGCGCCTCCTCGGTGTTGCGGCGCACGCGCTCCTTCACCTCGGGCGTCCCGGCGGCGGCCAGCAGCGCCGGGGCGTCGAGCCCGGCGGCCTGGAGGGCGGCGCCCACGGCCTCGGGCGTCTCCGCGCCCTTCCCTCCCCCCCAGACGGAAGCATAGAGGGCGGACACCAGCCGGCCCCGGGCCTCCAGGTCCTCCACGGCCGCCGTCACCCGGAGCGCGAGCAGCGGGTTGAACGGGTGCGAGGGCGGCGGCACGAGCGGCACGCCGAACCCATGGGCGATGCGGTACGTGTGCTTGAAGACGTAGACGCGCTTGGGCGGAATCTCCGCCGGCCCCACGCTGCCGAGCGCGTTGAGCAGGCCCGCCAGCAGCACGGGCACGGGCTCCACGACGCGGCCATGGCGCGCGGCGAGGGCGGGCATGCGCGTCCAGGCGAGGTAGGCGTAGGGCGACAGGTAGTCCAGGCAGAAGCGGAGGGGAGCTCGGGCCATGCGGGAACTCTAGCCCCGTCCGGCATCTGCCTCACGGCATCCGGTGCGCTCAGGCGCTCTGCCGGACACCCGCGCGCCGCTGGAGCGCCCCGCGAAGGGAGCTGGCCATCGCCAGCAGGTTGGTGGCCCGCGCCTCGGTGAAGAGCGCCTCCGCCGCCTCCAGCTCCGCCACGGCGGCCTCCGTCCCGTTCGCACGCTCCGCGAGCGACAGCCGCACCAACCCCATCTGCAGCACGTTGCCCGTCAGCTCGCCCAGCGCCAGCGCGCGCCGCAGGTGCGCGCCGCCCTCGTCCCCGGGCAGCAGCGCCGCCACCGCGCGGCGGGCGAGGATTTCGTCCCACGGGTTGGCGAGCATCGGATCCAACGCCCGTGTCAGCGCCGCCTCCGCGGCCTCCGCCGCCGCCAGCGTGTTCCCCTGCTCCCGCTCGAAGCGGGACTGGTACACGCGCAGCAGCGTCTCCATGCGCAGGCCGTTCTCCCGCGCCGCGACCAGCGCCTTGGGCAGGGACTGGCGCGCCGCCGCCGCGTCCTCGAAGAGCACGTCCCGGCACGCCTGGTACACCTGCACGTGGGCCTGCAGCCACCGGTCTCCGGGCAGCACCCCCACCAGCGTCTCCCCGCGCGTCACCACCGCCGCCACGTGCTCGTGCTCGCCGCGCTCCAGGTAGTAGGGCGGCGTGAAGAGGGCCAGGTTGCGCTCCATCAGCCGGGGGTTGCCCAGCCGCCGCACCAGGTCCGTCTTCTCCGTGAAGGCCGGGACGAAGGCCGCGCCGTCCCCGGTGAAGGCCGCGCGCGACACCACCGAGAACAGATGGAAGGCGCGCACGTCGGTGAACCCGTGCGCCTCCGCCACCGCGTACCCGTCGCGCGTGGCCTGCGCGTCCAGTGGCTCGCCGCGCAGCGCCAGGTTCATGTTCATCATGTAGCCGCCCATCCCCAGCGCCCACGCCAGGCGCCGCGGCAGCCGGCCCATCACCTCGCGCAGCCCGCGCAGCCGCTCCAGCTGCTCGAACTGCGACTCCAGCACGCCCGCGAAGCGGCCCGTGTACGCGCACAGCACCGCCGGGGCCAGCAGCGTCGCGGCGCGGTACGGCGACACCTCGGGCTGCTCGGTTTCCACGCGCGCCAGCAGCGCCGTCAGGTCCGCCGTGCGGCCGACGATGGCCAGCGCCATGCCCTGGAGGATCTGCAGCTCCGCCTTCTTCCAGAAGACATCCTGGGGCGAGGCATACGCGTCCGCCTCCCGCTCCCGGAACAGCTCCCGCAGCCGCGCGGGACGCTCGGCCTCCGGCGCCGCGCACGCGGCCTCCAGGGCCGCCGCCGCCTGCCGCCGCCCCTCCTCCAGGTCCACCGTGGCCGCCCAGTGCGCGAAGAGCTTCTCCACGAACTTCAGCGAAATCGGCGGGTCGCTCGAGTAGCCCACCTCCACCATCGTCACCCAGATGCGCAAGAGCAGCCTGTCACGCCCGGGGAAGTCCGGCGCGGCCTCCAGCAGCGCCGCCGCCTCCTTCAGGAGCAGCGTCGCCTCCAGCAGCGCCTGCGCTTCGATGGCCGCCCGGCCCGCGTCCAGCAGCGGACCGATGGCCAGCTCCGGCTCCGACGAGCGCAGGTAGTGCCAGCCCACCGTGCGCGACAGGTCCGAGCGCTGCGAGTGCAGCGTCTGGAGCGCCAGCGCCACCTGGCCATGCGCCACCCGCCGCACGTCCTCGGGCGTGGTGTCGTAGACGGCCTGGTGCACGGTGTCGTGCGTGAAGATGTAGCGGCCCTCCACCTCCTGGAGGAACTGCCGCTCGACGATGCCGTCCAGCACCGCGAACAGCTCCACCTCGGGCAGCTCCGCGAGCGCGCGCACCATCGGCAGCTCCAGGCTGCGGCCCGCGGGCGCCAGCTTGCGCAAGAGCGCCACCTGCTCCGGCGGCGCGGTGCCCAGGCGCGCCAGCACCGCGTCCTGGATGCTGGCGGGCAGGGGCCGGGTGTCCAGCCCCTCCGCCGCCGTCCACCGGCCGCCCACGCGCGCCAGCGCGTTCTCCTCCACCAGCGCGCGCAGGCACTCGGTGGCGAAGAAGGCGTTGCCGCCCGTGGTGGCGTGCAGCCGCGTCACGAAGCCCTCGGGCACCGACAGGCCGGGCAGCGCCAGCTCCACCAGCGTGCGCACGTGCTCGGCGGCCAGCGGCTCCAGGTCCATGCGCGTGGTGAGCTTCTCGTCCACCGTCTGGAAGGCCAGGCTCAGCCGGCTCAGCTCGCCGGAGCGGAACGTGCCCACCACCATGCCGCGCGTGCCGTGCAGCGTGCGGATGAGCACGTTGAGGACCTCCAGCGTGGCGCTGTCCGCCCACTGCAAGTCCTCGAAGCACAGCACCAGCGTCATCTGCCGTCCCAGCGCCTGCACCCACTCGGCCAGCGCGCCGAAGAAGGCCAGCTTCTCCTCGCCCACCGCCTGGGGCACCGCGACGGCGTCCGGCCCCAGCCCGGGCAAGAGCCGCCCCAGCTTCGGCGACAGCCGCTCCAAGAGCTCCACCGGCGTGTGCGGCAGCAGGCAGCGCAGCGCCTGCGTGATCGGCGCCAGCGGCGCCTGGCCCTCGGCCCGGCACTGCCCGCGGCCGAAGGGCAGCTCCGCCAGCTTCGCCTGCAGCTCGAACTCCTGGAGCAGCCGCGTCTTGCCCACGCCCGCCGGCGCGCCGATGAGCACCGCGTGTGACTGGCCCCAGTCCGCCTCGGCCAGCGCGTTCATCAGCGCTTCCAGCTCCGCCCCGCGCCCCACCACCTCCGGCACGTGCAGGTAGCTGGCGCGCGCCGACAGCGTCTCCTCCGGCAGCGGCTCACCGCTGGCGTGGCACAGCGCCTCCAGCAGCTCGCCGGCGTCCTGGAAGCGCTCGCGCGGGTCCTTGGCCAGCAGCGTGAGGATGAGCTCCTCCAGCCGCGGCTCCACGGGGCATATCGTGGACGGCCTCGGCGGCGGGCGCGTCAGGTGGTCCGCCAGCAGCGCCGCCGGGGTGTTGCGCTTGAAGGGCAGCCGGCCCGCGACGAGGTAGTAGGCCATCACCCCCAGCGAGTAGAGGTCCGCGCGCCCGTCGATGCTCGCGCCGCGCTGCCACTCCGGGGCCAGGTACTCCAGCGTGCCCTTGAGCCGCCCGGGGCTGGGCGTGCCCAGCTGGTGCATGACGCCGAAGTCCATCAGCTTCACCGCGCCGGAGCGGGTGATGCGCACGTTGCTGGCCTTGATGTCGCAGTGCACGTACAGCCGCGAGTGCAGGAAGGCCAGCACCTGCGCCATCTGGATGAGCACCCGGTACAGCGTCGGCGTGTCCAGCGGCGTGTCTCGCACCAGCGAGCTCAGGTCCTTGCCGTCCACCACCTCCATGGTGATGAAGCGGTTGCCGGCCTCCGTCATGCCCCAGTCGAAGACCTTCAGCGTGCCGGGGTGCTGCAGCTTCTTCATCGCGAAGAACTCGTGCCGGAACATCAGCACCAGCTCCTCCGTCTTCGCGACCGTCAGCCCCGCGGGGACCTGCATCTCCTTGAGCGCCACCTTGCGCTGCTCGTGCAGGTCCGCCGCCAGCCAGATGCGGCCCATGCCGCCCTCGCCCAGCAGCCCCTCCACCCGGTAGCGCCCCGTCACCACCATGCCCACATCCAGCGAGCGGCGCTCCCCGTCCCCCGCCACCGGCAGGGTGATGGGCGTACGCAGGCGGTCCCCCCATGAACTTGGAGGACGGCTGCGCTCGTCCAGGACGGCTGTCTTCTCCTCGTCGCTCACGAAGGTGGGGTGGACCCGGCGGGTCAGCGGAATCCAGGGGTCAAAGGACTATCACGTTTCCATGGGACCGGCACATTCCATTGTCACTGAGGCACATGGCACGCGGAGGGCCCTGACACATGTAACAGCGGAACGGCGCTCCGTGTCGTGACGGCAAGCGTCAGCCGTTGCGAGCCCCGGCCGCGTGCCTGCCCGACGGCCCTGCCTGAGGGGCGCTGTGGGTGGGTGCACATCCTTCCTCGCGGGGACGCCAACCAAGGGGCTGTGCCCCGCGAGGGAGGCGGACGATGCGAGCGGGCTCGAAGCGGTGGCGGAGGTGGGCGTCGGCCCTGGCGGGCCTGGCATTGGCGGCATGTGAGGGACGGCCTGCGGAGGCGCCTCGGGACGACGCCGCGCCCGCGGACGTGGAGGACGTGGAGGCGGCCACGGTGACGCTGGACGCGGGCCACTGCGCGGGCGTGGTGGTGGAGGACGGCCGGCACGCGCTCACCGCCGCGCACTGTGTCCGTCCGGCCCAGAGGCGGGTGGAGGTGTCGTTCCTGGACGGACAGCGGCTGGCTGGCACCTACGTCGACGTGGACCGGGGGCGCGACGTGGCGGTCATCCGGTTGGATGAGCGGGCGCCGGTGCGGCCCCTGGACGTGGCGGACGCCCTGCCCGCGCCCGGTGACGGGCTGGTGTTCGCCGGCCGGAACGACCGTCCGGGCGAGCCGCAGGAGGCGATGGTGGAGCGGCTGGGCCCGTGTCCCTCGCTGCCCGGAGTCCCCGCCGCGCTCTTCACCACCATGCGGGGCGAGCCGGGGGACTCGGGCGCGCCGCTGGTCGACTTGCAGATGCGGGTGGTGGGCCTGGTGCACGGCGGCGCGGCCTGCCGCATCGCCACGCCCACGAATGGCCTGGGCATGCGCGTGCAGGAGCTGTCCGGGCAGGGCCCTCGGATGGCGCGAAAGGGACCCGCCCGGCCGCGCTAGCCCACCGGCCGGACGGCCAGGCTGGCGTCGGTTGCCCGCTGCTCCGCTGCTTCCGAACTTGTGCCGTGCGGCGTGAGCACACACGGAGGCGACACCATGGCGGGCAACAAGGGCAAGGGTCCCAACGACGAGCATCCCCGGGGCGAGAACTTCCAGCCCCGCAACCGGGGGCAGATGGAGGACGCGCAGGACCGCGGCGCGGCCGAGGTGGCCCGCCGGCTGGCGAGCGAGCGCGACGCCAACCGGGGCCCCCACTCGGACACGACGTGGGAGGAGCGCGTCGAGCGCGGCGAGGAGTGGACCACGGAGAAGGTGCCCGAGCGCGAGGCCCGGGGCGACGAGGAGCCGAACTCCGAGGTGTCCCGCCGGGGGTTGGTGAATCCCCCACCTGAGGAGTAGGGCCCTCACCCGCCGGGGGCGGACGCTCCAGGCCGCGCCCGGCGAGGCGAGACACCCGGTGGGGCCCCCGCACCCCGAGCGGGGGTGGCGCGGACCCCTTGCTCGGCGTGCGCGGTGCGGTGATGCTGGAGGCGCAGTCGAAAGGAACCGGCGCGCTCGGTCCTGGCCGATCGCCTCACCCACCCTGGGAGTCGGAGCACCGTGAAGCCGAAGGTCCTCATCGTGGAGAACTCCTGGACGATGCGGGAGACGCTGCGCCTCCTGCTCTCCGGCGATTTCGACTGCACCACGGCGGCGGACGGAGAATCCGGTCTCGCGCAGGCCCTGGCGGACCCGCCGGACGCGGTGCTGTCCGACGTGAACATGGACGGCATGGACGGCTACGAGCTGTGCCGCCGCCTCCGCGCCGAGCCCTCGCTGAAGGACATCCCGGTCGTCTTCGTCAGCGGCTATCCCGCGCGTGAGGACGTCGGCCCGGACCAGGGCGCCCCGGATGCGTACCTCGTCAAGCCGGCGAAGCCCACGATGCTCATCGCCCAGCTCCACGCGCTGCTGCGGCGGGACGGCGGAATCCCGCCTCCCGCCAAGGCCATGGGCAAGAAGGGCTGAGTCAGCTCCCCCGGTACGTGGAGTAGCCGAAGGGGCTCAGCAGCAGCGGCACGTGGTAGTGCTCGTCGGGCGCGGCCAGCTCGAACACCACCGTCACGGACGGGTAGAAGCCCTTCACGCCGAGCGTGCGGAAGTACGCGCCCGTGTCGAAGGCCATCCGGTAGACGCCCGGCTCCACGCGGGCGCCCTGCGGCAGGAAGTCGCGCACGCGCCCGTCGTCGTTGGTGACTCCGCGCGCCAGCTCCTTCCAGGTGCCCGAGGGCCCCTGCACTTCCAGGGTGATGGGGACGCCCGCGGCGGGGCGGCCCCGGTTCGTATCGAGGACGTGGGTGGAAAGAGTGCTCATGACGCCAGCAGCTTCTCCAGACGGATGCGGGTGATTTTCGCCTGCTCGCCGGCGGCGATGCGCAGCTCCTCGTCCGGCGCGTTGTCCAGCCGCTCGCGCAGCAGCTCCAGCATCTCCGCCGCGCTCTTCCCCGTGGCGCACACCAGGAAGATGAAGCCGAAGCGCTTCTCGTACTGTGCATTGCCCTCGGCCAGCCCCTGGAGCACCGCCTCGTCCGCGCCACTCACCCCGCCCTGCTCCTGCGAGGACCAGCTGGCGGTGGAGGCGAACTTCGCCCGCAGCTGCGACACGTCGCCGATGCGCGGGTGGTGTGTCATCGCCTCGCGCCAGTCCTCCGGGCCCGTCTGCTTCCAGAGCCACGCCGCCTCGGAGAACAGGTGCTCCGCGTCGCGGAAGGGGCGCGCGCGCACCATGGCGTCCGCCCAGCGCGAGGAGCCGCAGCAGCGCAGCATCTCCGCGCGGGCCTCGGAGACGAGCAGCTTGTTGAGCCTTTCCAGCGCGCTCATGCCGGCCGCCCGTGGACGCGCAGCCGGCTGACGCCGCCGTCGGGGAAGATCTTCAGCCGCACGTGGGTGAAGGGCCCCTGGGCCGTCAGCTCGGACTCGTAGAAGTGCCGGTGGTCCGCCTGCAGCTTCGTGCGCGGCAGCAGCTCCGTCCAGGTGATGTGGTGCGCGTTGGCGAAGTCCACCACCGGCTCGCGCAGGTAGCAGCCCTCGAGGGACGCCGACTCGGGGAAGTTGCCCTTGTAGTGCGCGGTGTCCACCTCCACCTTCTGCACGGAGCCCGGCACGGCCAGCTTCACCACAATCCAGTCGAAGCCCGGCAGCGTCCGCTTGCGGCGCGTCTCCCAGCCCTCGCCCATGTTGGCGGCGCGCCCCGGGAGGATGAGGTTGTCCTTGGGGCCGAAGAAGGCGTCGTTGCACGCCACCACCGTGCCGCCGTGCTCCGCCGCCGCCAGGTCCACCGTGCCGCCCGCGCGGGTGAGGCGCTCGAAGTCCGGCCGCACCTCGCCGTGCACGCGCAAGCGCGCCACGCCGCCGTCCGGGAAGATGTTGAGGCGCAGGTGCGTCCAGCGCTGCTCGCTGGCGATGGGGAACAGGTTGCGCGAGCCGCCCTGCAGCCGCAGCTGCGTGAGGATGTTCGTCCAGCGGGCCTGCGCCAGCGTCTCGGGCGTGGGCGTGCCCTCCACCTCCAGCGCGTCCACCGAGGCGTACTCGGGGAAGTTGCCGAGGAAGTGGTTGGTGTCGATGTCCACGCCGCGCACCACGCCCGGCAGGCCGAGCTGGAGGATGCACCAGTCATGGCCGGGCACGCGCTTGCGGCGCGACTCCCAGCCGTCCATCCACTTGCCCTGCTCGGTGTACTTGCCGGGGATGAAGACGCCCCGGCCGGGCTTCAGGAGGTTCTCCTTGGCCGCGAAGAACTCGTCGCTGGCCAGCAGGGCCCGGCCGCCGACGTGCTCGGCGGCCAGGTCGATGAGCTCGGTGAAGGCAACGCGCAGCTTCCCTTCCTCGGGTGCGTGCATGGTCTCTGTGTTCTCCCAGGATCTTCAGTTGCTTCAGGCAGCGACGCGCGCCGCGACGGGGCGGCGCACCCAGCGTCCAACCGGGCGCGGCAGCTCCTGGCCGCGCTCGAAGACCTTCATCCCTCGCAGGAACGTCATCTCCACCACGCCGTTCAGTGTCCGGCCCGCGTAGGGCGTCAACGGATGCCGGTGTAGCAGGCGCGAGCCCTCCACGGTGAAGGAAGCCTCCGGGTCGAAGACGACCAGGTCCGCGTCCGCGCCGGGCGCCAGCGTGCCCTTCACGCCGTACAGCCCCACCAGCCGCGCCGGGGCCTCGCACATCCAGCGCGCCAGCGCCTCCAGCCCGTGCCCCCGCCGCCGCGCCTCCGTCCACACCGCCGGCAGGCTGAGCTGCAGCGAGGCAATCCCGCCCCACGCCGCGCCGAAGTCCCCGCGCTCCAGGTGCTTCAGCGCGGGCGTGCAGGGCGAGTGGTCCGACACCACCAGCTCGATGTCGCCCTGGGCCAGCCCGGCCCACAGCCGCTCGCGGTTCTCCGCCTCGCGGATGGGGGGCGCGCACTTGAAGTGGGTGGCGCCGTCCTCGATTTCCTCCGCCGTGAAGGACAGGTAGTGAGGGCACGTCTCCACCGACACGTCCAGGCCCTCGCGCCGCGCGTCGCGCAGCACCGGCAGCGCGTCCGCCGAGGACAGGTGGACGATGTGCACACGGCAGCGGTGCTTGCGCGCCAGCTCCACCATCATCCGGATGGCATCGTCCTCCCAGCGCTTCGGCCGCGACTCGAGGTACCCCCGGTAGGTGCGCGGATTGGCGCCCGCGCCGCCGTCCACCGGGGACTCCAGCTCCGCATGGACGATGAGCGGCACGCCCCGGCGGGCCAGCACGGGCATGGCCACGTCGAGCACCTCGCGGGTGGCGGGGGGAAACTCGTCCACGCCGGACGGGCACAGGAAGCACTTGAAGCCGGAGATGCCCGCGTCGATGAGCCCCTCCAGCTCCTCCGCGTTGCCGGGGATGACGCCGCCCCAGAAGGCATGGTCCACATGGCAGCGGCTCCAGGCGGTGCGAGCCTTGAGCAGCAGCGCATCCAGCGTGGTGGTGGGCGGCAGCGAGTTGAGCGGCATGTCCACCACGGTGGTGATGCCGCCGGCCGCCGCCGCGCGCGTGGCCGTCTCGAAGCCCTCCCACTCGGTGCGGCCGGGCTCGTTGATGTGGGCATGGCTGTCCACCACGCCGGGCATCACCACCTTGTCGCCCACGTCCGTCACCGGCAGGCCCGAGGGCACGTCCGCGGGGGACACCACCGCGGCCACCCGGCCGTCGCGCACCACCACCGCGGCCTCGCGCAGCCCGCCCGGCGTGAGCACGCGGCGGCTGCGCAGGACGAAGTCCTCTGCGTTCATGATTCGAATTCCTTCTCGTCGTAGCGTTCCAGGGACTCGAAGAAGGCGTCCCGGTCATCCAGGTAGAGCTGCCGCGTCACCCCGGACACGAGCCGGGGCAGGCCGTACTTCATGCCGGAGATGCTGGCGCCGCCGAAGCCCAACGACAGCAGGCAGCCGAAGGTGAAGTTGAAGATGGAGCCGAGGTGCGGCGCGCGGCCCGGGTGCTTCTCCTGCAGCTCGAAGTGGGCGCCCAGGTACGGGTGGCGCGACAGGTCCGCGTGCTCCTGGCCCGGGGGCGGGGTGTAGCGGTCCTTCCACAGGGCGATGTCCTCGTGCAGCAGCGCCAGCTCCGGGCGCAGCGACAGGTCCGTCACCGTGCCGCTGCCGACGATGAGCTTGTCGAAGGTGAACTGCCCGCCCGGCGTGGTGATGCGCGCCCGGCCGCCCACGGCCTCCGCGGACAGCCAAGGGCTGCCGCCGTGCAGGTGGAACTGGGGGTAGTCCCGGGCGCGGCGGAAGGTGTCCGCGGGCGGCAGCTGCCCCATCTCCATGATGCGGTGGATGAAGCGCCACCGGTCCGCGTCCGGCAGGTCCGCGTGGTGCTTGAGGAAGCCGACGAACTCCGCCCAGCGGTACGGGTTGACGTTGGGCAGCGACTTGCGGCGGTAGAACAGGCGCACCTCGGCGGCGCCATGCTCCAGCGCCACCGCCGCGTTGTCGAAGGCGGACGCGCCCGCGCCCAGCACGCCGATGCTCTTTCCCCGCAGCGCCTCGAAGTCGATGGCGTCCCGCGTGTGGGCGTACAGCTCGCGCGGCAGGTTGGCCACCACGGACGGCACCTCCCAGCGGCCCGAGCCGTCGATGCCGGTGGCCAGCACCACCTTGCGCGCGTACACCACCCCGGCGTCACCCTCGCGCGTGTGCAGGAGGGGCGCGACGAAGCACTCCTCCTCCGCGCTCCACCGGAGCGCCCCGACACGGGTGCGGCAGCGCACGGGGATGTCGAGCGTGCGGCGGTACCAGTTGAGGTAGTCCGCCCACAGCTCCTTGGGGATGCGCTCTACGGCCTGCCACGAGTCCGCGCCGTGCAGGGCCTCGTACCAGGACTGGAAGCAGAGGTTGGGGAGGTTGTGGTCCGGGCCGGTGAGGTGCTTGGGCGTGCGCAGCGTGTGCATGCGCGCGAAGGTCTTCCAGGGCCCGGCCAGGTCCGGCTCGCCGTCGTCCACCACCAGCAGATTCGTGACGCGCTCGCGCATCAGCCCGAAGGCGGCGGTGAGCCCGCTCTGCCCGCCGCCGATGACGAGCACGTCCAGGACCTTCTGCCCGTCGCGCGTGCAGCGCGGCAGCACCCAGGGGCGGCGGGGGTACTCCAGCCGCTCCAAATCCCGCCGGATTGCGTCCTCCAGCGAGGCGAGGCCGGGAGAGGACGGCAGCTCGGGACCACGGGCGGGGATGCGCATGGCCCACATCGTAGCCGCGCACCGAGTCACCGGGCCAATGTCACCCGGATGACAGGGAACTCCCTGGAAGTCCGAGGGGCCCCGGGGGCAGCAGCCCGCTTCCTCGCTTCCCCGGCGGGGCGGGTTGGCTATGCTCCGCGCCCCTTCGTTCCGTCCCTTCGTTCCGTCCCGAGGTCAGCCCGCGTGATCAACGCCCATACCCGCGTCCCGCCGCCGAAGAACGAGCCCGTCCTCTCGCACGCGCCCGGCTCGCCCGAGCGCCGTGAGCTGCAGGCCACGCTCAAGCGCATGAGCGGCGAGCAGCTCGACATCCCCATCATCATCGGCGGCAAGCACCTCCGCACCGGCAAGACGGACACGGTGCGCATGCCGCACAAGCACTCGCACGTGCTGGCCACGCTGCACGAGGCCGACGGCAGCCACGTGGAGCAGGCCATCCAGACCGCCATGTCCGTGAAGGACGACTGGGCGCGGATGCCCTTCCAGTCGCGCGCGGCCATCTTCCTGCGCGCCGCGGAGCTGCTGGCCACGCGCTACCGGCCCATCATCAACGCGGCCACCATGCTGGGTCAGTCCAAGACGGCCCACCAGGCGGAGATCGACGCCACGTGCGAGGCGGTGGACTTCCTGCGCTACAACGTCCACTTCGCCGAGCAGCTGCTCTCCATGCAGCCGGAGAACGCGCCGCAGACGTGGAACATGTCGGACTACCGCCCGCTGGACGGCTTCGTCCTCGCGGTGGCGCCGTTCAACTTCACGTCCATTGCCCTCAACCTGGCCACGGCGCCGGCGCTGATGGGCAACGTGGTGCTCTTCAAGCCGTCGTCCACGGCGGCCCTGAGCGCCTGGTACATCATGGAGCTGCTGCGCGAGGCGGGCCTGCCCGACGGCGTCATCAACATGCTCCCCGGCGACGGCCCCACGGTGGGCAACCCGGCCATGGCCAGCCCGCACCTGGGCGGCATCCACTTCACCGGCTCCACGCCCACGTTCAACGCGATGTGGCGGACGGTGGGTGAGAATATCTCCAAGTACAAGCAGTACCCCCGGCTGGTGGGTGAGACGGGCGGCAAGGACTTCATCGTCGCCCACGCGTCCGCAGCGGATGACCTGGAGGCGCTCGCGGTGGCCATCGTCCGCGGCGGCTTCGAGTACCAGGGCCAGAAGTGCTCCGCGGCCAGCCGCGTCTTCATCCCCGAGTCGCTGTGGCCGAAGCTCAAGCCCCGCCTCCAGGCGCTCACCGCGGACATCCGCATGGGCGACGTGACGGACTTCCGCAACTTCATGGGCGCCGTCATCGACGAGAAGTCCTTCAAGCGGACGTCCTCGTATATCGAGCTGGCGAAGAACGACGCGCAGGCCAGCATCGTGGCCGGCGGCACCGTGGAGTCCAAGGACGGCTGGTTCGTGAAGCCCACGCTGGTGCAGCTCAACGACCCGCGCCACCGCATCCTGCGCGAGGAGATCTTCGCTCCGGTGGTGGGCATCCACGTCTACCCGGACGCGAAGTACGAGGAGACGCTGCGCGAGGTGGACCAGGCGGCGTCCTACGCCCTCACCGGCGCGGTGTTCGCGCGGGACAGGAAGGCCATCGACACGGCGCTGCGCGAACTGCGCCACGCGGCGGGCAACTTCTACATCAACGACAAGCCCACGGGCGCGGTGGTGGGCCAGCAGCCCTTCGGCGGTGGCCGTGCATCCGGCACCAACGACAAGGCGGGCTCGCTGCTCAACCTCATCCGCTGGACGAGCCCCCGCACCATCAAGGAGACCTTCGTCCCGCCCGTGAAGGTGCCCTACCCCTTCATGGACAGCGACCCGAACGAAGGCGCCATCTGAGGAGCGCATGAGCGGCCCGTTCCCTGGCATCGCCGGTCTGGACACGTACGCGCTGGTGGACGGCGGCAGCCGCGTGGAGGTCATCCCCTCGCGCGGCGCCCTCGTCACGCGGATGACGGTGGAAGGCGACGAGGTGCTCTACCTCGACGAGGCCACCGTCGCCGACCCGGCGAAGAACGTGCGCGGTGGGATTCCGGTGCTGTTCCCCATCGCGGGGGCGCTGCCGGGGGACACGTTTCCGGAGGGCCGCCAGTCGTACACGCTGCCGCAGCACGGCTTCGCGCGGCGGCTGCCGTGGCAGGTGCGGCAGGCGGAGGATTCCCTGCTGGTGGTGGGCCTCACGTCCAGCGAGCAGACGCTGCGCCAGTTCCCCTGGGCGTTCGACGCGCAGCTCGCCTTCTCGCTGGTGGGCACACGGCTGACGTTGGACTTCGACGTGGAGAACCGCGACAACCGGCCACTGCCGCTGCACCTGGGTTTCCACCCCTACTTCCGGGTGCCGGACGCCGCGAAGGCTCGGGCGGGCGTGACGACGCAGGCCACGCACGCGTGGGACAACCGCCTCAAGCGGGAGGTGCCCTTCACCGGGTGGGACTTCACCGTGGACGAGCTGGACCTGCACCTGAGGGACCACAAGGACGCGGGCACGAAGCTGGAGCGCGGGCCGGGGCTGCGGCCGGTGCACCTGTCGTGGAGCCCGGAGTACCGGCTGATGGTGGTGTGGACGCTGAAGGGCAAGGACTTCATCTGCGTGGAGCCCTGGACGGCGGCCGCGGGCGCGCTGGCTACCGGAGAGGGGCTGCTGCACGTGCAGCCCGGTGAGCGGGCCTCGCTCGCCTTCGACATCGAGGTCTGAACGGGGCGTGAGGCCGCTGGCACCTTCGACGGTGCCGGCGCTACCTGGGCTGATGGAGGCTCACTTCGCGCGTGAGGTGCCGGCACCTGGAAGCGGTGCCGGCATCATCCGGGCCACGGCGGGCTCACTCCGCGTAGGCCACCACGGGCATGCTCACCGGCCCGCGCACGGTCATCGACTGGTTCCACTTCAGCGGCCCGGCCGGGGTGAGGCGGGCGAAGCGCGTCAGCAGGGCCTCCAGGCCGAGCCGCGCCTCCAGCCGCGCGAGCGGAGCTCCCAGGCAGAAGTGGATGCCGTGCCCGAAGGGCAGGTTGTTGGTGCCCTCGCGGTCCATGTCGAAGGCGTCCGCTCCGGCGAAGTGCGTCTCGTCCCGGTTGGCTGCGCCCATCATCAGCGCCACGGGGGAGCCCTTCGGAATCGTCACGCCGCGAATCTCCGTATCGCCGGTGGTGACGCGCATGATGGCCTGCACCGGCGGCTCGTAGCGCAGCACCTCCTCCAGGAAGCGCGGAATCCGCGAGCGGTCCGCGCGCAGGCGCTCCAGCACGTCCGGGCGCTCCATCAGCACGCGGACCGAGTGGCTCATCAGGTGGATGGTGGTCTCCAGCCCGGCCACCAGCAGCAGGAACATGAAGTTCATCAGCTCGGTGTCGGTGAGGGACTCCCCGTCCACGCGGGCATTGATGAGGTCCGTCACCAGGTCATCGCGAGGCTCGACGCGGCGACTGGCCAGCACGCGCCCCATGTACTGCTCCGTCTCCTTCACCGTGGCGCGAATCTCCTCCATGCGCGGCGTCTCCCGCTCGGGCCTCGGGCCGATGGCGGAGATGCTCGTGAGGTCGTCCGCCCAGCGCTTGAAGAGGTGGTGCTGCGTGGGGTCCAGGCCGATGAGCTCGCCGATGACGCTGGCGGGCAGCGGCAGGCTGAAGGCATCCACGAAGTCCACCGGAGTGCCCTCGGGGAGGCGGGCGACGATGGAGTCCGCGAAGGCGCGCACGCGCGGCTCCAGGCGGGCCAGCGCGGACGGGCCGAAGGCGCGGTTGACCAGGCTCCTCAACCGGCCATGGTTCGGCGGGTCCATGCCAATCATCGAGTCCGCGAAGGGGTTGTGCCCCAGCCACGCCGGCTTGGTCGCCACGCGCATGCCGATGTTGGAGAACACCTGCGGGTTCTTGAAGGCCGCCACCACGTCGTCATGCCGGGTGAGCACCCAGTAGCCGCCCGGGTCCACCTGGCACACGGGGGAGCGCCGCAGCTCGGCATAGGTCGGATAGGGATTGGCCCGCACCTCGGGCAGCAACAGATTCACACGTCCGCTCATGGACGGAATCCTCGCCTGGGTGCGGGGACGCGCGAAACCCCGAAACCTCCCCGGGCCCAGGCTCCCGAAATCCTACCTTGCACGCAGCAGTGAGCCCGTGAGCGACAGCAACTCCGAGCGCAGCCATCGGCTTCGCGGCTCGCTGTCCACCTGCCGGTGCCAGTAGAGGTGGAGCTCCAGCGGCGGCAGCGCCAGCGGCATGGGCAGCAGGTGGTTGCCCAGGAGCGCATGGAGCGCCTCCGCGCGGCGCCGGGCCATCGTGAGCAGCAGGTCGGAGCTGGAGACGATGTGGAACGCGGCCTCGTAGTGCCGGCACCGCACGGTGACGTCGCGCTGATAGCCCAGGCGGCTGAGCACCAGGTCCTCCACCGCCAGGCCCGTGCGGCGCGAGGACACGGTGACGTGCCGGGCGGCCATGTACGCCCCCACGTCCAGCTTGCGCCGCCGTCGGCTCACCACGCAGAAGGTGTCCTGGAGCAGCGAGGTGTGCCGCAGGTCGGCGCCTGTCTGCTGCTCCACGTCGATGGCCAGGTCCAGCCGCCCCGACGCGAGGTCCCGCTCCAGCCGGGCCCGGTCCAACCGGACGCTGCTGACCCGCGCGTCCGGCGCGCGCTCCCGGAAGCGCGCCACCAGCGCCGGGAGGATGGACGGCTCCAGCATGTCGCTCATCGCCACGGTGAAGTGGCCCACGTCGCGCCCGGCGTCGAAGCCGCGGGTGCGGTGGATGGCCCCTTCGAACAGGGCGAGCGCCTCGCGAATCTCCGGGGCCAGCCGCTCGGCGAACGGGGTGGGCGCCACGCCCCTGCCCTCCCGGACGAACAGGGGCTCGCCCAGTTGGTCCCTCAGGCGGGCCAGCGCATGGCTCACCGCCGACTGACTGAGGAAGAGGACCTCCGCCGCACGCGTCAGGTTCCGCTCCCGGAGGACGACGTCGAAGACCCGGAACAGGTTGAGGTCGAGCCGGGCCAGCCGGGCCGAATCCTGAATCGCATTCATGACAACACATGACCAACATTCAGTAGATGCATCAACCCCCCGCGCGGAGGATGGCGCTCCCACAGTGTGAGGAGGACCCCATGGACTTCGAGCCGAGCGCCAGAACCAAGGACTACCTGGAGCGCATCAAGCGGTTCATGCGCGAGCACATCGAGCCGGTGGAGCCTCGCTACCAGGAGGAGGTCCACGCCACCTGCAAGGGCGGCGACTGGACGACGTGGAAGGTGCCCTCGGTGATGGTGGAGCTGAAGGCCCGCGCGAAGGCGGAAGGGCTGTGGAACCTCTTCCTCCCCGACGAGAAGCTCGGCGCCGGCCTCAGCGTGCTCGAGTACGCGCCCCTCGCCGAGGAGATGGGCCGCAGCTTCATGGCCCCCGAGGTCTTCAACTGCAGCGCCCCGGACACCGGCAACATGGAGGTGCTCACGAAGTACGGCTCCAAGGAGCAGCAGGAGCGCTGGCTCAAGCCGCTGCTGGCCGGTGAAATCCGCTCGGTCTTCTGCATGACGGAGCCCGAGGTGGCCTCCTCGGACGCCACCAACATGCAGGCCACGGCCGTCGTCGACGGGAAGGACATCATCCTCAACGGCAGCAAGTGGTGGTCCAGCGGCCTGGGACACCCGAACGCGAAGGTCATCATCTTCATGGCCCGCACGCCCGACACCGGGGGCGACCGCCACCACCAGCACTCCATGGTCCTGGTGCCCACGGACGCGCCCGGGGTGAGCATCCGCCGGATGCTGCCCGTGTTCGGCGACTACGACGCGCCTCACGGCCACGGCGAGGTGTCCTTCGAGAACGTGCGCGTGCCGCTCTCCAACATCATCTCCGGCCCAGGCATGGGCTTCGAGATTGCCCAGGGCCGGCTCGGCCCCGGCCGCATCCACCACTGCATGCGCTGCATCGGCGCGGCGGAGCGGGCGCTGGAGCTGATGATTGACCGGGGCATGAAGCGCACCGCCTTCGGCAAGCAGCTGCTCAACCTGGGCGGCAACCGTGAGCGCGTCGCCGAGGCGCGCGTGGCCATCGACCAGGCGCGGCTCCTGACGCTCTACGCCGCCTGGAAGATGGACGAGGTCGGCGCCCTGGGGGCGATGACCGAGATTTCCGCCATCAAGGTCGCCGCGCCCAGCGTGCTCCAGAAGGTGGTGGACGACGCCATCCAGATTCACGGCGGCGCGGGCGTGTCCCAGGACACGATGCTGTCGGGCTTCTTCGCCCAGGCGCGCACCCTGCGCCTCGCGGACGGCCCGGACGAGGTGCACAAGGGGCTCATCGCCCGTATCGAGCTGTCCAAGCGCGGCTTCTCCCGGAGCTGACCCATGGCCGGCCAACGCATCTTCATCACCGGCGGCGCCAGCGGGCTCGGCAAGGCCCTGGCCCTGCGCTTCGCCCGCGCGGGCTGGAAGGTCTGCATCGCCGACCTCAATGACGCGCGGGGCGCGGAGACGCTGAAGGAGCTGTCCGCCCTGGGCCCGGACGCGCACTACCTGCGCTGCGACGTGACGCGTGAGGAGGAGCTGGTCTCCGCCGCCGAAGCGCTCACCGCGCGCTGGGGTGGCGTGGACGTGGTGGTGAACAACGCGGGCGTGGCCCAGGCGGGCGCCATCGAGGACGTGTCCATCGACAACTGGCGGTGGATCATCGACATCAACCTGCTGGGCGTGGTGCGCGGCTGCAAGGTGTTCACCCCGCTCTTCAAGAAGCAGGGCCACGGCCACTTCGTCAACGTCGCCTCCATGGCGGGCCTGCTCGATGTGCCCCTCATGAGCAGCTACAACGCGACGAAGGCGGCCGTCGTCTCCCTGTCGGAGACGCTGCAGAACGAGCTGGCGGACGCCCGCATCCACGTCAGCGTCGTCTGTCCGTCCTTCTTCAAGACGAACCTGACCGACTCGCTGCGCACCACGGACCCGACGATGGGCGCCACCATGGCGCGGCTGCTGGAGAAGTCGCCCATCACCGCGGACGACATCGCCAACGACGTCTTCCGCGCGGTGGAGCGGCGGGAGTTCTACATCCTGCCGCACGAGGAGGGCCGCAAGGCCTGGCTGATGAAGCGCTTCCTGCCGCGCGAGGTCTACGCGAAAGTGATGCGCAAGCGCACCGCCCGGATGCGTCCTCGCACCGGCCCGACACCCGCCTGAGGGAGGTCGTCCCCCATGACAGCCGCCGCAGCAGCTGCCGCCCCTACCGCCGCCCCCATCGACCCGTCCGGCGCCGTGCGCCCGGGCGAGGAGCTGAACGTCCCCGCCGTCGATGCCTGGCTCAAGGCCCTGGTGCCCGCGCTGCAGGGCACGCCGGAAATCACCCAGTACTCCGGGGGCGCCTCGAACTGGACGTACCGGCTGAAGTACCCGAACCGGGACCTCATCCTGCGCCGGCCTCCGGCGGGCACGAAGGCCAAGTCGGCGCACGACATGGCCCGCGAGTTCAAGGTGCAGCAGGCGCTCAAGCCCGTGTACCCGGCCGTGCCGGACATGGTCGGCCTGTGCCAGGACCCGTCGGTCATTGGCACGGACTTCTACGTGATGGAGCGCATCGAGGGCATCATCCCTCGCAAGCACATGCCCCGGGGGCTCACCCTCGACAAGGCGCGCACGCGGCAGCTGTGCCTCAACGTCATCGACAAGCTGGTGGAGCTGCACTCCGTGGACGCCCAGGCCGTGGGGCTGACCTCGCTGGGCAAGGGGCCGGGCTACCCGAAGCGGCAGATTGAGGGCTGGTCGGACCGGTACGAGAAGGCGCGCACCTGGAACGTGCTCGGCTTCAAGTACGTGCGCGACTGGCTCAAGGCGAACACGCCAGCGGACGTCGCCACCTGCATCATCCACAACGACTGGCGCTTCGACAACGTGGTGCTCGACTCGAACGACCCCACCCGTGTCATCGGCGTGCTCGACTGGGAGATGGCCACGCTGGGCGACCCGCTGATGGACCTGGGCAACGCGCTGGCCTACTGGATTGAAGCCGACGACAACTTCATGATGCAGGCGACGCGCCGGCAGCCCACGCACCTGCCCGGCATGCTCCGGCGCCAGGAGGTCGTCGAGTACTACCTCGACCGGATGAAGCTGAAGACGGACAACTGGACCTTCTACGAGGTCTACGGAATCTTCCGCCTCGCGGTCATCATCCAGCAGATCTACTACCGCTATCACCACAAGCAGACGCGCAACCCGGCGTTCAAGAACTTCTGGGTCCTGGCGAACTACCTCGGCCTGCGCTGCGAGCGGCTCGTCCGGACGAAGGGGAGGCGCTGATGGGTGTCGTGTACCTCGTCCGCCACGGGCAGGCCTCGTTCGGGGCCGCGGACTATGACCAGCTGTCGGAGACGGGCATCGCGCAGTCGCGCGTGCTCGGGGAGACGCTGCGGCCGAGGCTGCCGCGCGTGGACGCGGTGGTCACCGGCACGCTGGTGCGCCACCGGCAGACCGCCGATGCGTGCCTGGCGGCGCTGGGGCTGCCCCTTCCGCCCCGGCGCGCGGCGGCGTTCGATGAGTTCGACATGGACGAGCTCATCGTCCGCCACGCGCCGCGCTACGAAGACCGCACGCTGCTCATGCAGGACATCGCCGGAGCGCCCGAGCCGCGCCGTGCGTTCCAGGAGCTGTTCACGGAGGCCGTGGCGCGCTGGGTCAGCGGACGGTACGACGACGAGTACCACGAGTCGTGGCCCGCCTTCCGCGACCGGTGCATCCAGGGGCTGGACGCGCTGATTCGCGAGCTGGGCGCCTCGAAGAGCGCGCTGGTGTTCACCTCGGGAGGGCCCATCACCGCCATCTGCCAGGACCTGCTGCGGATTCCCGACGAGCACGCCTTCCGCCTGAACACGGCCCTGGCCAACTGCGGCGTCACCAAGGTCGTCTACAGCGAGCGGAGCCGGTTCCTGTCCACGCTCAACGACCACGGCCACTTCGAGGGCGCGCAGCGCGCGCTGCTCACCTACCGCTGAGGGCTGCCTCCATGCGAAAGAACATCCTGATTACGGGCGCCAGCTCGGGCCTCGGCGAAGGCATGGCGAGGGAGTTCGCCGCCCTGGGGCGCAACCTCGCGCTGTGCGCGCGCCGCACCGAGCGCCTGGACACCCTGAAGGCCGAGCTGCTGGCGAAGCACCCGGGCATCCAGATTTCCGTCCGGGCGCTGGACGTGAATGACCACGCGCAGGTGTTCAGCGTGTTCGACGCCTTCGCGCAGGAGCACGGGAGCCTGGACCGCATCATCGTCAACGCGGGCGTCGGGGTGGGCAAGCGCATCGGCACGGGGAACTTCGCCACCAACGTGCAGACGGCGCAGACGAACTTCGTCGCCGCGCTCGCGCAGTGCGAGGCGGCCGTGGGCATCCTCCGCAAGCAGGGCCAGGGGCACCTGGTGACCATCTCCTCGATGAGCGCCTTCCGGGGGCTGCCCCGCCACCTCACGGCCTACGCGGCCACGAAGGCGGGACTGGCCACGCTGACCGAGGGCATCCGCGCGGAGCTGCTCGGCACGAAAATCAAGGTCAGCACCCTCTACCCCGGCTACATCCACACGGAGCTGAACGCGGGCGCGAAGAACCTGCCGTTCGCCGTGGACTCGGCCACCGGCTCGCGGGCGATGGTGAAGGCAATCGAACGCGAGCCGGTGAAGGCCTATGTCCCCGGCTGGCCGTGGGCGGCGGTGGGCTTCCTGCTGCGCAACCTCCCGCTCAAGCTCGTGGCGAAGATGTCCTGAGCGGGCTGTTCGGGTGCTCTGGCTGGCCCCGCACGTGAGGGACCGGCTAGCTTGCGTGGCTTCTCCCCATGGAAAGCCCTCTGCCTCCCTCCGTACAGTCCACCGCAGCGGCCCCTCCGGACCGCGCCGGGCTGTTCGCGCGCTTCGGTCCCGGCATCCTCGTGGCCGCCACCGGTGTCGGAGCGGGAGACCTGCTCACCGCCAGCCTGGGTGGCTCGGCGGTGGGCGTGTCCATCCTCTGGGCCGCCATCGTCGGCTCGGTGCTGAAGGGCTTCCTCAATGAGGGCATCGCCCGCTGGCAGCTCGCCACCGGCACCACGGTGCTGGAGGGCTGGGCGCGGTTCGGCGCGGGCCTGCGCTACCTGTTCCTCATCTACCTGCTGGGGTGGAGCTTCTTCACCGGCGGCGCCCTCATCTCCGCGTGCGGAGCGGCCGGTGACGCGCTCTGGCCCCTGAGCACGGACGCGGACACGTCGCGGCGCCTCTGGGGCGTGCTGCACTCGCTGGTGGGCCTGGGCCTGGTGTGGTTCGGCGGCTTCCGCCTGTTCGAGAAGCTGATGGCCGCCTGCATCGGCCTCATGTTCTTCGGCGTCATCTTCACCGCCGTGGCCTCGGGTCCGGACTGGGGCGCCGCGGCGCGAGGCCTCGTCATCCCCTCCATCCCCCGAGGCGGCACGGGCTGGGTGCTGGGCCTGCTGGGCGGCGTGGGCGGGACAGTGACCATGCTCTCCTATGGCTACTGGATTCGCCTGAAGGGCCGCGAGGGCCCCCGGTGGCTGCGGACCTGTCAGGCCGACCTCGCCGTGGGCTACTCGCTGACGGCGATGTTCGGCATGGCCATGGTGCTCATCGGCTCCACGCTGCAACTGGAGGGCTCCGGGCTGAAGGTGGCGAACCTCCTGGCGCAGCGGCTGGGCGAGGTCATCGGCCCGGCCGGGTACTGGCTCTTCCTGTGGGGCTTCTGGGCCGCCGTCTTCTCCAGCCTCCTGGGGGTCTGGGAGGGGGTCCCCTACCTCTTCGCGGACTTCCTCCGCATCCACCGGAAGCAGCCCACGCCCCAGGTCGAGCTCAGGAGCACCCGGGCCTGGCGCCTGTACCTCGTGGCGCTGGCCCTGGTGCCCCTGCCCATGCTGTGGGTGCCGCTCAAGAATGCGCAGCTCGCCTACGCGGTGGTGGGCGCGCTGTTCATGCCGATGCTCGCGGCGACGCTGCTCTGGATGAACAACCGGCGCGACTGGGTCGGGGAGCTGCGTGGCGGCTGGCTCGTCAACGCCGCGCTCGTCGCCACGCTGCTCCTCTTCCTCGGGGTCGGGCTCGAGGAAGCGCTCGACGCACTCCGCAAGCTGCGCGGGCCGTGAGGCCAGAGGCGTGCCTAGGTGGGGTCCGACATCTTCTCGAACTGGAAGACGTAGAGCGCAGGAGTGGGGGAGGCCCCGATGGCCGGCCCCCAGCCGTACATCACGTTGTTCAGGCACACCGGGTTGGTGAGGTACCCCGTCACGCCCCAGGTGTTCGAGATGAAGCTCACAGTGCCTGTCGGAGTCACCACGACATCACTCGAGTCCGGGAGGCTGACGGCGAACGGCTGGCCCGAGACATAACGATCTGAGTAGAGCACCGGCACATACCCGATGGAGGCTCCGAACCGCGTGTCCAGGTTGCCCGTCGCGGAGACGTAGTGCAGGGAGCCCGCGTTTTGGTAAGTGTGCTTGACGTAGCTGGCCCTGCTGTCCCCCTGCATCGAGACGTACGTGAAGCCCACGTACTTGCTGGCTCCCTGGGCGGCCCAATTGAAGTACGGCGCCAGGAACGTCTGGCAGTTCGCGTCCGCGGTGCCCGCGGACAGGCACACCATCAGGGCGCACACCCCGACGAGGCTCGAGCGAAGCGTGGACAGCGGGCCGGACTCCAGGGTGAAGGTGCTGGCGATTCTCTTCGAAAGCGTGTGCATCGTGGCTCCCTTGTACGGGCGAAGGTGGACTCGTGTCGGGTGGAGGCCTGGAGTGCTGCGTCCAGGCGCGCCCGACCTGAGTACCCGTAGCAAGCGGAGGGTGATGGAAGCGTGACGGCCCCTCAGGCGACTCCGGCTCCAGCCCCCATGGCCTCGTCGCTGTCGTTCTCCGCGCCGTAGCGCAGCGACTCCCACGCGAGCATCACCTTCTTGCGCGCCGGGCCCCAGCGGTAGTCGCCGAAGACGCCCGTCTTGCGCAGCACGCGGTGGCAGGGGATGAGCAGCGCCACGGGGTTGTCCCCCACCGCCGAGCCCACCGCGCGCACCGCCTTCGGGTTGCCGATGGCCTTCGCGAGGTCCTCGTACGTGGCCACATGGCCTGGGGAGATGCGCAGCAGCGCCTGCCACACCTGCACCTGGAAGGGCGTGCCCTTCACCAGCACCGACAGCGGCGTGGGCTCGCGCGGCGGCTGCTCCGGAAAGATGCGCTCCGCCCAGGACGCGGTGGCCTCGCGTGACTCCACGAAGGTGGCGCGGGGCCACTGCGCGCGGAGCGAGGCCAGGGCCTCTTCGGCGGACTCCCCGGTGAGGAAGTGCAGGCCGCAGATGCCGCGCTCGCAGGTGGCGATGAGGCAGTCGCCAAAGGGGGACGGGTGGATGCCGTACCGCACCGTCAGTCCCTCGCCTCCCTGCTTGAACTCCCCCGGCGTCATCGCGGTCAGGGTGATGAAGAGCTCGTGCAGCCGCCCGCCGCCGGACAGGCCCACGGAATAGGACGTGTCGAGCACGCTGCGCCGCTCGGCCAGCAGGCGCCGGGCCGAGCTGAGCGTGTGGACCTGGAGGAAGCGCTTCGGGCTGATGCCGGCCCAGCGGGTGAAGAGCCGCTGAAAGTGGAAGGGGCTCAGGCCCACGTGCGCGGCCACGTCATCCAGGGACGGCTGCTCGAGCGCATGGGTGTCGAGGTAGTGAATCGCCTGCTCGATTCGGGCGTAGTCGCTGGTCGCCATGCCACGGCTCCTTGGAAGAGGTCGCTCCTGGCCTCAGGTATGGCCGCCAGGGTGCCCGCGAACAACCCGGTTCTTGCGGAGGGAAGGCCGCAAGCATCGGGTCGTCCACCCGGGCCGGGCTCCCTACCCTGCCTCGCATCCCTCATCTCGGAGCCCCGCGATGCGCCTCTACGACTATCTCCCTTCCGCCAATGGCTACAAGGTCCGCCTGCTGCTGTCCTGGCTCGACCGCGCCTATGAGCTGGTGCCGGTGGACATCTTCGCCGGCGAGAGCCACACCGAGGACTTCCTGCGTCACAAGAACCCCGACGGCCGCATCCCCGTGCTCGAGCCCGAGCCGGGCCGCTTCCTCGCGGAGTCCAACGCCATCCTCCTCTACCTCGCGGAGGGCACGCCGCTGCTCCCCCAGGACGCCTTCGAGCGCGCCCAGGTGCATCAGTGGCTCTTCTTCGAGCAGAACAGCCTGGAGCCCAACGTGGGCACCGTGCGCTTCTGGCACCTCACGGGCCGGGCCCCGCTCCATCCGGAGACGTTCCGCCTGCGCATGGCGCGGGGCCATGAGGCGCTCGCCGTCCTGGAGCGCCACCTGAAGGGGCGCACCTTCCTCGTGGGTGGAGGCCCCACCGTCGCGGACATCGCGCTGTATGCGTACACGCACGTCGCGCCCGAGGGCGGCTTCGACCTGGGGCGCTACCCGGCCGTCGCCGCCTGGCTGGCGCGAGTGAAGGCCCTGCCCGGCCACATCGGTGCGCTGCCGCCTTACACCGCCAACGCGCACGTCGTCGTCGCGCCGGCGGCGTGAGACGGGCAGCCCGGGCGCTGAACGCCGGCACGGACACGCGGCTTGACTGGCGGGAGGCACGGGACTATCCGTAGCGGCGAATGACGCACTTCTGCTCCATGTGTCGAATGTCGATGCCGGGTGGGCTCCAGCCCGCCAGCGTCGGCTGACGTCCGTCTGTCCGACACTGACGAGCCACCGGAGCCCACCCACCCGCGAGGGTTGGTGGGCTTCGTCGTTCCTGGACGCGCGCTCTCTCCCCTCGCCCCTTCCACCGAGGAACCCGCGTCCATGCCCCCATCCGCCATTCCGTCTCCGCGTCTCTTCGACCTGTCCCTGCCCGACCTGACGTTGGAGGCTGGCGCCCGTGTCACGAACCACCTGGTGCGCGGCTGGTGGTGGGGCCCCGAGGAGGACCTCCCGTGGCTCCACTCCCGCGCGCGCCTGCTCTCCGAGGACGAGGCCCGCGACAGCACTCTGCGCGTCGTCCGCCGCACCGTGGCCGAGCAGCGCCACGCCGTCGAGCAGACCCGCCGTCATGGCTCCGCCCGCCCGCCGTCCGCCGTGCCCACGGTGCTGGTGGTGCACGCGCTCACCGGAGACATGCGCGCGGGCGGTGAGGGAGGTTGGTGGGAGCCCGTCATCGGTCCAGGACGCGCGCTGGACCCGAGCCGGGTGCGGCTGCTGTGCTTCAACAACCTGGGCTCCTGTTACGGAACCACCGGCCCCGCGGACGAGGGCTTCCCGAAGAGGACGGACGACACGCGCTTCCCGCCGCCGCCCGCACTCCTCAAGGGGGACCTGCGCCAGGACGAGTCGCGGCTGCCCGCCACCCTCACCCCGTGGGACCAGGCGCGCGGCATCCTCCTGGCGCTGGATGCGCTGGGCGTGGACGAGGTGGCGCTCGTCACCGGCGGCTCACTCGGCGGGATGATTGTCCTCTGCCTCGCGGCGCTGGCCCCGGAGCGCTTCGCACGCATGGCCCCCATCGCCACGGCCGAGTCCGCCACGGCGTGGGTGGTGGGCTTCAACCACGTGGCGCGGCAGGCCGTGCTGCTGGACCCGGACTTCCCGGAGGCGCCGCACCGAGGGCTGGAGCTGGCGCGGCAGCTCGCCATGCTGACCTACCGCGCCGAGCCGGGCCTGGAGGCGGACCAGGGCCGTCCTGCCGCGTGGTCCTCTCGCGCGCTCTACCCGGTGCAGAGCTACCTGGAGCACCAGGGGCGCAAGCTGGACGCGCGCTTCGACGCACGCGCTTACCTGTCGCTGCTGGGCGCCATGGACCACCACGACCTCGCGCGCGGGCCCGAGGGCGGCCTCGCCCGCATCCGTGCGAGCGCGCTGTGCGTGGGCATCGACCAGGACCAGCTCTTCTTCCCCGCCCACATGGAGGCCCTGGCCCGGCGCCTGCGCGCCCTCGGACGCCACGCCGAGCACGCCCAGCTGTCCAGCCTCTACGGCCACGACGGCTTCCTCGTGGAGTGGGAGCCCATGGCCGCGCTGCTCACCCGCGCGCTCGCGCTGCCTGCCGGAACGGGCTTCGCGCCGCCGCTCCCCGCTCCTTCCACCGTCAGCCGCGTGCACGCACGCCACGGGGTGTAGGCCCGAGGAGCCGGGGGACTCAGCCCACCTTGCGCTGCCCTGGCACCGTCGGCGGCTCGTGGTGGGACCAGGTGGGGGGCTCCGACTCGCAGGTGAAGGCGCGCAGCCGGCGGTACTCCGGGTACGACGCCTGGAGCATCAGCAAGTCCCCCGCCTGGATGACGTCATCGCCGCTCGGGTGGAGCTTCTCGTTGCTGCCCCGCACCAGGGACAGCGTCAGCGCGCCGAACCTGTCGCGCACGCTGGAGATGTTCAGCCCCGGCAGTCCCTCGCGCGCCTCGAACTGGGACACCACCATCAGGTGCTTGCCCAGGTGGAAGGAGTGGATGATGCGCGGGTCCATCGCCGCCAGCGCCATGGCCGGGGCCGCCAGCGACGAGCTGGAGAGCGCCTCCGCCTTGAACGTGTCGCGCACCTTGCCGCTCAGGTCGTCGTCGAACAGGCGGATGACCACCCGGATGTCCGGGTTGAGCCTGCGCGCATCCAGGGCGATGTTGAGGTTGGCCAGGTCGTCGTCCGTGGCGCAGACGATGGCGGAGGCCTGCTTCACGTTGGTGCGCGGCAGGCACAGCGGGCTGCGCGTGTCGTCGATGAGCAGCGGCACCTGCTCGTCCCGCAGCGCGGAGACGAAGGCG
Source organism: Pyxidicoccus xibeiensis (assembly GCF_024198175.1). NCBI lineage: Bacteria > Pseudomonadati > Myxococcota > Myxococcia > Myxococcales > Myxococcaceae > Pyxidicoccus > Pyxidicoccus xibeiensis. The sequence continues at coordinate 312,553 of NZ_JAJVKV010000011.1, forward strand.
GCGTCCTCGCGCTTCTCCACCACCACCACGTCCCGGCCCATCTCCCGCAGCTGCGCGACGACGCGGTAGCCCACCCGGCCCGCCCCGCACACCACGACGTGGCCCTTCATCGTCTCGGTGACCACCTCTATCCACTCCTTGTCGTTCTTGTGCCGGGCGAAGAAGAGGTAGGCGAAGCGCACCACGCCATCCACCACCAGGGCGATGCCCACCGGCGGAATCACCACGTTGAGCAGCTCGATGAGCCAGTCGTGCACGTACGGCAGCGACGGCTGGCCGTAGAGCAGGAAGTAGACGTGGTGCAGCCCCTCACCGAAGGAGATGCCCGTCCCGTCCGGCCCCACGTAGCGCCAGTGGAACAGCAGCGGCCCCAGCAGGAACAGCCCCGCCGACATCACCAGCGTCGTGCGGAAGCGCCGCACGAGGGCCCGCAGGTAGAGCAGGTTGGCCCGGAGGTTCCTGCGGGTGTCCACCATGACGCCTCCGCGGCTCAGGACGCCGGGGTGATGCCGGTTTCCGCCGCGTTGCGCGCCCGCCGCCGCTCCACCAGCCACACCAGCAACACGCCCAGCTCGTAGCAGAGCAGCATGGGGCCGGCCATCAGCGACAGGTTCACCACGTCTCCGGTGGGGGTGATGATGGCCGCGGCGATGAGGCACACCACGAAGGCGTGGCGCTGGTACTTGAAGAGCCACCTCGACTGCACCACGCCCACCACGCCCAGCAGCGCCATCACCAGCGGCAGCTCGAAGATGATGCCGAAGGCCAGGATGAGCAGCAGCACCAGCGACAGCTGCTCGTGCATGGTCAGCATGGGCCGCGTCCAGCGCGCCGCCTCATGCAGCGCGTTCGCCGCCGCCAGCTCCTTCTCCAGCTTCCACAGCCCCGCCAGCTCCTCCGTGCGCGTGGGCGCCACGCCCGCCAGCAGGCTCGCCGCCGCGTCCATGGCCGCCGACGCGGCCACGTAGTCCTGGCGGGCATACGCCGTCACCGCCTCCACCCGCTTCTCCACCGCCTGCCGCAGCACGTTCCGCTCGGCCACGCCGTAGCCGTCCGCCGCCGCGTCCAGCAGCTTGCCCAGCCCGTCCATCCGGGACTTGAGCTCCACCGAGGCCGAGGGCGCCCGCTCCGGCGCCGGGGCCTGGCCCTCTCCTTCCGCGCGGAGGCTGGTGCTCGTCTCCCTGGCCAGCAGGCCCGCCCGCTCGGCGTCACCCACGCGCAGGAAGCGCAGGGCGTCGTCCGCGCGCAGCCGGGCCGTGTCCAGCCGCTGCTCCAGCGCCAGCGTCTCCTCCTCGTTGAGGAGGAACTTGAACATGGAGGGCAGCACCGCGAAGTAGCAGAAGGCCGCGCCCAGCAGGAACGCGATGGAGCCGAACGCCACGAAGGGCGCGGCGTAGCGGCGCTCCTCCGGATACAGCCCGGGCGACACGAAGCCCCAGATCTGCATCAGGATGACGGGCGTGGTGAGGAAGATGCCGCAGTACACGCCCACCTTCATGAGGACGTTCAGCTCCTCGATGCCGGACGTGTAGATGAGGGCGCGGTTGCCCTCGGGCAGCGCGTCCAGCACCGGGCGCATCAGCACGCCGAAGATGGGCTTGGCGAAGAGCAGCGACACGGTGCCCAGCACCAGCACCGCGATGGTGCACCGGAACAGGCGCGAGCGGAGCTCCGTGAGGTGCTCCGCCAGGCTCATCCGCATCTCGGGTTCAGGGGCGACAGGCGGGGGACTCAGGGCTCAGCTCCGTTTGGACGCGTTGCGCGCCACCGTGCCGGGCACGGGCACCGGCGTGTCAGGGGTAGGCACCACCGGCTCGGCCGCGGCCGAGGCCTCCGCGGGCGCATGGAGCGCCGAGGCCTCCAGCTCCCGGGGGCCGTTCAGGTCCATCTCCAGCACCTGCGTCCCGGAAGCCGGAGCCTGCGCGCCGGGCTCGGGAAGCGCGGCGAGCGCGCCGGCCTCGGGAGCCACCGCGAGCGCATCCGGGGTGCCCGGGGCGAGGCCTTCCGGAGCCCCCAGCATGGGTGAGCCCGGCGCGGGGAGCGCGGGCCCTTCCGGCGGGACCAGGGGCGAGGAGGGGCTGTAGGCGAATGGCGTACCTGGACGGACGGGCGGAGCCGTGGGCTCGCGCGAGATGTCCTGGTCCATGGTGTAGAACTCGCGCTCCACCACGTTGCGGACCTCGTCCGTCTGGCGGCGGAACTCGCGCATGAACTTCCCGAGGCCGCGCGCCAGCTCGGGCAGCCGCGTCGGCCCGAGGATGAGCAGCGCGGCCACCAGGATGAGCATCATTTCGCCTGCGCCGATGTTGAACATGTCCTGACGCGCTCCCCGGAAGGCAGCCTGGGTTATCGCGCCTGGGGCCGGCGGGCGCAACCGCTCGTCTCGTCCGGACGTCCGCCCGCTACCGTGGGAGGGCGCCAGGCAGCCAGGGGGACGGGCGGCCCTGCTACTGGTGGGGGTGGGCCTCCGGGGACAGGGGGACGGCCATCCCCTGGGCGGGGGGCACCGCCAGGGCGCGCGCCCGCTCCCGGGAGCGCACCCGCCGCTCCACCACCCACAGCATGGGGGGCACCAGCAGCGTCAGGCCCATGGAGACCCCCGCCACCCAGGGCATGCCGCCCAGCGTGCCGTCCGGCAGGTCGGTCAGCAGCTTCACGCTGACGAAGGCGCCCACGGCGGCGGCCATGTGCTGGATGGCGGACTGCAGGGACATGAAGCGCGCGCGGACCGGGTTGTCCGGCACGCGCGAGGTGAGCGTGTTGTAGGCGACGTTGCGCATGCCCATGGCCAGCATGAAGGCCATGAAGAGCACCGGCACCGGCAGCCAGCGCGGGTAGTGCACGAAGCCCACGTCCGTGGACACCACGGCCAGCACCGAGCCCACCGTGCCCACCACGAAGGCGCCGTGCCGGTCCACCATGGGGCCCGCCACCCGCAGCGTGGCGAAGCTCACCAGCCCGCCCACGAAGTACGCGAGCTTCAGGCTCTCGCGCGGATAGCCCAGGTTCTGCTGCACGTAGGCGGAGATGTTGGGGATGATGACGAAGCTCGCCATCATCACCACCGCCGTCATCAGATACGACAGCTGCACGTCCGTGCGGCCCAGCAGCTCCAGCACGCCGACCTTGCGCGCCGCCGGGTGCGCCTGCTCCAGGTGCCCGCGCACCGGGGGCAGCAGGAAGATGGCGCCGGCCGCCACCAGGAGCCCCAGCCCCGCCACCACGAAGAAGGGCATCCGCCAGCCGCCCCACTCCGCCATCGCCAGCGCCAGGGGCACGCCGAGGATGGACGCCACGGAGAAGGCCCCCATCACCGCGCCCAGCGCCCGCCCGCGCCGCTCCACCGGCACCAGGTCCGCGATGATGGACAGCGACAGCGACGTGGCCGGCCCGCCGAAGATGCCCGCCGCCACGCGCGCCAGCAGCAGCGTGGTGAGCCCCGTGGCCAGGCCGCCCGCCGCGGTGGCCACCACCAGCCCCAGCATGGACACCGCCAGCGCCTTGCGCCTGTCATAGCGGTCCAGGAAGTAGCCGCCCGCCAGCCCCGCCACGCTCGCCGCCGCCGTGTAGGCGCCGCCGATGGTCCCGATGTGCGAGGCGGCGATGCCCAGCCCCTTCGCGAAGTCCGGGCCCAGCGGCATCACCATCACGAAGTCCAGGATGTTGACGAACTGGACCGCGCCGATGAGGAACACCACCGCGCGCTCGGAGACCTGTCTGCCCGTCGCCATGTGCCGCCTCTCCTGAGCCATTCCCGCCCTGCGCGCCCCCTACACCCGGAAGCGGCGCACCTCGGCGCGCAGGATTTCCGCCTGCCGCTGGAGGTTGTCGATGGCCTCCTCCAGCTGGCGCACCGAGCGCGTCTGGTGCTCCGACACGCCCTTGATGGTCTCCACCGCCTTGAGCACCTGCTCGCTGCCCTTGGTCTGCTCCTTCTGGGCGCGGTTCAGGTGCGTCACCATCTCGTTGATGCTCTCGATGGAGCGGGTGATCTGCTTGCTGCCGTGCGCCTGCTCCTGGCTGCTGCGCTGCACGTGGGCGGTGAGCGCCTTCATCTTCTCCGCGCTCTTCATGATCTGCTCGCCGCCCTTGGCCTGCTCGTTGGAGGCCTTGGAGATCTGCGACACCGTCTCGCTGATGCGGTGGATGGAGGCCGTCACCTGCTTGCTGCCGCGTGCCTGCTCCACGGTGGCGCGGGCAATGGCCTTCACCATCTGCGTGGACTTCTGGGTGCTGTCGTTGATTTTACGCAGCGCCCCTTCCGCCTCGCGGCCCAGCTGCACGCCCTCCTCCACGTTGCGCACGCCCTGGTTCATCACCACCACGGCGTTGCGGCTCTCCTCCTGGATGCTGCGGATGAGCTCGGCGATTTCCTTCGTGGACGCGCCGGTGCGCTCGGCCAGGTCCTTGATCTCCTCGGCCACCACCGCGAAGCCCTTGCCGTGCTCGCCCGCCTGCGCGGCGATGATGGCGGCGTTGAGCGCCAGGAGGTTGGTCTGCTCCGCCACGTCGTCGATGACGTTGAGGATGTTGCCAATCTCGGAGATGCGCCGCCCCAGGCTGTCGATGACGCCCGCGGCCGTGCGGCTGGTGTCCTTGATGCGGTCGATGCCGGACAGCGTCTTGCGCAGGGACTCCACACCCGTCTGCGCGTCCTCGAAGACCTGCTCGGACAGCCGCGCCGTCTCCTTGGCGTTGGCCTCCACCTGGCCGATGGCGGCGTCCATCTGGCTGATGGCCGAGGACGTCTCCTCCGTGGAGGCGGACAGCTCCTGGATGTTCTTGGCCACCTCCTTGATGGAGAACGTCATCTCTTCGATGGCGCTGGTGGTCTCCTCCACGCTGGCGGCCATGGCCTGGACGTTCTCCGCCACCTCGTCGTTGGTGGCGGCCATCTCCATGATGGAGGAGCTGCTCTCCTCGGCGCTCTGGTAGAGGACCTCGACATTCTCCGCGATGCCGCGCAGCGAGGCCATCATCTCCACCATGGAGGAGGACGTCTCCTCCACGCGGGCCTGCACGGTGGAGGCGCCGGTGGACACGGTGGTGCCGGTGCGGTGGATCTGCTCGACGACGCCGGCCACCACGTCCGACACGCCGCGCACCCGGCCCAGCGTGTCGCGCCAGCTCTGGGCAATGCGGTTGAGCGCCTCGGCCAAGAGGCCCAGCTCGTCCCGCGTCCCCACCTCCACCCGGCCGGTGAGGTCCGCCTCCGCCAGCCGGCGCGCCATGGTCATCATCGCGTCCAGCGGCACGAGGATGAACGCGCGGGAGATGAAGAAGGCCACCACCAGGAAGAGCGCCAGGCCGATGCCGAACGCCAGCAGCACCAGCTGGCGCAGCTCGCTGACGAACGTGTCCATGGTGGAGAAGTCCACCACCACCAGCGCCTGCCCCTCCCCGCTCTCCCGCAGCGACACCTCGCTGGTGGCGAGCTTGTCGCCGTTCTCGAAGCGCAGCTCCTCCAGCGACTTTCCTTCCGAGCGGGCCTTCGCCAGCTCCGGCAGGAACCAGCCAGGGGGCGGCGAGGGGTGGGTGGCCACCACCCGGCCGTCAGCGGAGAGAAGGGCGAGCACGTCGAAGTCGTCGTCCCCGGCGAGCACGCTCTCCAGGGTCTTCGCCAGATCCGCCTCGGGCTGAGCGGCCAGCACGCTGGCAATCTGCTGCGCCTTGTCCTCGCCATGGGTCATCAGGCGCGTCGCCAGGTGGTCCTCGACCCGCGACGGGATGACGAAGTAGAGCGTCCCGAGGATGAGGGCGAGGACCAGGGCGAAGGAGCCGAGCAGCAGGCTTCGCAGGCCGGGTTTCTTGAAGCGTTGAGCCAAGCCGGGGCACTGTAGGGAGGGAATCACCGGCAGGGCAAGGACCGAGACCCGGCCGGCCCTCCAGGGACCTGACTTCCATCCGTATGGATGCGTAAGGTTCTAAGTGATGACCGCTACGCTCCTGCTCACCGACCCCCTCTTCCTCCAGCACGACCCCGGAGAGGGCCACCCGGAGTCCCCTGCGCGGCTCCAGCGCGTGCTGGGGGTGCTGGCCAGTACCCCCGTCCAGGGCACGGTGATGGCGTCGCCCCGCTCGGCCACGCGCGAGGAGCTGGCCTCGGTGCACACCCCTGAGCTGCTCGCCTACCTGGGGCGCCTGAGCGGGCACGAGGCGCGGATAGACCCGGACACGAAGGTGTCGCCGGACAGCGTGGACGCGGCGCGCCTGGCAGCGGGGGCCTCCGTGCAGGCCGTGGAGGCCGTCATGGCCGGCCACGCGCGCAATGCCTTCGCGCTGGTGCGCCCGCCGGGGCACCACGCCGAGCCCGGCCGCGCCATGGGCTTCTGCCTGTTCAACAACGTGGCCGTCGCCGCCGAGGCCGGGCGCAAGCTGGGCGCCGAGCGCGTCCTGGTGCTCGACTGGGACGTGCACCACGGCAACGGCACGCAGGCGGCGTTCTACGGGCGGCGCGACGTGATGTACCAGTCCATCCACCAGTACCCCTACTACCCGGGCACCGGCGCCGCGCCCGAGGTGGGCGTGGGCGCGGGCGAGGGCTACACGCTCAACGTGGGCCTGCCCGGCGGCAACTCGGACGCCGACTACGGCATGATTTTCGAGGAGCTGCTGCTGCCGGTGGCCGAGGCGTACCGGCCGCAGCTGGTGCTGGTGTCCGCGGGCTTCGACCCGCACCAGCATGACCCGATTGGCGGCATGGACCTCACCGAGCGCGGCTTCGCCGCCATGTGCTCGGCGATGAAGTCCCTGGCCGAGCGCGTCTGTGATGGCCGGCTGGTGCTGCTGCTGGAGGGAGGCTACTCGCTGGAGGGGCTCTCCCAGTCCGTGCACGCCTGCGTGGAGGTGCTCGCCGGACGCAGGGACGGCTTCCCCACCGGCCCCACGCACGCGGACGCGAAGCAGGCGCTCACCGCCAGCCGCGAGGCGCTGCGGCCGTACTGGTCCATGCTGTAGGCAGGCAGCGCGCATTGCTCCGTCATCCGTGGCCCAGAGTGTCACCACCGGCCGGGGTGCCCACACCCCACTACTGAGTCAAAATGCTCGGTGAATTCCCGGCAGTGCCGCGAGTCTTGGAAGTGTGAGCGGAGCCCCGCGTCCACTCCGGGCGCGCATGGACAGGCATCTGAGGGGCATGTCACCCTGACTGGGTTTTCGAACAGACAGAGTCCCACGGCCCATGGAACCTCGCATGCCCTCCCTGCTCCTGAGTCTCCTGCTCGCGACGACGGCCGCGGCCGATGGTGGTGCCGGGCAGCCCGCGGATGCCGGTGTCGCGAAGCCCGGCGACGCGGGAGTCGCCCTGGCGGCGGATGCCGGCACGGAGCCCCTGCTCTACGTGCTCGGCTCATCGCTCAACCTGCGCAAGGAGCCCTCGGCCCAGGCGGAGGTGGTGGAGAAGCTGCCCATCGGCACCGCGTGTCGCCAGAAGGGGCCCGCGCAGGGTGAGTGGTTCCAGGTGTGCTGCGGCGGCAAGCCGGGCTACGTGTCGGCCTCACTGATGGGGCCGCAGAAGCCCTCGGTGGAGCCATATCTGGCCGAGGTCAAGGACACCCGGCTCCCGCTGGAGCAGCGGCTGGAGAGCGCACTCCGGGCCTCCACCCTTGAGCCCAGAGACATCGCGCTGCGGAAATTCCTGGGAGAGCTTTTCTACAAACGCCAGCTGGAGCTGGCCGCCGCGGACAAGAAGCCCGCGAAGGAGCGGACCTTCACGATTCGCTGCCACCTCATGTCCGAGGTTTCCTGCATCAAGCTAGATATCGCCAAACTCATCCAAGGCATCGGAGCGGACGGCGCGGGCAGGGATCACCTGTTCGTCGTGGCCCTCGGGAACCGTGAGCACGTCAAGGTCTTCCGCGGGACGTACACCACGAGCCCCTACCCGGAGTTTCCGGAGACCGTCCTGGTGACCTACACGGTGCTCGCAGAGGAGAGCTTCACGCCCACGGATGTGCTGCAGAAGGCCCTCTTCACCATCTGTGGCACGTACGCGCCCTGCAGCGAAGACCCGGGTTCGATACCACTGGGCCAGTTCGTCCTGGATGAAACCTCCCAGGCCCTCCTGAACTCCATTCCTCACGAGTGGGCGTGGCTGGAGCCCGCCTTGAAGCCTCGGGGGTTCGGCGAGGGCCCTCCCTTCGACATGCTGTGGGACTGCCCCGAGAAGAAGCCGCTCCTCCTTACTTTCAAGGGGGACGCCCACGGCAGGTGGCGGGTCTCCTTTCCCAAGGAGGGCTGGGGCTGGCTTTCAGCCGTGGAAAAGGCGGAGGAAGGCCTGCGACTGACGCTGGTCGAGCAACTCCCGTCTCCGAAGAGCACGAAACAGCTCCTCTTCAAGCCACCAACGGGCGGCAAGGACATCGCCACTCTGGGTGACGAGCTGTTCACCAGCAACCTCCGGCGCTACGCCCGCAAGCACTACTACCCGTGTCCCTGATGGCTGGACGCGCTTCAAGGCTCCACGATGACGCTCAAGCGCTACTGGCCGAACTGGAAGTATCCACTCTCCCCACAGCTGCTGTCGGCCCTGGACGAGTACCACATCCTCAAGGTCCCACTGCTGGGCCAGCACTACACCGGCGGCCCCGAGGACTGGTGCGGGCGCACCGCCTGCTCCATGGTGTTCAACTACTACCAGGTGGTGCAGGGCCCCGACTTCGAGTCGAAGCTCATCACGCACTGGGACGCGGGGCAGGGACACTACGTGGACCTGCGCTACCCGGGCGGGCAGCGCGCATTCCACAAGGTGCCCACGGACTCTCCGCACAAGGCACTGGAAGGGGCCTGGGTCTCCGACCTTTCCGAGCAGCTCGAACTCGCGGTGGTTGTGCCACCACCCGACTTCTCCGCGACGGAAAAGCTGAACGCGTCGCATGTCCTGGGGTTCTCGCCCAGCAAACTGCTGCCCTATCTGAAGCCCTCTCGAAGAGACGAGGCGGCCCTGCTCGCCAGCACCCCCGCGCTCATCCCCGCGAAGCTCTCGCTGATGCTGGAGGCCCTCAACGCCAACAACCCGGTCATCTTCTACTCCGGGTTCTCCATGCGGGAGGCGGCCCCCATCCACCTCATCGTGGTGTGCGGGTACGCGTGGATTGCGGACGACACGGGCCGACACCTGTGGCTCGTGGTGGCCGACCCCTCCACGAACAACGACAAGGTGCACCAGCCCGGCAGGAAGCCGAACATCTACACCGCGCTCAACCCCGGGGGAGGAACCGACGAGGAGGCGTTCCTCCAGGGCAAACTCCGCGGCGAGCACGACATCATCCGCATCATCCGCGGGGATTGGCACACCGCCCAGGCCTCGCTGGTGTTCATCCGGGCCCGGAAGCTCTTCGAGGCGAACACGCACAGCGTCGTCAAAGACGACCTGTACATGGACTACTGGGACGGCGACGAGAAGAAGGGAGGGACGTTCATCTACTCCCTCAAGCCGACGACCGTGCCCGACGGGTTCCTCTTCAGCAACGTGGCGAAGGCCGTAGGCTTCCCCATGGACACGCACCGGGAGCGCCTGCGTCCGGCCAACTGCTACGTGTGCTCGGAGCAGGCGGGCGTGGGGCTCTTCCCGCTGGGAAGCCAGCGCAACCTCCACTCGGGTGTCCACCTGGAGCTCGCGAGCTTCAAGCCCGCCCAGGCCGCCGCTGACGCCTCACCCGCGCCGAACCGACAGGTGCGCTGCCTGGCGCCCGGGTACGTCGTGGCCGTCCGCCTGGCGAACGCCCTCCCCGAGCCCGGGCTCAAGGACGCGGCGAAGGCAGGACTGGAGAAGAACGAGCTGTCCAGGGAGTTCGCGGGCAACCACAACTCCTTCATCCTCGTCCGGCACGACGTGGAGGAGCGGCCCCGCAAGGCACCGGGAGAGGAAGGGAGCCAGGGTGGGCAGCAACTCCGGCGCTTCACCTTCTACAGCCTCTACATGCACCTGGCGCCCCCGGACTGGAGCCGGGTGGACACGTATGAGGGCGTGGGCTGGCTCAACATGCTGGCGCGCCGTGACGGCAGTCTGACGGTGGTCGACCCCCGGCACCCGGCCTTCCAGCAGGTGCGCTGGCTCCAGGGCTCGCAGGGGATGGCCGCTCCCACGGAGGAGACGCCGAAGCTCATCCCCCGGCTGGGCGGAGGCTGGCAGGTGCTGGGAGCAGGGCTCGGCAAGCCCGAGCTGTTCGACCTGGGCGATGGCAGCGAGGGTCTGGTCCGAGGCGTCCTCAAGAAGCCGGACCGGGACCTGACGGAGCTGCACGAGGCGCTCGTCGGAGGCAAGGTCGTCACGCTGTGCCACCCCTATCTCAAGGTGCGCGCGGGCGAGGTGCTCGGCTACCTGGACGAGCGGAGCAGCGCGCGCGGTGACGGCTTCCTCCACTGGGAGGTGCTCGCCCCCAGCGCCCCGGACCAGCTCCAGCAGTTCCTCTCCTTCGCGGAGGAGGCGCTCGGGCTCTCCGAGGACGGCAAGCCGTTCTTCAAGCTGTTCGAGGAGAAGAACCCGAACAACTTCTTCGACCCGCCCGTGGTCCGCGAGGGGGGCGGCAGCGAAGAGGCGGAGCTCGACGGCCTGCTGGCGCTCGCGCGCCTGTCCAGGCAGGCGGCGCCGGGCCAGCAGGACCTCCTCGATGACTTCCGGCAGACCTACAGCCAGCAGACGCTCCAGCAACTGCTGGAGTCCGCGCAGGCGCTGCCGTTCACCGCCTCGGACGACGCCCCGACGGCCCAGCCCAGCTACCCCGTCGACGTCGTCATCGAGAACTACAAGAGCATCCTGACCGCGGGCAGCTACGAGCTGCGGTTCACCTTCGAGCCGTCCGACCTCCCGCCCCAGGAGGTGCGCTGGGACGGGCGCAAGCCCAGCGTCCGCATCCACGTTCCCGCCCGCGCCCGGAAGGTCTTCGTCGAGCCGAAGGCCTTGGGCAGCTTCCACGTCCAGCCCGGGGGTAGCGGTGACGGCGACAAGCTGAAGCAGGACGTCCAGCACTTCCGCAACCTGGCGGGAGTCCGCTGGCGCAACGTCGTCCTCCGGCACCTCAACGAGTGGTACCCGGAGAACATCGTCAAGCAGGTGCGGGCGCACCTGAAGGCGCGCAAGCGGCTGCGCCTGGGCAGCTCCGTCCTGGATGCCACGAAGGAGCAAGACGCCCAGGCGCTCATCCAGGAGTACGCGAACGCCGTCGGCTGGTGGGCGCACGACGAGACCGCCGTCCTGGGTCCCAGGGGAGGCGGCGCCGAAGGAGGCGAGAAGCGCCTCTTCGTGGATGGGCCGGACGCGGAGCAGCTGCCCAGGGACTCGCTCGTCGACAACCCGCACCCCGTCACCTTCACGTGGCTGCTGATGCTGATGGTGCGGCATGGCCTCATCCGGTTCCTCGATGCCCCGCTCTGGTACTCCGAGGAGGAGCAGAAGGTCGTCGGGATTGGCTGGCTGCCCGCGAGGGAGGCGCATGAGCCCCAGCGCGTGGGCGAGCTCGTCTACGCCACCGCCGTGCAGCGGGGGTACGGCGACCACGAAGTCACCGTGCGCGTGCAACACGGCGGGCAGACGCTCGAGCTCGCCCGGGGTAAGTTCAAGGACGGCCTGTTCGCCCATCCCGTGGAGCTGCCCGGCTGGGGCACGTGGGTGCTCGACGCAGGCGAAGCGCGCGCCATCGGCTCGCTGGAGCACACGGGCCTGACCCCCTCCCTGATGAAGGCGGCGGCCCCCATGGGCGAGGACGGCACCCAGTCCGCCACCACCGACGAGGCCCCGGTGGGCCGCGGGGACGAGACCTTCACCTGGCGGGTCGCCTTCCGGGAGAACTGTCCTCGGGTGCTGCGGGGCTGGGTGCTCGTCCGGGCCTGGAAGGGCAAGCAGACGGACACCGTCCCCACGGACGCGGCCCTCTTCAAGCCCACCGGCCTGGCCATCCCCGTCTACGCCCGCGAGACCACCGCGATCCAAGAGGAGCTCGGCTTCGCGGTGGTGGACGGCTTCCTCCGCAAGGGCAGCGTCAAGAAGGCCGGCACCTATGTCACGCAGCACTTCACGTACCAGGCGTACGTCGACGCCGCGAAGGGCAAGGCCGAGCCCGTGCTGGCCCATGACCTGGTCGAGGCGGTGGAGCGCATCCAGTGCGCCTACTCCGCGCGCCAGGTCGTGACGCTGTCCGCCCTGGCCGAGGACGGACTGTCCCTCCAGCTCACGGGCTCGAGCCTGGAGAAGCTGCGCGCGGCGGTGGCCCGGGCGAAGGACGACGGCTGGATTGACGACGCCGAGGAGGCGGGCAAGGGGCTCATCCTCATCCGGGTGAAGCCGCCCCGGGAGAGCCGCCACCCCGGAGAGCTGGCGCTGGACTTCAACGCGAGCGCGGCCTTCGAGAAACTGCGCGAGGGGCTCACCCACGAAGACCAGCTCGCCGTGCGCTTTGGCTGCTTCTTCCCGAACGGGGGCTTCACGTGGGACTCCCGGTTGCTGTCTGCGGAGTCGCTCGGCAAGGGCGTCGAGGCCGTGGACGAAGAGGCGCTGAAGCGGGAGTCGAAGGCGGGCTTCCTGGAGCTGTGGTCGACGGGCGTGGCGGAGGTGCTGCACCGCCCCATGTTCGGGCGGCCGCAGGTGCGGCTCACCTCGGACGGCGTCCAGTTCGTCGTGCCGTTCCTGGGGGGCACCACGGCCTTCTGGAAGGCGACCGCCCCCGTCATCCACCTGGGCATCGCGGAGCTCGACAAGAATCCCAGGTCCTCCATCCTCGCCGACCCGCCCCGGGTGGTGCGTAAGCTGCTCTTCACGGAAGAGAAAGCGAAGAACCAGGTCCTGACGGTTCTCGCGAAGGCGAAGAAGGACGCGCCCCTGAAGGGCGAGCGCGTCGACGTTCCGGACTCGGAGGAGCTGCGCTACGACATGCAGCCCGACGCCCTGCTGGAGACACAGCCCAGGGCGGATGACGCGTTCATGCTGACGGTCATCTTCCGGACCCAGGCGCTGCCCTCCGGCAAGGGCTTCAAGCTGGAGGTCTCCAGCGCCAGCGCGCCCGTGGACGCGAAGACGCAGCGCCCCCCGCCGCTGACGCTCCAGAAGAAGAGCCTCGTGTACAAGACCTCCATCAAGGACGGCGTGGCCCTGACGGACGCAGAGGGCGTCATCCGCGCGGAGCTGAACCTGGCCGACGTCAAGGTCGCGCTCAAGGGAGAGCAGCGGTTCACGGTGTGGGTGGTCCCGGTGGCGAAGGCGGACAAGTCCCTGGCCCGCGACGCCACGCTGGAGCTTCCCGCCCCCCTCCATCCACCGAGCATGGAGGAAGACGCGCTGATGAACGAGCCCTTCCAGGGAATGTGGCCCGAGCTTCAGAACATCCCCTGGAAGGGTGAAGGCGGTTACCTCTGATGACATCCGAGCGCCTGGAGTTGAAGCTCGAGCCGGGGGTGGAGGGCGTCATCCACCTGATGGCGGTGGCCCCCACCACCCTGCAGCTCTCGCTCGCGAGCTACGAGCTGAAGGGGCGCAAGTACCGGCTCCAGCTCAAGGGCACCCACAAGAACCTGCCGGCGGACACGAAGTGCCGCGTGTTCATCCTGGCCGGCCCCGCGGCCGCGAAGGAGGACAAGCTGAATCAGGCGGTCCTGGACGGAGTCCCCCTCCAGGGCACCGAGAAGGGCTGCAGCCTCGACGTGGAGTTCGACCTCTACGAGTGCGGGCTCTTCGGCAAGGGGCAGGTCCGGCTCGGCGTCCTCCCGGACTTCCCCTTCGCCGCCCGCTGCACCGTCAACGGCGTGGTGCCCTATGAGCACCCATTGGACGTCCCGGACACCCACCACGACAAGGGCGTCCTGCTGGGAAGGAAGCTCGAGCTCACGCCCAGGCGCGGCGACAAGGTGGCCAACGCGACGCTCCGGCTGTCCGCCTTCCCGGGCGGCGCCCTCCAGGCAGGCCTCACGAACGAGGCCCTGGCCTTCTCCATCTTCGAGTGGCCCGCCGGTGACACCTCGACGAAGGAGTGGCGCGTGGGCTGCGCGGCGGAGAGCGACGGCTCGCCCCTGCTGACCTGGCTCAGCACGTCCCAGGCGGAGTGCGCCTACGACCTGCGGCTCGAGGTCATCCCGGAGAGTGACGGGGACGAGGTGGCCTACGTCGTCTGGGAGAAGGCGCAGGCCATCAAGTTCCCCAAGCCCAGGCTGGCGGGCTTCAAGCTGGGCTTTGGCCGGGCCACGGCGAAGGTGGAGAACGTCGACCCCGACTTCGCGCTGCCGCTGGAGCTGACCCTGTGGAGCCACGCGCACCATGACCGGGACGCGGTGGTCCGCTCGTTGGTGATGAACCCGCTCACGCGGCCCGCGGAGGCCGTCGCGTCGGCCGCCGAGTACTTCTCACAGCTCTTCACCCCGGGGCCGGTGCCGGACAACTACTTCGCCCTGCTGCGCATCCCCCGGACGCTGACGGGCACCGAGGCGTACGTCCCCGTCAGCGCGGTGATGGACTATGACGAGGCGGCGTTCCTGCCCTTCGACGACGACCAGCTCTGGCTCGAACCACCCCCGAAGAAGAAGCAGGACAAGGCGAAGAAGGGCGCCAAGGAGCTGGCCACCGCGGTGGCGTCCCAGGAGCTGGCGGACCAGAAGGTCCGTCCGACGCGAACGCCCCACTTCGGCCGCGTCACCGCCGGCGTGCGCGACGGCAACCTGCTGGTGGCCATCAAGCTGGTGGGCGACACCCAGTACTGGAAGGACGCGAAGCCCGCCTACTCCCTGCGCGACGCGGCCACGAACGCGGAGCTCGTCTCCCTCAGCCCCAAGGCGTCGGACCAGAACCCGCACCTGCACGAGGCGCTCATCGCCCTGAACGACAAGCGCATCTTCGGCAAGCAGGTGAGTGTCCACGGTGCCGTCACCGTGCCGGACGCCCTGCTGTGGAAGGAGCTGTGCGCCGCGCCGCCCGCCTTCTCCATCCCACACGATTGCGTCCCCCGGCTGGGCGAGCTCGAGCGGGAGACCGTGGAGCTCACTGATGCCACGTCCCACCTGCTGGTGCGGTGCCGCGCCAACCACATCCCCAACGGGCAGAACGGCGCCACGCTGGGCTTCCGCCTCTACGAAATCTTCGCGGACTTCCCGGAGCCGGTGCTGCTGCGGCGCGTGCGCTTCCAATACGACCTGGCCAAGGGCGCGGGGGGACAGTGCGACTCCCGGGGCCGGCTGGTGGCGCGCATCACGGACCCGGAGCTGGTGGAGCGGCTGGGGACCCACGGCAGATACCGGCTCGAAGCGTGCGTGCTGAACAAGGAGCAGACGGTGCTGACCGTGGAGGTCAAGCCCATCACCGTGGAGTTCGGTGGCACGCCGCGAGAGACGGCGGGCACCATCTTCTACGGACAGCTGGTCCCGGATGAGTTCCGGAAGAAGGTCCTCCTCATCTGCGCCGACCTGGAGATGAACCCGGACTACCTCATGGCCTGCATGGCCTTCGAGACGGGGGAGACCTTCAAGGCGAACAAGCAGAACAGCGCGGGCCGCCAGGCGTATGGGCTCATCCAGTTCACGAAGATTGCCGCGAAGGACCTAGGCAAGACGCTGTCGGAGCTGAAGGCGATGAGCGAGCTCGAGCAGCTCGACTACGTCCACGAGTACATGGCCCGCGCCAAGAAGCGGAACAGGGGGCCCCTCAAGACACTCAGCGACGTCTACATGGCCATCCTCTGTCCCGCGGCCATGGGCAAGCCCGAGACGTACGTCTGCTACGCGGGCGGCACGGAGGCGTACAAGGCGAACGACGGGCTGGACAAGGAGAAGAAGGGCTACATCACCAAGGCGGACGCTACGGCCAAGGTGCAGGCGCATTACGAGGTTGGCAAGGGCCTGCGGAAATGAGCGCGAGCCCGCCGTGGAAGAGGGGGAAGTCGATGCGTTGTGACTGGCGGGCCGTCGTGGCGGCCCTGTCGCTGGCGGCCTGTACACAGTCCCGAGAGGCACCGTCCCCGCAGCCCGCTGCCGGGGCCCAGGCTCCGGCAGCGCCCGCGGTGAAGGGCCCGGTCCGCTACGTGCTCGTGTCCGGGATGAAGCTCCGGAAGGAGCTGCCCTCCGACAGCGAGGTGCTGATGGAGCTTCCCCAGGGCACGGCCTGCACGCTGCTCAAGGAGCCGGAGCAGTTCGCCCTCGCGCTCCACGTCAGCTGCCTGGGAAAGGAGGGCTACATCCCCACGAAGGGGGTCGGCCCCGACAAGCCGAGCGTGGAAGAGGCGCTCGCCGCGGCGGAGAAGCCGGACCTGCGGCCCGTGGAGCGGCTGGACCACGCCCTGCGCGCCATCGGCATGGCACCGGAGAACGCGGCCGCCCTGTCCGCGGTCAAGAAGCACTACCTCGCGCTCCAGTTCGACCGGTTGTCGAAGCGCGACAGCGGTGACGAGCTGGACTGGCGCCCGGCGGAGTGCGCGGACCCGGCGAAGCAGGACGCCTGCCTCGCCGAGGCGGCGCTGCCCGGGCCTCCGTTCACCGCCCGGACACTGGAGCGCCGGGGGCAGGACTTCCTCGCCATCGGGGCCCGGAAGGACTTCCTCTCCGTCGTGCTCGGGACGTGGAAGGAAGCCGCCTCCGGCTTCGAGTACGCCGTCCACGACCAGGAGTTCGAGAGCCTGGACGTACCCGTCATCCGGCGCGCCTTGGGACTGCCGCCCCCGGAAGGGGCCTCGAAGCCGCGCTGGGCCGTGGGCCGGGGGGAGCGCAACAGCTTCTCGCGCCAGCTCAAGGGCTCGCGGCTGGAGGCCGTGGAGGGCGACAGCCGCCTGGTCGCCATCGACCTGGAAGAGAACCTCCCGCCCGGCCGCGATGGGAAGCGGGCCGACCTGCAGCCCTTCGAGGCGCTGGAGGTTCTGCTCGTCGACGACTTCAACCAGGACGGCCGCGACGACGCGCTGGTGCAGGTCTACACGGTGGGGAACTGCTGCGAGCCCTGCTACCTCTTCGCCACCGTCGCCGCCAACGGCAAGCCGCTGGTGACCAACTCCTACTGCTCCGGCATGGGCCCGCCGAGGGTGGGCACGTCGGACGGGAAGGTGACGTTCACCCTCGATGACGAGGAGGGGCAGAAGACCTTCGTGCTGAGCGGCAACAAGGCCCGGCTCCACGAGGAGCGCGAGACGCCCCTGCTGGACGTCTCGTTCGAGTTCACCGCCGAGCAGCTCTGGAAGCTGGCGAAGGAGCGGGAGACGAGCCCCGGCGAGACGGTGGAGACGCTGGCCTACGACCTGAGCGGGGACGGCCAGGACGAGCGCATCGAGTGCACGGGATGGGAGCGCTGGAGCGCGCTGTCGTGCAAGGTCTTCCTGGGAGGCAAGCAGGTCGGCGATGTGTCCGGCTGCAAGAGCCTGGGCGTCCTTCCGAGCATGACCCAGGGGATGCACGACCTGGCGTGTGACCGGCGCAAGACGTTCCGCTGGAACGGGAGCAGCTACCCATGAGCCTCCTGCGCTTCCGGCTCCGCGACGGGCACCGCGAGTACCTCATCCTCGAGGCGCATGAGCCCTTTCCCGAGGGTCATGAGGACGTCTCCGCCGGTCGTGGGTGGTGGCTGGAGCGCCACCTCCACCAGCTCTCGCGGGATGAGGGCAACCTGCGCACGCTGCGCAACGTCCTCTACGCGCATGGCCACCTGGCGTCGTTCGGCCCGCTGTCCACGGAGCAGGTCGCGCGGCAGGCCGCCGCGCTGTTCTCACTCGGGAGCCTGCGACTGGCGCGAGCCCCCCTGCCCCTTTCCACGCAGGCGCCCGCCTTCCCCGAGGCGCTGCTGGCCGTGGCCCCTCCCCCCACCCAGGAGGAGCCGCGCTGGCTGAAGGTGCAGGTCCTGGACGACGTCAGCGGCGCGCCCGTGGCCGGCCTCAAGCTGCGCATCCTGCTCTCCGACGACTCGGAGAAGCAGGCCACCACCGACTCCGACGGCCTCATCGAGCTGAAGGGCATTCCCCCGGGCCATGCCACCGTGAGCTCGGACCTGGAAGGCGCGACGCTGGCGGAGACGCTGGCCCTGGTGAAGGTGGAGGGCCTGCCGCCGCCGCGCGACGAGGAGGCGGAGGCGGGCGACGCGGGTTCGAAGCCGCGCTTCCTCGCGCGCCTCATCGAGCACCGCGTCCGGGACGGAGAGACGCTGGAGAGCGTGGCCGAGCGGTACGAGACGACCGTGGACGCACTGGGGCAGTTCAACTGGAGCACCACCGAGCCGGCGCAGATTCAGCGCCACCTCTACCTCGACGTGGGCTGCACGGTGCGCAAGGGCGGGAAGTTCGTGTTCACCCGCCGCGACTCGCCCGGCATCCTCTTCGTGCCGCAACCACTGTCGCTGCGCCGGCTGGCGGTGGAGCGCCACCACACCCTGCGCGTGAAGCAGGCCTACGAGCCCCGCGGCTACCTGTTCTCGGCCTGAGGTCGCGCCCCGTCACGCGTGCTGTGGCTGGGACTGCCGCGGCCGCACGTAGCGCTCAACGGTGCCCAGCAGTTGCTCCAGGTCCACCGGCTTCTTGAGGTAGCCGGCCACGCCCAGGGTGGCCACGTCGCGCGCGCTCACGCCCTGGCCGGAGATGACCACCACGGGGAGCGAGGCCAGCGAGGGGTCGGCGAGCTGCCGCTCGCGGAACTCCCAGCCACTGACGTCCGGCATCATCAGGTCCAGCAGGATGACGGCCGGGCGCGCGCCCCGCTGCAGGAGGTCCAGCGCCTCGCGGCCGCTGCGGGCCAGCATCACGCAATAGCCCTCCATCTCCAGCACGTCCTTGAAGGCGAGCAGGATGTCCGCGTCGTCATCGACGGCCATCACGCAGTTCCACACCGTCATGCTGGCACCCTCCCCGGAGGCCGTAAGGTGCGGCGGCGAGGAATCCTTCGCCAGTGTCCTGGCGGCCCAGCCCCCGGGGACGGCCGTGGGCCGGGCCGAGCCTGCCGCGCGCCCGCCAGCCAACAGGCTCCCGGGCTCCGGGGGCTCCGGGGCTCCGGGGACGGGGTGGCCCGAGCCCGGGTCCACCCGGGCAGCCAGGGCCCCGGACCACTGCTGGCCGGGGGGCATGGGAGCCCGGGGTGACACGGATTTGTGTCCCACCGCGTCCCCAACCATGCGAGAAGCCCCTCGCACACGGGAGGACGGCATGGCGGAGATGAGCTACCGGACGGCGCTGGTGACGGGGGCCTCGAGCGGCCTGGGCCGCGGGCTGGCGCTGTGGCTGGCCAAGCGGGGCCTGCGCGTGTTCGCCGCCGGACGGCGCCTTCCGCAGCTCCAGGCCCTGGCCGCCGAGGCCCAGGCGGCCGGCGCCACGGTGGAGCCGCTGGAGCTGGACGTCACCCAGGCCGACGCCACGATGGAGCGCATCCGCGAGCTCGACGGCGAGTGCGGCGGGCTGGACCTGGTGGTGGCCAACGCCGGCATCGGCGGCATCACCCACGGCAAGCGCCTCCAGTGGGAGCGCGTGCGCGCCATCATCGACACCAACGTCACCGGCGCCGCCGCCACGCTGAGCGCCGTGCTGCCGCAGATGGTGGAGCGGCGGCGCGGGCACGTGGTGGGCATCTCCAGCCTCGCGGCCTTCCGGGGGCTGGCGGGCCATGGCGCCTACTCCGCCTCCAAGGCCTTCCTGGCCACCTTCATGGAGAGCCTGCGCGTGGACCTGAGCGGCACCGGCGTGCGCGTCACCTGCGTCTACCCCGGCTTCGTGAAGAGCGAGATGACGGCGCAGAACGCCTTCCCCATGCCCTTCCTCATGGAGACGGACGCGGCCGTGGACCTGATGGGCCGGGGCATCCTCCGGGGGGAGACGGAGCTGTCCTTCCCCTGGCAGCTCGCCCTCCCCACGCGCCTGGTGAAGGTGCTGCCCAACTCCCTCTTCGACGCGGCCGCGCGCCGGCTGCGCTGACTTCCCCTCGCCCCTGGAGGTAGACCGGTGACGTCCCCCCAGTCCTTCGCGCAGCGATTCACCCTCCTGGCCGAGCAGCGCTCCCCGTTCTGCCTCGGCATCGACCCCTCGAAAGATTTGCTCACCCGCTGGGGGCTGCCCGACACGGCCCGGGGGCTCGCGGACTTCTGCGAGCGGCTGGCGGACGCGGCCGGAGCGCGCGTGGCGGTGGTGAAGCCGCAGAGCGCCTTCTTCGAGCGGCACGGCCCCGCCGGCCTGGAGGTGCTCCAGCGGGTGATGAAGCACTTCAAGAGCGTGGGCACCCTCACGCTGCTGGACGTGAAGCGCGGGGACATCGGCTCCACCATGGACGCCTACGCGGAGACGCTCTTCGGCGCGGGCAGCGCGTACGAGGCGGACGCGGCGACCTTCTCGCCCTACCTGGGGCTGGGCGCGCTGGTGAAGACGATTGAGCGGGCGCGCGCGTCCGGCGCCTGCGCCTTCCTGGTGGTGCGCTCGTCCAACCCCGAGGGCACGTCGCTGCAGACGTCCACCGGCGCCGACGGCCGCACCGTGGCCGAGGCCCTGGCGGACGGCATCCGCGAGCTGAACGAGCAACCCGGCAACGGCGCGCCGCCGGTGGTGGGCGCCGTCATGGGCGCCACCCTGCCCCCTTCCGACAGGAGCGTCGTGGAGCGGCTGGGCGGCGCGCTGATGCTCACGCCCGGCATCGGCGCGCAGGGCGCGGGCTTCGACGACCTGAAGCGGCTGTTCGCCGGCCGCGAGGCCCAGGTGGTCCCCACCGCCACGCGCTCCGTGCTGGAGGCCGGGCCGGACACCGCGTCGCTGCGCGCGGCGCTGGAGCGGCACCTGGAGCCCGCCCGCCGCTTCCGCGAGACTACTGCGCGCCCATCATGAACTGGTCCACGTCGACCTGGTTCTTGTCGGGCACGGCGTCCTTGGGCTCGGTGCCCTTCTTGAAGAACATCAGCTCGGAGTTCTTGGCGCCGGGCTGCGCAATCTTGCCCGTCTTCTTGTCGATGTGGAGCCGGACCAGGTCCATGGACTGCCACGGGAAGAACTCGGACTGCGGCCGGCCCTCCAGGGCGCGCTTCATGTAGTCGAGCCAGATGGGCAGCGCGGCGCGGCCACCCGTCTCGTAGCGGCCCAGCGGGTGCGGGTTCAGGTCGTAGCCCACCCACGCCACCGTGACGAGGTCCCGGGTGTACGCGGCGAACCACGCGTCGAACGAGTCGTTGGTGGTGCCCGTCTTGCCGGCGGCGGGCTTGCCCAGCCTGGTGGCCGGACCACCGGTGCCCTGGAGCACCACGCCGCGCAGCAGGTGCGTGAGGATGAAGCCCGTCTCCGGGCTCATCACCTGCTCACCCGGCTCGAACAGGCGCGCATAGCCGGCGGCCACGCGGTCCTGCAGGGGCGCCCACGCGTCGTCGAAGGCGGTGTGGTCCTCCAGCGTGCGGCCCCAGCGGTCCTCAATCTTGCGGATGAAGTACGTGGGCTTCTTGCGGCCGTACCGATTGAACGTCGCGTAGGCGTTGGCCAGGTCGAGCGGGTACACGCACGAGGAGCCCAGCGCCGCGGAGAAGTCCATGTTCATGGGCGTGGTGATGCCGAGCTTCTGGCTCCACGCGGCCATGTTCTTCACGCCCACCGCGCCGAAGGTCTTCACCGCGGGGATGTTCATGGAGTTGATCATCGCGGTGCGCAGCAGCACGTCGCCCACGAACTCCTCGCTGTAGTTCGCCGGCTTCCACGACACCTTGTTGTCCGGGTCGTGCTCGACAATCGGCGAGTCCACGATGACGGTGGCCTCCGTCCAGTTGAGCTGCTCCATCGCCGCCGAGTACACGAAGGGCTTGAAGGAGCTGCCGGGCTGGCGGCAGGCCTGGAAGGCGCGGTTGAACTCGTTGTCGTCGAAGTCGTACCCGCCCACCATGGCGGTGAGGTACTGGCGGTGGGGGTCGATGGAGACGAGCGCGCTCTGGGCCTCGGGCGTCTGCTCCAGGCGGAAGAGCTTCACGCCCTCCTCCGGAATCTCCTCGGCCAGCTTCTTGTCCCACTGCTCCTTGTCGTCCGTCAGGTCCTTCTTCGTCACGTGGCGCACCACGATGACGTCGCCCACGGCGATGGCCCGCTTCACCGACGAGAGCATCATCGCCGGGTAGTAGCCCTCCGGGTTCACCTTGCGCGCCCACCGCATGCCCAGCAGCGGCAGCCGGCCCTGGTGCGGCCCCACCTGCACGTCCGCGCCCTTGCCGTCGGAGTCAATCGCCGTGACGACGGCCACGTAGAGCCGGTTCTCCCGCAGCTCCTCCTTGCCCATGGACTTCTTCGCCCGGTCCAGGAAGGACTTGATGTCCTCGGGCGTGGTGAGCTGCTGCACCGGCCCGCGCCAGCCCTGGCGCTTGTCCACCGACAGCAGGCCGTCCAGCACCGCGTCCTGCGCGGCGCGCTGGCGCTCGCTGTCCATGGTGGTGAAGATCTTCAGGCCTTCCTTCAGGAGCACCGGGTTGCCGTACCGGTCCACGATGTCCTTGCGCACCTGCTCGACGAAGTACGGGGCGAACTCGTGGAAGACGTCCTCCACCGGGTACACCTTCACCGGCTCCGCGTTGGCCGTGTCGTGCTCGGCCTGCGAAATCATGCCCTCGTCCAGCATGCGGCGCAGCACGTAGGAGCGGCGCTTGCGCGCGGCCTCCGGGCGCAGGAAGGGCGAGTAGCGGCTGGGCGCCTGCGGCAGGCCGGCGATGAGCGTCATCTCCCCCAGCGTCAAGTCCCGCACGTCCTTGCGGTAGTAGTTCTCCGCCGCGCTCTGCACGCCGTAGCTGTGGTGCCCGAGGAAGACGTTGTTGAGGTAGAGGTAGAGGATCTCTTCCTTGGTGAGCGCCTGCTCCAGGCGCAGGGCGAGGATGGCCTCGCGAATCTTGCGGGTCAGCGTCTTCGCGGTGGCGGACTTGTAGCCCTCCGCGGAGATGAGGACGGCCTTCGCCGTCTGCTGCGTCAGGGTGGAGCCACCCTGGATGCCGCCGGAGCGCAGGCCCAGCTTGGAGCCCACCGTCTTGAAGCCGGCGCGCGCGGTGCCCAGCACGTCCACGCCGAAGTGGTCGAAGAAGCTGGAGTCCTCGCTGGCGATGAAGGCCTGGACGAGCCGCTTGGGAATCCGCTCGTACGGCACCACCTTGCGGCGCTCGTTGTAGAACTCGCCGGCCAGCACCGCGTCGTCGGTGTAGACCTCGGTGACGATGGGCGGCCAGTACTCGTCCACCTTGGGGATGGCGGGCAGCCCTTCCGAGTACACGTAGTACACGGCCGTCACGGCCACCACGGCGGCGGTGGCTCCGGTCAGCGTCAGCCACCCTGCCGCCTTGAGGAGGAACTTCCACCAGCGCTTGGGGGGGACGCCGTCGAGCACCAGCTTCGAGCGGCTGCGGTCAGTCGTCTTGGGGTCGGCCATACGCGTTTCGGAACCTTGCGGGCTTCAGGGCACCAATGCGGCCCGCTTGAGCACGTCCCGGAGCTCGGGAGCGAGGGGGGCCTCCACGGCCACCTTCACCCCGCCTTCGGGGTGCGGAAATTCAATGCGCTCGGCATGCAGGAACAACCTCTTGAGCCCCCAGCGCGCCCGCACGTCGCGGTTGAAGGCGAAGTCTCCGTACTTCTTGTCCCCCGCCACCGGATGTCCGATGGCGGCCAGATGCCTTCTTATCTGATGGGTGCGCCCGGTCTCGATGGAGCAGGACAGGAGCGCTGCGTCGCCCGACTGCTTGACGACCTTCCACCGGGTGACGGCGTCCTGCATGTTCACCCCTCGACGGGCCTTGGACTCGGCCGTCTGCTGGTGTTCCGACAGGGGCAGCTCGATGACCCCGGAATCCTTGGGCATCTTCCCCTTCACCAGGGTGAGGTAGCGCTTCTTCGACAGGCCGTGGGTGAAGACCTCGGTGAAGTGCACCATCGCCGGGCGGCGCTTGGCCACCAGGATGACGCCGGAGGTCTCCCTGTCCAGCCGGTGGGCGGGAGAGGCGGCGAAGTCGTTGCGGACGGCCTTGGGGCCCAGGTAGGCGCGCACATAGTCCACCAGCGTGCCGCCGGTGATGCCGCTGCCGGTATGGACGGCCATCCCGCTGGGCTTGTCCACGGCCATGAGCCAGTCGTCCTCCTTGAGAATCACCAGCCGGCTGGGGTCCACCGGCGGGGGCGGCGGCGTCGGACGGTCCGATTTTGGACGGTCGTCGGCCGTGAGCTGCTGCTCGTCGCCGCGGATGGTGAGCACGTCTCCCTCGGCTAGCAACTGCTCGGGCTGCGCACGCTTCCCATTTACCCGCACCTTCTTGGTGCGAATCATCTTGAAGAGGTGGCTCACCGGAACATTGGGGAGCCGTTTGCGCAGGTGCTTGTCCAGCCGCATCCCGGCGGTGTCGGCTTCGATTCGGTACTCGATCATTTGTGCTGGCGCGCGGACCAGACCATACGAATAATCCGGGGTCCATGGCGAAAGCCCCAAGTATCGAGAAGCTTCTTCAGAGTGGCTCGGCGGAATGGAACCGGATGCGCAAGTCCGGCCAGGTCTCGACCGACCATACCGGCGCCACCTTTACCCAACTGTTCTCCGCCAACACGGACCTCTCCGGCCTGGGCCTCATCGGCTCCGAATGGGAGCGGTGCGACCTGTCCAAGGTCAACTTCCGGGACGCGGACCTCTCCAACGCCTACTTCCACGGCGGGCGACTCCAGGACTGCGACTTCCGGGGCGCGAACCTGGAGGGCGCCACGTTCGAGAAGTTGAAGCTCCTGCGCTGCGACTTCACGGGCGCCAAGGGGCTGGACGACGTGGAGATGGACGACGTGGACATGGACCGGGTCGTCGGTCTGGACGGCGAGGAGGCCCCTCCCCCGCCCCCGCCGCCCGCCCAGGGCATCACCGCGTTCACCCGTGAGCAGCGCGAGAAGGCGCTGGGCGCCCAGGCCGCCGCGGTCATGCAGGGCGAGCCGTCTGGAGGGGAGGAGCTGCCGCCCTTCCGCCCGCAGGACCCGCCCGGCTCGCTCTTCTTCCGGGGGCTGAAGCGCATGGCCATGCCCCCGCTGTGGGTGCTGGACGTGCCGGGCCTCCGCCCGCTGCTGCCGCAGCGGCTGCCGCCGGGCAGCTCACTGGAGACGCTCTACCGCGAGGCGGTGAAGACGCGGCTGGAGAACAAGAAGCCGGCGGCGGACCCCGCGGTGGTGGAGCGGGCGCAGAAGGCGCTGCGGATGGGGGCGAAGGACTCCGCCGTGGCGGCCATGTACCTGCGCGAGGTGGGCGTGCTGCCGATGGCGCGCTTCTCCGCGGCACAGGTGCTGAAGGGCGCGCTGCGAGAAGAGGTGGAGGTGGATGACCTCACCGGGCAGATTGACCCTCGCACCACGGGGGCGCTGCTGGAGCTGCGGCTGACGCACGAGGTGGTGGACCACCTGCAGGAGGCGCGGCGCCGGCTGGCGGCCACGCAGCTGTACACGTCGCTCTTGGAGGCGGGCTTCAACCCGGAGAACAACTGGGACGAGGCGCTGGAGTCGAGCGACGCGGCGATGGAGCTGGCCCAGGCGGCGACGGGCGAGGACCGCAACGCGCTGTTCGAGGGCTTCCAGGTCTTCTCCGCGCTGCCCGAGGAGTCGCGGCTGCGGCGGCTGGCGTACCTGGCCGAGTCGGTGTCCCACCTGGAGTTGGTGAGCCGGCTGCCGGAGGGCATGGAGCCGGCGTGGCTGAACGGGCCGGAGACGCGCGAGTGCCATGACCGGGAGATGACGTACGTCCAGGCGCTGAAGGCGCAGGACATCCCGACGAAGGTGGCGGCGCTGGCGAAGGCGGAGCTCGGCGTGCCCGAGGGCGAGGTGCCCGAGGACAGCGACGACGACCTCTTCGTCCACGTGCGCTGTGACGTGTGCGGCAAGGAGAAGCTCATCGTCCAGTCACCGGACGCCTGACGGCACGGTGAAGGGCGGGGCCCGCGGGGCCGCGAGGTCCGGGACACTTCCCGGGTCTGGCGGCCCCGTGGTGTTTGTGCGTTGCACCTGCACTCCGATGACGGGACCACGAGTCCGTGCCGCTACGAACGCGCTGCGGCCGCACTCCATCTGTTCGCCACTTGACGCTTTCGCAACGCGATGCGTTAGAGTGCGCCCTCGCCACGGAGTTCACTCTCCGTCACATTCGCGCTCGGGCCCGCCGGTCAATTGGCAGCCTGCGCCCGGAAAGGTTGCCCATCGCCCATGAGCCGAGTGCACACCCTGGTCGCTGTCATCTCCATCCTTGCCCTCGGACTCATGCCCCAGTCAGCCGAGGCCGAGTGCACGGCTGGAGCCACCCGTTCCAGCACCATGAGCAATGGTTGCGTGATGAGGGAGGTCTGCAACAACCGCACATGGGAACCTCTCGGGTGCAGCGGGACTCGGACATGTACGGGGTGCGGCGGCAAACAGGGAACCCAGACTTGCGACGAGGATTGCGGCACTTCAGGCTGCAACGTTGGACCAGAGACTTGCAACAACTGCGACGACAACGGGGATGGCTCCATTGACAACGCATGGAATAATTCGAACCACAACTCGTTGGCCGAAGCCTGCAATCCGAACGCCTGCGGACAAGGCGGCACGCGAACCTGCACGGCAGGTATTTGGAGTGCATGCACAGGCTGCGGGGGTGTCGCAGCCTGCGTGGGTTGCGATAGCAAACCAGGCACCAGGGCGTGCGCCTCCGATTGCTCGGCCGCACCGAGATGCAACGCTGGCGCCGAGGCATGCAACAACTGTGATGATGACGGCGACGGACTGGTGGACGAAAGCCTGACACGCAACACCTGCAGCAGTCCGGTCGGATGCAGTGGTCTCGAAACCTGTGTCAGCGGACAGTACGTGTGCAAGTTCCAGGCGGGGACCCGCCGCACGTGCTGGGAGTTGGGTGTTTCCTGTCCAGATTCCACCGCTGAGTGCCGCGCAGATGGCAGTGCGGGTCCCTGTCAGCCCGCCACGGCACGCCCCGAGGACTGCAATTCCTGCGATGACAACCTGGACGGTGTCGTCGACAACGCTCCTGGTGGGATGACTGGCAGCATCACTCGCTCCTGCACCAACTCTGTCGGCGAGTGTTCCGGGGTGAGCCAAGTCTGCGAGGTTCGGCTCAGCAATGGCGGAGTCTGGCTCGACAACCGGTGGGGAGTCTGCGTCGGGCCCGCAGAGACCTGCAACGGCGAGGACGATGACTGTGATGACGACATCGACGAGGGCGACGTCTGCCGTTCTGACACCACCGCCTGCTGCGTCCCGGTCTCGCAAGAGGCAGCATGTAGGGGCAAGGACTGCGGCCCCGTTTCGGATGGATGTGGTGGAACCTACGACTGCGGCACGTGCCCTATGGGAGACCCCTGCTTCAGGAACTACTGCTGCCAGCCCAACCCTGAAACGGGCGGGTGCTGACACCTGCGGGCAGTGATGTGCGGCTTCTTTGAGATTCGAGGGGTGGGTACGATGAAGCGGCTGATTGTGCTGATTGTGGTGTCCGCGTCCGTCTTCGGTGCTTGCGGGCCAGACAACGGCAAGCCGGCGACAAGTAGTCAGGAGTTGCCAGAAACACGGCGGCAGCGCCAGCCACTGGCGCTGCCGCCAGAGGTTATTCTTCCAACCGAGACCGACTCGGATGGAAATGCTGTGGGCAACACGAGCGGCACTTCCGGAGTAGGGCCGGATGGCGCGGCGACCTTCCGCATTCCACTGTGGGTGCCCGAAGGCCGCGCGGGTCTACAGCCTTCTCTAGCGCTGAATTACAATAGTAATGAAGGTAGCGGGGTGCTGGGTGCGGGGTGGAGCCTATCCGGCATGTCTCGCATCACCCGCTGCAAGAAGACGGTGGTCCAGGACGGCGTGGCCGAACCTATTACGTTCACCGCGCAGGATGCATTCTGCCTTGACGGACAGCGTCTGGTTGCGGTTCGAGGCGCATACGGCGCGAGCAATACAGAGTACCGCACCGAGGTGGACAGCTTCGCGAAGGTGGTCTCCCTGGAGACGGACGCACTGGGTCCGACTCTCTTCAGGGTCTACCTTAAGGACGGGAAGGTACTGATTTACGGCCAGCTCAATGGGTCCACCTTCGCGGGAGAGCGTATCCACGTCGCCCCACTGGCTGAGACGTCCTTCAGCACCACACGCGACGGCTTGGCCAACCGCTACGCCTGGGCACTGGCTAGGGTGGAGGACCGCAGCGGCAACTACATGTCGATGCACTACACCCTATCCAAGGAGGACAACGAGGAAGACGGTGAGCAGGACGACGAACCCCACCTCGGTTACGAGCACCTGCTGACCCGAATAGAATACACCGGGTCCTCGCTGGGTGCCGGCACACTCCCGCGGCGCTCCATCCTCCTCACCTACGCGGACCGGCCCGACAAGCGCACATCGTTCGTCTCCGGTTTCAAGCTCAGGGCCCGCAGGCGCCTCTCTGGGCTGGAGATGTATGGGCCCAAGCCGGAAGCGCCCGGTCTACTGCGCAGCTATCGCTTCACCTATTTCTCAGATCCTTCGGTTGGAAGTGAACTAACGACCGTCAAGGAGTGCGACGGTGCCACTCCAAGCGTCTGCAAGGCCCCCCTATCCTTTACCTACACCAGCAGCAGCCCCCAACATCAGGAACTCCAGACAGGCGCCGACGACCTGACAGACCGTGCCGGCTCCAGCGGTGACCGTGACATCTGGATATTGCAGCCAGCTGACGTGGACGGTGATGGGCGGGATGATCTGCTGTATCGCAAGCCGAGCGGCACGACGGACCCGGTCAATGGCTACGCCCAGTTCAAGTGGGTCGTGCGCCATGCGCTGCCCTCTGGAGCGGGCCTGGGCGCCCCCGTGGACACGGCGCTGCCGTTGGCGTGTGCATCTCCTATTGAGGGTGAGAACGGCCGATGGCTCGACCTCAACGGTGATGGACGTACCGACGTCAGCATGGTGCAGAAGCTCAGTTGCGGCCCGTCGCCGTCACGACAGCTCCTCAATTACCTGAGCAGCGCCAGTGGCTTTCAGCAGGTGGACACGGGCGAGGCAGGGGACGTGCGATTCGCAGACCTGGAAGGCGATGGAAGCATCGAGTTCCTCCAGGTGCTGTTGCAGCCATCCGGACGTCCACAGCTCTCATACCGTCCCAACACACTTGGCAATCTCCAGCCCTTCCTACCGGTGAGCACCTCCAACTACAACGACAACATCGGCTTTTCGCTGGACCTGAATGGCACCGGACGGATGAGCCTGCTCATCACAGAGAAATACACACCGCCACCCGCTGGCACCGTCACCGTGGGCAAACGTTACTGGGCCGTCGAAAAGCGCGACGGCGCCTTCTCCAAACAGGAGACCACTCTGGTACGGACGGACGTCAATCAGAAGGTCTACCTGTTCGCCGACGTCAACGGAGACGGGCTGCCGGACGCCATCCGCTCCCCTCTGGCGGGGGGGGCGGTCATCGAGACGTTGCTCAACACAGGCAACGGCTTTGCCGAGCCGGTGGCGCAGACCCTACCGGCCGCTGCGGCACCGAGGTCGTGGACACGGGACAACGGCGTTCGCGTGCTCGATTACGACATGGACGGGCGCGAGGACATCCTGTTGATGGACGGGGAGCGCCCGCAGCAGAACCCCGTGGTGCTGCTTTCCCGCGATGATGGCTTCGTTGTTTGGATTGTCACCGTTCCGGTGGGCCGTGGCACTCCGGCGGGCTACGTCCTTTCGCAGGTGCTGGATGTGGACGGCAATGGACTACCGGACCTGGCCCAGGTGGTGAACGGCACGCTTCGCATCCACAAGCGCACGGGTGTCATGCCGGGTCTTCTGCAGCGCGCCGACGACAGCCTGGGGGCGCAGACCACCTTCCTCTACAAGCCACTGACAGACTCCACGGTCTACCAAGCCGGCACAAGCTGCGCCTTACCACGCCCCTGCGTACGCAAGGGCCGCTGGGTTGTCGGCGAGCACTTGGTGGACGCAGGCGAAGGGCATCCTGCTCGAACCACCCGCTTCTTCTACGAGGATGGCCGGGTGGACGCGGCCGGGCGAGGATGGCTGGGCTTCGCGGCGGTGGTGGCCACAGACGTGCAAACGGGGGGCATCGTCCGCACCGAGTACGACCATCAGACGATGGTGGGCACCCACTACCCGTACGCCCTGAAGCCGATCCGCGAGAGCATGTCGGTGATGGATAACGGCTGGAAAATCGTGCGCGAACGCTCGCTGATCTACCGCACCACGACGCGTCCTGGATCGAACGGCGTGTCGCAAGTGATGACCATCCTCCCCTCCAGCGGGGAAGAGACGGAGCGCATCCACGCTCAGCAACTCCCCTCCACGAGCGGATTCTCGCGCACCACGAACACGACATGGAGGTACGAGGATGCCTATGGCAACCTGCTGGCGACGACGCAGAGCACCGTCGGCGGTGATGAGCTGACCTGGAACGCCGAGTACTCCAATACCGAGTCGAGCTGGCTCGTAGGATTGCCTACCCAGATACGGGAGACGAGCACTATCGGTGGCACCTCCACCACGCGCACCCGGCAGTTGGAGTACGCGCCGGACACGGGGCTGTTGACGAAGGAGCTCCTTGAGCCTGGAGACCCGCAGCTGCGGCTGACGACGACCTTTGTTCGGGACGCGGATGGCCTGGTCTCCCAGGTGGTGCGCGAAGCGGTGGGGCTTCCGGCCCGCACCACCACCTTCGGGCATGACCCGCTGGACAGGACGTACCCATCATCAGTGACCAACGCTGTGGGCCACACGGTGCAGTACGCCTATCATCCGGGACTGGGCGTGCTCGCAGCCAGCGTGGATGAGAATGGAGTGCGAGCGGAGTGGAAGTACGATGGCCTGGGTCGACTGAGGTCAGAGGACGGGCCCACCCTGGCGGACACCACCGTCAACTACACTCGGCAGAGCGGCTCTACGCATGCCTTCCAGGTGCACTCAAAGACCGAGGGCGGGCAACAGACCTGGACGGGGTATGACCGCCTCGGACGTGTTGTGACGAGCCGCAGTCTTGGCTTCGACACAAACGTCTACGTCGACGTCTTCACGAGGTACGACGGATTCGGAAGGCTGGAGCAGGTACGTACGCCCAACCCACGGGGCGGTACGAAGCCGGTGACCACGTCGTTCCAGTACGACAAGCTGGGTCGCACGATCCAGGCCACTCATCCGGATGGCACTTCCGTCACCACCCGCTACGAGGCAAAACCGGAGGGCGTGTGGACACGCACGGTAGACGAGAAGGGCAATGTCACCCGGCAACTGGTGGATACGAACGGACGCACAATTCGCAGCGAGGACGAAAAGCAGGCCGGTATTGCCGTGGCCACCACCTACGAGTACGGGCCCTTCGGCGTATTGCGCAAGAGCCGCGATGGAATGGGCAACGAGGTGGTGCTTGAGTACGACCGATGGGGCCGCCGTACCCGCCTGCTAGACCCGGACTCCGGCGAGGACCTGACGCGCTACAATGCGTTCGGCGACGTCGTGGAGACGCGGGACGGCAATGGCGACACCACCGCGTACGAGCACGACGTGCATGGGCGCGTAATCCGGCTCACCAGCAAGGATGGCGAGTCCACCTTCCAGTGGGATGTGGGAGCTCACGCGCTGGGACGGCTGACGGGCAGCACCCGCAAGGGCGATCCGAGCACTTCCCTGGACGACATTGGCGTGACCCACACGTACGACAGCCTGGGCCGCCCCATCCAGGAGACGTGGAGTGTGGAAGGCCGAATCTACGCCCTCATCCAGCGCTATGACACACACGGGCGGTTGCAGCAGGTGGTGTATCCGGCGGTGTCGGGTCTTCGGCTGGCAATGGAGTACGCGTATTCGGCCTGGAACGGGCAATTGACCGTCGTGCGGGAGCCCGCCCCCTCAGGCAAGGTGCATTGGAAGGCGGATGCAGCAACCCTGACGGGACAGCTGTCCCAGGAGACGTACGGGAATGGAGTGGTGACCCGCCGCCTCTATGATGTCATGGGGCGGCTGCGATTCATCGACTCCAAGCTCGGGCCGGCGGGTCCGCCGGTCCAGGCACTTGCCTACACGTATGAGGCAAACGGGAATCTGCGCAGCCGGCATGACCGGCTAGCGAAGACCTCCGAGGACTTCGCCTACGACGCGCTGGACCGGCTGACACGCTGGACGGTGACACAGAACTGCCGCACATCGGTGCTGGATTACGGTTACGACGACCTGGGCAACCTGCTGTCGCGCACGGTGAGGCAAGGAACTGGCGTGGGCAGCAGCTATTCTTATGGAGCGGACACCGCCGGCCCACACGCGTTGACGGGCTCGGCCGTGGGCGTCTACCGCTACGATGGGGCGGGCAACCAAGTTGAGGCACCGGGCCGACTGGTGCAGTACACCGGTTTCCGCCTCCCGACCTCGGTAACGGACGGCGCGCTGACGGCATCCTTTCGCTATGATGCGCACAATCGCCGGACGGTCAAACGGAGCACGGATGGCTCGGTGACGACGTATGTCGGTGGACTGTACGAGGAGCGTCGTACTCCGGACGGTTCGACAGTCCACGCCTTTCAAGTCATGGGCGCCGGACGGGCGCTGGCCCAGGTGTTCTGGATGGTGGCGCCCGGGGCGTCGGCGATTCAAGAAAAATGGCTGTACCTCCACGCGGACCATCAGGGCTCGATGGAGACCATGACAACCGCAGCTGGGACGGTGGAGGGCCGGTCGAAGTATGACCCCTTTGGGCAGCGGCGCCGACCCGATGATCTGACCGCGCCGCAAATCGCGGTCCCCGGAGAAGTGAGGAACGGATTCACGGGACATGAGCATGACGACGAGTTGCGGCTCATCAATATGCGCGGACGGATGTATGACCCGCAACTGGGCCGCTTCCTCAGCCCGGACCCATTCGTACAGGCACCACTGTTCGGCCAGTCATTCAACCGTTACAGCTACGTCTTCAACAATCCGCTGCGTTTCACGGATCCATCAGGATTCGTCGCCACGGAGCGGGTGACGTACTACGACAGTTGGTACGGTGGATGGGTATCTCGAGACTTCGGTGGTGGAACGCCCGCCGGCTCCCGTTCACCGGACATCGGACAAGGAGGCGGGTTCTTCGACGGCATGAAGGGTAATTTTGACTTCGTCTTCGTCATGATGGCGAAGCCTGACTCCTGCACGGACTGCGGCGGTTCAGGAAACGCTGGCAAGGAGGAAGCACAAAGCTCTGGGTTGGAAACCGTCGTACGCGCTCCGAGCTACGTACCGCTGATCAGCGAACAGGAAAGCTACGCGCGACTCACCTTGCTGTACTACCGAGGAATACAGTTCTTCGCAGGTATGGGAATGGGCGCCAGCGCGGGCCTGCTGCCCTTCGGTTACATGCTGCCGCTTCCGGAGAACATGTCGGACGATGCGCGCCTGGGTTTCGGTGTGGGCATGGGGGGTGCGAGCATCTACGAACTCTTCGAGGGATTTGGCGTCATGGCCGGCGGCCTGCGGTCGATAGGGCTGGGGGTGGGAGGAACTGGCCTTAGCGGCGGCTGGGGAGCCGTGCTGGGAGTTCCGCTGACTGTAGCGGGCGCCGTCTCGGTGGGCGTCGGCGGTGTCATGGTGGTGGACGCGAGCAATAAGGGCGCGAAGGCCCTAGACATCCTCATGATGTCCAATGAGGGTGGCGGCCCGCCAACCCCTGCCGCAATGGGGGCGCCTGCACGAACGACGGAGGCCGCGAAGGATATCAAGTTCACAAAGGAGATGAACTCACAGGCGCGGGCAATCGCCAGAGGAAGCGAGATTGATAAGATCGAAAGGCTCAAAGAGTTGTTTGGTGGAAGAACTGGTGATTGGAGCAAGATGAAAACGTGGGATGGCGGCGGTCGCGAAATTCACTACTACTTGGGCCCCAATGGAATGAAAGTCGGAATCAAATTCAAAGGGGAACTGGATCCCTTCTAGCCATGCTCATCAAGCCTAGACCCGACCTCCACGAATCAATGCCCGATGGCAGGACCCATCCGTCGATAAGTATAGGTCGGTTGTACATTGTTGTGACGCTCTTGACGGATGAGTTCCGGCTCGTCAATGACGAGGGCGAGCCCATTTTGGTACCACGCTCTCGGTTCGATGTTCTTGACGACTGGCTACCGAATGATTGGGTGCGCGAGGAGGCAGAGGTTGATGCTTGGTATTGGTGCGGGCCGCCTCAGTTTGCTGTGCAGGGCTTCTTCGAGCGCTGGCACGATGGCAACAATCACGAGCGACAGGTCTTCGCGGATGTATATGAACGACTTTGGCACCACTACGAGGCGCAGCTCGGCGCCCAGGAGATGGTTCTCAAGCGTTGAGGGTGCCTCGTTCGTGAAATTGCAGGGCGACAGCGGGCGCAAAACATAACCGAGGGCAGCACAGAACCTGCTCTTTGCCCCCTGCGTCCCGAGGGAAGAAGCTGGTCCTCCTGCTGATCCTTGACGGAAGGACGACAGTCACATGAGGGCTGTCGGAGAAGGATGACGGATAGACCATGCCGAACGAACCGTAGGCGACACTGGAACCGCAGGTGCCATCCCGGCCCGTACCCACTGGAGGCGGACCGCTTGGCAAAGAATTCAGCTCCATGCCACACCTGCCTCGACGTGGGCAGGGCGCACGCACCGAGATGTGCGGCTCTTCAAAGAAGGAGCGGCGATGGATGGTGGATCGACGCCGCTCCTGGATCAACTGGTTCCGCCAGCGCACTGGGAGTTTGGAGATGCAATTGAGTTTTGATTTGAATGAAATGCCACCCATACCTGACTATCTAAGCTGATGGAGCAGTATCTTGGCTGCGCAGATGACCAGCGTGACAAACAACTAAACAACCTACAGTTCATAATCTATGGCTACACGGTAGCCCTAAAACAGCACCAATTGGGTGAGCCGACCGAGGACTTCCTCTCGGACTTCGCACACTCCCTCCGAAAGAAGTTCGGAGGGAGCATGAGCACAGGCCCCATTGCGGCCATTCGTCGTGAAAGCAAGAACGATGAGGTCGCGTGGAGTCGATTCTGGATACTCGTCTGGGAGTTCAGCAAGAGCCTTGGCATGGACAAGCAAGCGTGAGTTGAGCCGTGAGTCTCCCCAAGCGAAGGGCTCAGGGCGTGAGAAAAAATGAGTCTTCCGGCTCGCCGAGCCACCCTTGCGCGATGGCGAGCAGGAGGTTGTGGGCGACGAGTGCGAGCAACCAGGCCGCTTCGGCTCGCTTGCGACCTCGTACGT